>NZ_JBDIYD010000007.1:0-166560 GCF_039649255.1 Dechloromonas sp. ZS-1 | reverse complement strand
CTTCTTCCATCACCATGCTCATCTCGGGTCACTCCTTCAAGGTTAACACCTGAGCAGGTTTTTACTGGGTCAATACAGCAGCATGAATGGTCAATACCTAAAAGGCATCTTGGCAATTGCCATACTTATAGTTGGGCTGGGGTTGGCAGGCTGTGAGAAATATGCGCTTGACCGCCAGATGGAAGAACTATGTAAGAACGATGGTGGCGTCAAAGTGTATGAGACGGTGACGCTGTCCCCAGAAATGTTCGACCGTTGGGGCGACCCGTTTCCCGGATGGCGAGAGCGGAAACCAGAAGATCGCTTGGGGCCAGACTATCTCTATGTAATGGAGATAGTTGATATCAAACATGGCGATGCCTTCAAAGGAGAAGGTGAATTGCGTCGTTTCTCAACGCGCATTTATCGCCGCTTTGATAGCAAATTGATGGGCGAAGCAATTTCCTATGGGAGATCAGGTGGTGACTTCATCGTCATTGATCACCCAACTAGCAAGCGTTGCCCAATTTACAAAACTGATGACGAGTGGGTAATTAAGTCCGTATTCCTTAAAAGAGGAGAATAGCCATGCCAAGTATCGCTGATTATCTGAAATATGCTGAAACGGCTTTTGCAGCATATGCCGAAAATTTGAAACTTGGAACGGATGTAAATGTAGATGCGTACATAGTCGCTAAAATGTCTTCAGTCCAAGCAAAGCGCTTTGATGCAGCTTGGAAGGTCCTCGCCCAGAAAGATTAATTGAGTGGCTTTTCAGTCGTATTGCTGCAGCCACTCGATTCACTCGCGTCCTATTCGAATTTTTCTTTAGTTCCCCGTATTCAAAATTTGGAGGTGGCGTAAATGGGCGGATTGCTGGTGCTGGCATTGATCGGTGGCTACATCTGGGGAGTCACCAAAATCTTCATCTGTATCGACACATATTGGGGGAAGACGCTCATCGTCGTTGCCGCCATCCTGATCCCGAGCGCCGACGCCATCTACGGCCGGATCAAGCTCACACAGATGTGCGAGGCGGAGGGTGGGCTACATATCTATCGCGTTGTCGAGGGAGTGGAGGGGTTTGATGATCCGAGCGGTCCTCCATACGAGGAATGGATTACGAAATATGGGTATCGAGTTGTAGAGGGAACCGAGTTAGGGGGGGAACCCTCCCGCTTGGTTCGTCAACCTGATGGCAGAGTTATCCGAGAAATGGGAATAACGCCGATGACCAAATATATCTACGAAATGGACAAGGGTGATTCACAAGATATCTATATCCGCAGTGGATCGCATATCCGCGTTAGACGCACCGGAGAGGTGCTTAGCCGCGACGTCAACATCAACTATGCCGGTGGTTGGTTCGAACGCTTCGTCAATGGACTCTATGCAGCGCGAGGAACGGCGGGTACGTGCGGACCGATAGTTTCAATACACGAATTGATTTTCAAGACACTCAAGCCTATCAAGCAGGAGCAAGCAAAATGATTTTCGATTTGACTAAAGCAACGAACTATTCGTGGATGCTTCAGGCTTCCTATTTGGATTTGACGTCTGTGATTCTTGATAGCGCTGTAAGTTTGCGTACTTACTTGAAGGCGAGAACGATCAACGAGGGAAATATCTTTGCAGATCAGCAAGCCATAGCCTTTACCGACCCCGCCACTGGCTACAGCTTCATCAATCAACTCGCCAATACCTCAAACGGCACCTCCGCAACGGTTTTCAAGAGCAATAAGGACGGCAGCGACACCATTGCTATACGCGGAACAGAGCTGCCACATTGCGGATAGACATGAAAAAGCCCCTGTCGCGCTCATGCGGCAGGGGCTTTTGTTTGCCGGGTGCGGGGCGTCCCGCCTGAATCAGCCGCAGCTGTTGGGGCGGATGGTGCCGAGGTTCAGCGTCACGCCTTTTTTCATCTTGCCGATGACGTGCATTTCGCAGGCCTGGCAGTCGAACTTGAGGACCAGTTTCTCGTTCCCGTTGATCAGCGTCATCGGGTCCGGCTTGATGTATTTCACTTCCTTCGGGCACAGGTTGAAGCTGTAGCGCAGGCAATGGCGCGTGATCATCAGCGAGACCATGCCTTTCTCGTTGCCGGCTTCGTAGGCTTCCTCGATCAGCTTGACGCCGTGCTTCTCGTAGAAGGCGCGGGCCTTCGCATTGAAGACGTTGCCAAGATAGGTGAGTTCGTCCTGCGGGTAGGGCACCGGATTGGCAGCGGGTTGGTCACGCTGCGGGCGCGGGTGGTTGGCCAGGCGGGCGGCGATCAGGCGCTCGGTGGCCTCGCGGCGCAGCGCATTGATGGCGCCGACCGGCAGGAACCACGGCTGTTCAAGCGCAAGCTCGACGCCGGTACAGGTGAAGATCGTGTTGCCGAATTTGCCCAGGTTTTCTTTCAGTTTGCCGAGCGCAGCTTCCGGGTTTTGCGCGAGGTCGCGCCCGATTTTGTCGTCCTTGGGCAGGTCGACCGTCGCCGAGACCTGATCTTCATCGGTCAGGGTGAGCTGGAAGGCAGTTTCGGTTTCCGCAAGGCGGGCCTGCAGCGCAACGCGGCGGTCGGCGGAGTCTTTTTCCAGTGCACGTTCAAAGGCCTGGTCGCGGTTACGGAAGAGGCTGGCCCCTTCGCTCAGATCGGCCGGCATTTCCGCCGGGAACAGCTTCTGACCCCGGGCGCAGTGCTCGACCGTGTTGATGCGCATGCCCTGAACGTCGCCGTGTGCGTCATGGAAGCAGACGCCGTCGCCGTTATGGAAATCCTGATCGGTGTGCACGATGAGCCAGCCATCGCCAATCTCCGTGACTTCGCCGATCAGTTCGCCAACAAAAGCGGGGGAGTCGAAGGCGCCGATATCATCCTGACGGCCGCCGGCAAAATAGTCGGTGTAGCCGCGATTGAAAGTCTTGTCCGGCTGCGGCGTGAAGGTGAAGGTCGAGCGGCCGCTGGAGGCGCGGGCGTACTGCGGATGGGCATCAATGATCTCGTCGAGCAGCGTGCGGTAATGCGCGGTGATGTTCTTGACGTAGGAGAGGTCCTTGAGGCGACCTTCGATCTTGAAGGAATTGACGCCAGCCTCGATCAGCGCGAGCAGGTTGTCGGACTGGTTGTTGTCCTTCATCGACAGCAGGTGCTGGTTTTCGGTGATCACCTTGCCTTTGTCGTCGACCAGCGTGTAGGGCAGGCGGCAGGCTTGCGAACATTCGCCGCGATTGGCGCTGCGCCCGGTGTGGGCGTGGCTGATGTAGCACTGGCCGGAATAGGCGACGCAGAGCGCGCCATGCACGAAATATTCGAGCGACAGCGTGGTGTCCGCAGCGACCTTCCGGATTTCCTCGATGCTCATCTCGCGCGCCAGTACCAGCTGCGAGAAACCGGCGTCTTCAAGGAACTTGGCCTTGGCCGGGTTGCGGATGTCGGTCTGGGTCGATGCGTGCAACTGGATCGGCGGCAGGTCCATTTCCAGCAGGCCCATGTCCTGGATGATCAGGGCATCGGTACCGGCATTGTAGAGGTCCCAGCACAGCTGACGGCCGGCTTCGAGCTCCGCGTCGTGGAGGATGGTATTGACCGCGACGAAGACCTTGGCACGGTAGTGATGCGCAAAGTCGCACAGGCGGGCGATGTCGGCCAATTCGTTGCCGGCGCCGTAGCGGGCGCCGAAAGAGGGCCCGCCGATATAGACGGCATCGGCGCCGTGCTTGATGGCTTCAATGCCGAAATCGGCATTCTTGGCCGGTGCGAGGAGTTCGATAGGGTGTTGGGGGCGGGTCATGCTGTCCAATGAGGGGGTGCGGCGAGTGCTGGTCTGTCTTAGTAAATGAAACGCGGCGTAAGTTCGTCGAGATTGAACTCACGCAGGATGGCTTCGGCGCGTTCACGGGCGTTCTTGCGCGGCTTGCCGCCATTCGGGCGCTTGGAGGCGATGATCAGTTCGTTTTTCATCGAGTGCTCCCAGCCGACGAGTTCGGTCACGGTCACTTCGTAACCATGCGATTCCAGCAGCAGGCAGCGCAGCACGTTGGTCAGGTGGCTGCCCAGTTCGCGCGTATGGATCGGGTGGCGCCAGAGTTCGGAGAGCGGGGTTTTCGAGAGCGAGTCGTTCTTGCGGGCCCGCATGGCGGCGGCCACCTCGGCCTGGCAGCAGGGTACGAGCACAACGTGGCGGGCGTTGCGGGCCAAAGCAAAGCGGATGGCGTCATCGGTCGCGGTGTTGCAGGCGTGCAGCGCGGTGACCACGTCGACTGTGGCCGGCAGTTCGGTCGAGGTGAAGGAATCCTCCACCGTGCAGGCGAGAAAACGCATGCGCGGAAAGTTCAGGCGTGCTGCGAGTTCGCGTGACTTCTCGACGAGTTCCGTGCGGGTTTCGATGCCGACGATTTCGCCGGCGTCGAGTGCCTTGAAATACAGGTCGTACAGGATGAAGCCGAGGTAAGACTTGCCGGCACCGTGGTCGACCAGGGTCTGTGCGCCATCGAGCAAGGGCTCGATGAACTGGTACAGGTGATAGACCTGTTTCAACTTGCGGCGGGTGTCCTGATTCAGTTTGCCATCGCGCGTCAGGATATGTAATTCCTTCAGCAAATCAATGGACTGGCCGGGACGGATCTCCGGAATGTCGGCGGGGGTGTTCTGCTTTTTCATGGGGCGCCATTATCGCATTGTCGGGGGGCGGACGGGGTGACGCGCTGTGCCTGAAACAGGGTGAAAAATTTTTATCACTTTCGTGTCAACCGAGCGAAATGCCCCGCGTTATTCGGCTCATGGTGATCAACACCGCACATCAAACGGAGAGATAGAAATGGGTAGTCTGAGCAACGAATCCTTCGAGCACTTCCTGGATTCCCTGAAAAAGGCTGGCATTACGATTTCCAACGAGGTAGAACTGCGTGAGCGCCTCGCCGAAGCACAGCGTTGGCGTTATGCCTTCCAGACGCTGGCTGCCAACGGCAAGACGATCGGCATCTGCTTCGAGGATCACTCCAACGGTTCGAACGAAGCCGACATCCAGCGCGCTTTCAACGAATTCCACGTGTCCGACAAGGCTCGCGCTGTGTTCGCAGCGAATCTGAAGCACTAAGTCACCGTACGCATATCTCGCCAGCCCCCAGCGGGCTGGCCGCAAGGGCACCCAGCGCGGTGCCCTTTGTTTTGGCGGGGGGCGGCACGCTTGTACCGCAGGGATGCCCGTTGTCCATTTTGTGCCTTCCTGACGGTCGACCATCGGAAATACCTAAAAACCGGATTCGTGCGCTGACTGCACCATGAAAAACGCCTCAGTCGGTCAAGCCGCTGAGGCGTTTTGTCTTGGCGCACCGCGATGCGCCGCCGGCCAATGATCAGGCGTTCGGCAGCGGGTCGGCGTTGCCCAGGGCGGTGGTGTTCATGCCGCCATCGACGTAGGTGATTTCGCCGGTGATGCCGCTGGCCAGGTCGGACAGCATGAAGGCGGCGGCATTGCCGACTTCTTCAATGGTCACGTTGCGACGCAGCGGGGCATTGTGCGAGTTGTAGGCGAGCAGCTTGCCGAAGTTGCCGATACCGGAAGCAGCCAAGGTCTTGATCGGGCCGGCCGAAATGGCGTTGGCACGAATCCCTTCAGGGCCGAGGCAGAAAGCCAGGTAACGCGTGGCAGCTTCCAGGCTGGCCTTGGCCAGGCCCATGGTGTTGTAGTTCGGCATGGTGCGTTCTGCGCCCAGGTAAGACAGAGCGAGCAGGGCGGCCTTGCGGCCTTGCATCATCGGACGGGCACCTTTGGCCAGTGCAGCGTAGCTGTAGGAGGAGACATCGTGCGCGATGCGGAAGGCTTCGCGGGAAATGCCTTCGAGGAAGTCACCTTCGATGGCTTCGGTCGGTGCGTAGGCGATGGAATGGACCAGACCGTCCAGACCGTCCCAGCGCTTGCCGAGTTCAACGAAGAGGGCGTCGATTTGTTCGTCGCTGCTGACGTCGACCGGGATGGTGATGTCGCTGCCGAATTCGGCAGCAAACTTCTTGATACGGTCTTCGAAGCGCTCGTTCTGGTAGGTGAAGGCGAGTTGGGCACCTTCGCGATGGCAGGCCTTGGCGATACCGTAGGCGATGGAATGCTTGGACAGCAGACCGGTAATCAGAATCTTCTTGTCGGCGAGAAAGCCCATTTCGATGTTCTCCCTGTGGGGTTAAGCCCCGGGATTATAAACCGATAAACGGCAGTTGGCCGCCAACTGCCGTTCATCAGAGGGTTACATGTTCGGATAAGTCGGTCCTTCGCTCCCTTGCGGGACAACCCAGTTGATGTTCTGGGTCGGGTCCTTGATGTCGCAGGTCTTGCAATGCACGCAGTTCTGGGCATTGATCTGGAGGCGCGGATTGCCTTCTTCCTGACCGAGGATTTCATACACACCGGCCGGACAGAAACGCTGCTCCGGCGCATCGTAGCGTGCCAGGTTGACCGATATGGGGACGCTGGCATCCTTGAGTTGCAGGTGGCAGGGCTGATCTTCCTCGTGATTGGTCGAGGACAGGAACACCGAGGAGAGGCGGTCGAAAGTAAGGACGCCGTCCGGCTTGGGGTAGTCGATCTTCGGGCACTCGCTGGCCGGCTTCAGCTTGGCGTGGTCGGGCGTCGTGTTGTGCAGCGTCCATGGGGCCTTGCCGCCGAAAACGATCTGATCGATGCCGAACATGATCGAGCCGAGTTTCAGGCCTTTGTTCATCCAGGGTTTGAAGTTGCGTGCCTGATGGAGTTCTTCGTAGAGCCAGCTGTTCTTGAAGGCTTCCGGATAGGCATCCAGCCGGTCGCGCTGACGCTCGGTGCTCAGCGCGGCGAAACAGGCCTCTGCGGCGAGTGCCCCGGTCTTGATGGCGCAGTGCGACCCCTTGATGCGGGCCGCATTGAGGAAACCGGCATCGTCGCCGATCAGTGCACCGCCCGGGAAGACGAGTTCTGGCAGCGATTGCAGGCCGCCGGCCGTGAGGGCGCGGGCGCCGTAGGCGATGCGCTTGCCGCCTTCGAGGAACTTGCGGATTTCCGGATGCGTCTTGTAGCGCTGGAATTCTTCAAAAGGAGAGAGGTGCGGGTTGCTGTAGCCGAGGCCGACCACGAAACCGACTGCTACCTGATTATTTTCCAGGTGGTAGAGGAAGCCGCCCCCGTAGGTATCGGATTGCATCGGCCAGCCGCCGCTGTGCACGACCAGACCAAGCTGATGCTTCTCGGGCTGGATTTCCCAGAGTTCCTTGATGCCGATGCCGTAGGTTTGCGGGTCGGCGTTGCGGTTCAGGTCGAACTGCTCGATCAGTTGTTTGCCGAGATGGCCGCGGCAGCCTTCGGCAAAGAAGGTGTATTTGCCATGCAGTTCCATGCCCAGCTGAAAGTTCGGGCCTTCCGAACCATCGTGCAAACGGCCCATGTCACCGGTGGCCACGCCCTTGACGGCGCCGTTCTCGTCAAACAGCACTTCGGCACCGGCAAAGCCGGGGTAGATTTCGACACCGAGGGCTTCGGCCTGCTCACCCAGCCAGCGGCAGACGTTGCCTAGCGAGATCACATAATTGCCTTCGTTGTGAAAGCATTTGGGCAACAAGGCGTTCGGCACCTTGGTGGCACCGGTTTCGGACAAAATGAAGAAGCGGTCTTCGGAGACCGGCGCCAGAAGGGGAGCACCATCGGCTTGCCAGTTTGGGAGCAGCTCGGTCAGGGCGCGCGGGTCCATCACGGCGCCGGAAAGAATATGGGCCCCGATTTCGGCCCCTTTTTCGATCAGGCAAACGGAAAGGTCGCTGTTCTGTTCCTGTGCAAGCTGTTTGAGTCGGATCGCAGATGCCAGCCCGGCCGGGCCGCCACCGACGATCACTACATCAAATTCCATCGCTTCGCGTTCCATGATGTCTCCTTGTTGTCGCATTGTTGTCAATTTATGTTCACAATACGGTACAGTATGGAAAAACATAGATCAAGCATTTGTTTGAAAAGGAGAGCAGGCTCGTGGAACACCGCAAGAAACTGATTCATGTGACAAAAATGCCCATTCGCTGGGGCGACATGGATGCCTATGGTCACGTCAATAACACGGTGTATTTCCGCTTTATGGAACAGGCCCGGGTCGAGTGGCTGGAGGATTTGAAGGTGGAAGTGCGTCCTGGCGGTGACGGCCCGGTGATCATCAATGCCAGCTGCACTTTCCTGATCCCGATGAATTATCCGGGGCAGGTCGAAGTCCGGACATTTGTCGGGGCGGTGGGGCGGTCCAGTTGCCAGACCTATGTCGAGATGCGGATCGAGGGGGATGATCGGCTCTATGCTGAAGGGGCGGCCAAGGTTGTGTGGATGGATACCTTGACGGGCAAGTCCGTGCCGTTGCCGGAGCATGTGCGGGCGGTGCTCGAAGCGGAGTAAACTGCCTGTCCATCAATTTGGAATGGATGAGGCATGGGTAAGCGCAAAATCTGGGACAAGCTTCTTTCGGCAGACCGCATCGGTGCGGGCAAGGCACCGGGTACGCCGGAGCGGACTGCTTTTCAGCAGGACTACGACCGGATTGTCTTTACCTCGGCGTTTCGGCGCCTGAAAGACAAAACCCAGGTTTTTCCGCTTTCCAAAAGTGATTACGTCCGTACCCGCCTGACCCACAGCCTGGAGGCGAGTTGCGTCGGCCGTTCGCTCGGTGCGGTGGTCGGGCGCGAAATCATTGCCCGGCATGGCCTCAAGGAGGTCGAGTCGGGCGATTTTGGCGCCATCGTGGCCGCAGCCTGCCTGGCGCACGATATCGGTAATCCGCCCTTCGGTCATGCCGGCGAAGATGCTATCCGCGAATGGTTTCGTACGTCCGGTTTGCTCGAACGTCACGACTTTACCCCGGCACAGCGGGCGGATTTCGAACGTTATGAAGGCAATGCGCAGGGCTTCCGGATTGTCAGTCGCCTGCAAAGCCCGGCCAATCCGGGCGGTTTGCAACTGACCAATGCGGTGCTGGCCACCTTCACAAAATATCCCCGCCCCTCGTATTTGCCAGAGACGCTTGAGGGTAAAAGCAGCAAGAAATTCGGCTTCTTTCAGCAGGATGCCGAGAATTTTGCCCAGGTCGCACGGTCGACCGGCCTGATCGAGCGAATTCCCGGCACGGCCTGGCGACGTCATCCGCTGGCCTTTCTGGTGGAGGTGGCAGACGATACCTGCTACCTGATCGTCGACCTGGAAGACGCGGCACGCTTGGGCTTTGTTCCTTACAAAGACGCCGAATGCCTGCTCGCGGATCTGGCCGGGAGCAGCGTCAATGGGCAGCGCCTGGACCGCCTGCATGATCCCAAGGAGCGCCTGGAGTATCTGCGGGCCAAGGCCATCGGGCGCTTGCTGGAAAGTGCGGCCGCGGTGTTCCTGGAGAACGAAGAGGCCATTCTGTCCGGCGATTTCGATGACGAACTGCTCGAGCAGTCCCCGATTGCCGTGCCTTTGCAAGCAGTCTTGAAACTGGCCAAGGACACGATTTATACCGCGCGTCCCGCACTCGAGATTGAAACGGCCGGTTTCGAGGTGCTGGGCGCCTTGCTGGGCTTGTTTACCCAGGCGGTTGAGGCGCGGGCAGGGCACGGGCGTTTTACGACACGTGAGCGCATGTTGCTCAAGCTGTTGCCGACTCAGTTTCTCGACCATGATGGCGAGCCTTCCGCCGATCCTTATATCCGTTTGCTGCAAATCGCCGACTTTGTCGCGGGGATGACGGATTCCTATGCTGTCGATATGTATCGCAAGTTGAAAGGTTTCGATTTGCCGGCCTGACAGAAGGCTGGGCTGATCTCTCGAAAGGGACACTGCGGTGTCCCTTTCTGCTTTTCAGGGGGGGGCTGTTCGATCTGGTCAGAACTTGTCAGAAGTCGTCAGAGACATTGACCGTAGTTCGTCCTAGCATGAATGCATGGTGAAGTGTGCATGCATTGTGCCGGGCAAAAGCAAGCCGGCGTGAATTGATGCATGCAATTTGAAGCGGTCTCGGTAACCCTACCGGGATCACAGTAGCAGGAGAGAAGAGCATGTCCGCCAATCTGCAAATTCTGGTTGATAGCATCGAAGACGGGCTGATGATTGTCGGTAAGGACGGGATCGTCAAATTGACCAACCGCATGGCCACGGCGCAATTGAAGGCCCTGGTCGGCAAGCCGCTTGCCTCCGATGAAATCCGTGTTCAGCTGGCCGCCCTGATCCGTGGCTATGCCCGACCGCCGGTTAATTTCACCATTCAGGCCGGGCCTGACCATGATGAAATTCTCCAGATCAAGATTTCAGAATCGCCTGTGGGCGGGGGTTATCTGGTCAATATCCGCAATCTGGGTGAGGTGCAGCGTTACCAAACCGTGATTTCGAATCTGGCGACCCTGTTGCAGGCAGAGCTGGGCGACAGCCTGAAGACATTTGGCCTGAGTGCACACGACTGCATGCGCGGCGCCGTGGCGGATGCCGAAGGGCGCCAGGTGGCCCGGGACAAAATTGAAAACATGCTGCGCGAAGGCGAGAAGCTGGTTGGCCAGATGGCCCAGATGGCCGCGTTTGCCGAATCGTTTGCCAACAAGCCAGTGGTGGCGAGTGACCGGATCGAGTTGTTGCCACTGCTGAAAAAGCTGCTGGGTCGAGCCCAGCGTTTGCTGGATGGCCGCAAGCTCAAGCTGCATCTGAATATTCCGGGCAATGTCGAACTGCCGGTGGTCTATGGCAGCCAGGACTGGCTCGTGGAGGCGCTGTACGGCTATGTCGAGTATCTGGTCATGCATTGCAATGTGAAATCCGATCTGGAAATCGTGGTGCGGCCGCACGGCAATTTCGTCAGCATGCAAATACAGAACCATGGCAAGGGGCTCTCCAAGGCAACGGAGTCGCGCAGCGCCATGCCGTTTGGTCAATCCACCCATAACCGTGAAGGTGCGCCACATCAGGCACCGCGTACGTTGGGTCTGGGCATGGCCTTGTGTAAAAAAATCGTTGAACTGCACCGGGGTGGTGTCCGGCTGGACGAAGAGGACAGCGTCGTGACATCGCTCTTCATCGAACTGCCCGCCGGTGCGCCCCCCGAAGACGTCAATCCGGATCTCGGGGCCGAGCAGGCCAAGCGTTATGCCGAAGATTTGACCCGCCTGATGCTGCGTCAGCGTCAAGCGGCCAGCAACTGAGAAGGGAGTCATCCATCATGAGCAAACGTAGCGTTATTTTGATCATTGAAGATCAAGCCGATATCCGTTCCCTGATCCGCATGACCCTGGAAATGGGTAACAACGAAATCCACGAAGCGGAAAATGGTGACAGTGGCTGGCACATGGTGCGTGCCCTGCGCCCTGATCTGGTCCTGCTCGATGTCATGATGCCGGGGACGCTGGATGGGTATCAGGTCTGCCAGAAAATCCGCAACGAACCCTCGATCAAGGAAACACCTGTCATCATGCTGACCGCGCGCGGCCAGCAGTCTGACTTCGAAATGGGACGACAAGCGGGCGCAAGCGCCTACCTGACCAAACCTTTCAGTCCGCTGGAGCTGATCGATACGGTCGACAGCCATTTGGCACAAAAATCATGAGACGCCGTTTTTTGCGTGCCGCATGCGCAACCGTCTGTCTCTTCGCCAGCGGTTGGTTGCAGGCCGACCCTGCGGCATCGCCGGTCTATCTCGGACTGGATCTGGAAATTGCCGATCTGACGAGTACCTCGGACGATGCCATCCGTCTGGGCGCCAGCATTGCACTGGAAGAAATCAATCTTGCCGGCGGTGTGCTGCCCGGGCGTCCCTTGTCTCTGGTGGTGCTCGACAATCGCTCCATGCCCGCGCGTGGGGCCGACAATCTGCGCAAATTTGCTGCCCAGCCCGGTCTGGTCGCGATGATGACCGGCAAGTTCAGTCCGGTTGCCTTGGAGCAGGTCAAGCTGTTGCCCTCGCTTGAGATGATCATGCTGGATCCCTGGGCTGCGGCAGATGGCATTGTTGATAACGGGCAGAAGCCAAACTGGGCATTCCGGCTTTCCTTGTCGGACACGCTCGCAGTGAAGGCAATGTTGCTGCAAGTGAAAAAGCGCGGCTTCAAGCGTTTTGGCATGTTGCTGCCCAATATTGCCTGGGGGCGAAGCAATCATGATGCCGTCGAGAAAGCGTTGAACGGTCGTCAGGATGTCCAGTTGGTGGGGACTGAGTGGTACAACTGGGGGACGATCGCTGGCGAAAATCTGCTGGCCCGTTACAACGCCTTGCGTACCGCCGGGGCAGAGGCGATTTTTCTGGTTGCCAACGAGCGTGAGGGCGAACAGATGGTCAAAATCATCGCCGGCCTGCCCGAGGCTGAACGCCTGCCGATTTTGAGTCACTGGGGCATCACCGGGGGCGATTTTTATCGGATGGCCGGAGAGGCGCTGAAGAAGGTCGATTTCTCGGTGGTGCAGACCTACTCCTTCGGCGAGGCCCGCAATCCACCTGCCAAGCGTCTTGCCCAGCGAGCGATGGATCATTTCAAGGTGAAGACACCGGAGCAGATTCCCTCTGCGGTCGGTGTGGCGCATGCCTATGATCTGGTGCATCTGTTGGCGATGGCCATTCGTCAGGCAGGAACCGATGATCGGCGTGCTGTTCGGGCCGCACTGGAAAATCTTGCCCCGTTTGATGGGGTGATGAAGCGCTACGCCCCGCCGTTCACGGCGGAGCGCCACGAAGCGTTGGGCGAGCGGGATCTGTATTTTGCCCGCTTCCGCGAGGATGGCGCCTTGGTCAGGGTAGGGCGGTAATCACAAGGAGAGGCATCATGACAGCGCTTTGGCATGATCTGAAAGCACGCCTGCAAGTCTGGTATGAAACCAGTATGGCGAACCGCGTGGCCCTGCGCAGCCAGGGCGTGGCTGCCGGTGCCTTGCTGGTGGCAACGGTGATTTTCTATCCGCTGACGGCCCGTTACATCACCGAAACGGCTGAATTGCGCGTCCGTCTGGCCACCACCCTCCTGGCCGAGCGCCTTGAATCCGAGCTGGAGCGAGCCTTGGGCGAGATGGACCGACTGTCTCATTTGTCCCTGGTCGGAAATGCGCTGGCCGATGCTTCGGGTAATCAAGGGCACCTACGTCCATTCCTGGCCGAATATGGTCGCAATGTGCCGGAAATGAGCGTTCCTGCCCTGGTCGATGCCAATGGGACGGTACTGGCAGGCGATCTGAATGCGGAGGAGTTGGCGGAGTTCAGGAGTGTCCGCCCCCTGGATGAAATGCCGCATCTGCATTTTATTCCCGCGATCAGTGAAGCCCGCCTCTACATGCATTTCCCCGTACGGTATGTGGCGACGGGAACGGTCGAAGGCGTGCTGGTGACCCATCTGGATTTGGACATGTTGCTGAAGCGCCTGGTCGCGGAGGCAGCATTGCCGGGGAAACTGCCGTTGAATATCAGCCTTCGGGATGGTAGCGGCATGTTGAAGCTGCGCCAGGCCAGTTTCAGTGGCCCGAGTGCCAGCCCGGTCGTCTTGGACTTGAACGGCCCGTTTGCCAAACGGTATCACCTGAGTATCCAGGTTGAAGCGACGACAGATCCGGAGGTGGCGTATCGCCCCTTGATTCTGGTGACGGTCGTCTTGCTGGTGGTGATCGTGGTGCTCTTGTGGGTTGTCATGTTGATTGCCCGCCGTTTTTCAGCGCGCGATGTAGAGCCGTTGCGGGAAATGGGCAGCCGCGCCATGGAAATCGCCAGTGCCGGCCCCGGAGGACTGCGCGAACTCGAAGTCGTCCGCAGCGACGAAGTCGGCTGGATGGGGACGGCCTTCAATGAGATGGTCTATTCCTTACGCTGTGTCTATGACCGCCAGGAGGAGGTCGTGGCAAAGCGCACGCGTGAATTGGATGCGGCGCGCGAGCATCTTCGTTCCGTCCTCGACGGGGTGGATGATGTGGTCTATGCGCTCAGCCGGGATGGGGGCGCGGTGGATTACATCAGTGCTTCGGCGGCACGCGTTTTCGGATACGCCCCAAAGGCTTTTCTGCAGGACCCCGCGCTGTTTTCCCGAATCATCCTGGAGGAGGATCGGGCGCTCTTCACGCAGGGCTTGTCGGCACTGGAAGGGGGGCATCTGCAGGAGGTGCGTTATCGGATTCGTCATGCCGACGGCAGTATCCGTCTGGTCATCAACCGAATGAATCTGATCCTCGACAATGAGGGATTGATGAACCGGATCGGCGGTCTCGTGCGCGATATTACCGATGCGGTCGAAGCAGAAAACCAGTTGCATCTGCAGGAGCGGGCGCTGGCCTCGAGTTCGTGCGGGGTGGTCATTTCGGACATGAAGCAGCCGGGGCAGCCCGTCATCTACGTCAATGAGTCGTTTGAACGGATTACCGGCTACTCGTCGGCCGAAGTGCTTGGGCACAACTGCAACCTTCTGCAGCACGAGGGCGATGATCTGGCTGCGCTCGGAGAAATCCGCAATGCCATTCGGGCCGGCCGCTCGTGCAAGGTCGTCTTGAAAAACTGGCGCAAGGATGGCCAGCCTTTCTGGAATGAACTCTCCTTGTCGCCCCTTTTCAATGACGCAGGTGAGATTACCCACTATATCGGCATTCAGAATGACATCACGGCCAGCATGGCAGCCACGCAGGCGCTGGTGGAAAGCGAGCATCGGCTGGCGTTGACCGTCGAAGCCTTGCACGAAGGAATCTGGGACTGGAATGTGGTGACCAATACCCTTGTGACCAGCCCGAGCTGGGCGCGGGTGCTGGGTTTGGACCCGGATCAGGTGAAAGGATCGCATACCCTCGATACCTTCCTGGCACGACTCTCTCCGATGTGGCGCGAGCGTTTGATGGATGCGCTGGCACAACATTTTGCTTCCGGTAACGAAGATTTCTATTTCGAGCACCAGTGTGAGTTGCCGGACGGGCGTCAGATCTGGGCTGCCAATCATGGTCGTGTGGTCGAGATGACGCCGGAAGGCAAGCCGCTGCGGATGGTCGGGAGCATTGTCGATATCTCTGATCGCATCCAGTCGACCGAGCGCATCATCCGTTTGATGTCACAGCTCGACGTGATCCTCACCCTGAGCCCGGACGGCATCATTTATTTCGATGAGCAAGGGAAGATTTCCTTCGTCAATCGCGCATTTGAACGGATGACGGGGATTCAGGCAGGCGAAGCAACTGGCCTGGGTCGATTGGAGCTCGATGCCCTGCTGCGTGGGCGAGCCGACCCTGCTCAGACTTTCCCGGACTGTTTTGCCAAGGAGGTCTGCGGGTGCAGCGATGATAAATCGGCAGGCAGTTGCCTGATGTACATGCAGAAGCCCAGGCACAGCGTGCTGCAGGTCAGCGTGCATGAGCCGACCTCCGGGAACAGCATCGTGGTGTACCTGCGCGATGTCACCCGTGAAACCGAGGTCGACCGCATGAAGAGCGAATTCCTCTCCACCGCCGCCCACGAACTGCGTACGCCGATGACCAGCATCATGGGCTATGTCGAGTTGATGCGCATGCGCGAATTCGATCGTGAGAGCTCGCTCAAGATTTTTGACACCATTCACCGTCAGGCCCGGCGCCTGACCGACCTGATCAATGAATTGCTCGATCTCGCCCGGATCGAGGCGCGCGGCGGCAAGGTCTTCAACATGCAGGATGTCCAGCCTGGATTGGTTCTGCAAGAAGCCATCGGTGCCATGAAGGCCATGAACGGCGAGTCAGGGGCAGCACGCATGCAGGTTCAGATCGACGATAACCTGCCCTCGATCGAGGGCGATCCGGCCAAATTGCAGCAGGCTTTCCTGAACATCATCTCCAATGCCTACAAATACTCGCCGGATGGCGGCGCGATAGAAATTCAGGCGGTGCAGTCAGCGAATGGTGAGCGCTTGGGGGTCGATGTCTCGGTCCGCGATCACGGGATCGGCATGACGCCTGCGGACCTGTCGCGTGTCTTTGAACGATTTTTCCGGGCGGATGGCTCCGGCAATATCCCGGGGACCGGCCTCGGCATGTCCCTGGTCAAGGAAATCGTGACGGCCCATCACGGTGAAATCCAGGTGGATAGCGAGTTGGGTGAGGGGACGGTTGTCCGTATCTGGCTGCCGACCAAGGTGGTGGCAGTGGCCTCGGAAGAGATGGTTGAAAACCCGTCACTGACAGCCTCTCATCTTGGTGAACTCACCTTGTGGCTGGATGAGGGCGCCGCGCAGACAGCGAATACCGAAGGAGTGGCATCATGAACGAACGTCTTGAGCACCTGTTCCCGGAGATCGATTTCGAACTTGATCTCGATGAGCGCACCTTGCCCAGTATTGACCACTTAGCGCCTGCCCAGAGCGATCAGGCTGCCCGTATCCGCGAATTGACCGCCGAGCGCACGGCAGCTTATGGCCAGATGCAGCGCATGATGGCCGACATCAATCGCCTGCGGGAAAGCGAACAACGATTGACGGCGTCGCGGCAGGGCATGATGACCGACATGCTGTACCGGATGGCCTTGTTGTCCGAGTACCGCAAGGGGGGCAGCACGGAAAGCGTGGTGCGGATTGGGACGCTGGCGGCACTGCTGGCACATGCCATCGGCCAGCCCGATGCCTTTTGTGATGTACTGCAGTTGGCTGCACCGCTGCATGACATCGGTGAAATCTGTTTGCCGGATGCCTTGCTGGGCGTGGATGAATTCGATGCGTCCCTGCATCATGAAATGCAAATTCATTGTCTGCTGGGGGCGCGCTTGCTTGCTTCGGCGAATGATCCTGTCCTGGCGACAGCCTCGGTGATTGCCGAATCGCATCACGAACGCTTCGATGGGAGCGGTTACCCGCGTGCGCTGCGCGGTGAGGATATTCCGCTGGCGGCGAGAATTGTGGCCTGCGTGGATGTGTTCGATGCGCTGACCTGTGATCGTCCGCAACGTGCCAAGATTCCCGCCCCTGCCGCGATTGATCAGGTGCTGGCCATGCAAGGCTGCTTTGATCCGGACATTCTGTCGGCATTGGGTCGCATGCGGGACAAGATCATGCTGGTGCGCTGGCCCCTTGATTCAGCGAATGTAACCGATGAATTGCGTCATGCGATCGAACAGCAATTGCGCCCGGATTTCTGGCGGCGTTTTGTGGATTGATCTCTCCATCCGGATGAAATCGTCAATTTTCACAAAAGTATTATTTGTGTAGATTCTGTCAAATATTGACAATGCTGCCGACTCGGGTATTAATCTCGGGTTTATGCACAATGAAACAATAAAAACGCACGCGCTCCTGCTGGTTGCCATCGCGGACGAGTCGCTAAGGCTGCAATTGCTGGAAGGACTGCCGAACCATGGCTGGCGGGTATTGACTGCCGCCTCTTCGGCGGAAGTGCCGGCCTTGTTGCTGCAGCATCATCCCGCTGCGCTGATGGTGGATCCCGGGATTGAATTGCCGGAGATGATTCTCGAGTCTTTCCGGATTCCTTGCGTGGCCTTGTTGCCTCAGCAGGAGGAGGCCGCAGCCGTGGGGCTGATGCGTGACCGGCTGATCACCATGTGTTTCACGCCGCCGTTCAATCTGGATTGGTTGGCGGCATCCTTGAGTGCGCTGGTGCGTTTGTGTCGTGGCGAAAACTCCCGGGAGGGGCGCTGGTTTTATCCCCGCACGGACGAGGCGCCCGATGCCTGGATCCTGTTTGCCGGAACATGGACGTTGCAGGCGCCGGGCGGAGAGTCGATCCGTCTGAGCCAGACGGAAACCACCTTCATTGCCGCGTTGGCTCACAAACCGGGGCAGGCGGTTTCGCGGCGTGAGATGGTGGAAGCCCTGGGGCACGATATGGAGTATTTCGATCTGCGCCGCCTCGATACCCTGGTCAGCCGGTTGCGGGTCAAGGTCAATAATGTTTCTTCGATCACATTGCCGGTACGCAGCATTCATGCCGTTGGCTATGCCTTTGTTGCGCCGATTCATCTCGAGGATTGAGCGTTCATGGTGATCGAAGGAGCAGGAGCTTTTTGATGTCGATTTCACGCATGCGTCGCCGGCTCATTCAGGCCTTGCCACTGTCTGCGGGCTTGGCTTTTTTACCGGCCTGCGGCACACCGCCGCTCCGCCTGGGGGTTCATCCCTGGATCGGGTATGAATCTTTTTTCCTGGCACGCAGCATGGGGGCCTTATCCAGCCAGATTCAGCTGACGGAAACCCGCAGCGCGAGCGAATCAATTGCGGCAATACAAAGTGGCGCAGTGGATGCGGCATGCCTGACCCTGGACGAAGTACTCCATGTTCGAGGGAGCGGTACGCCGCTCTCCATCATCGCCGTGCTCGATATGTCGGCCGGTGCCGACGTCGTGATGGCCAGGTCGACGATCACGGCATGGTCGGATATCGCTGGCAAGCGCATTGCACTTGAGGCGTCGGCGGTGGGCGAGTTAATGCTGGTCAAGCTGCTGGAGGTCGCGAATGTGGCACGTAGCGAGGTCACACTCGTCGATCTGCCTCCGGAAAAACTGCAGGATGCCTGGGCAGCACAGGAGATCGATCTGGCGATCACCTATGAGCCAACGGCCAGCCGTCTGGCGACCTTGGGGGCGGAACGCTTGTTCGACAGTCGACGTCTTCCGGAAACCATTTTTGATGTCCTGGCAGTGCGCACCGATCAGCGGGATCGTTTGCATCCGACCCTGCGGGCGCTCTTGCGGGCGCATTTCGCCGGGATTGGACATCTGCGGGTCAATCGTCCGGATGCCTTGCATCGGATTGCATCCCGTCAGCAGATTTCGCTGGAAAGCGCACAAAAAGCGCTGGGAGGGGTTGTCATCCCTGATCTGGAACGCAACCGTATTCTGCTGCAACCCGGAAGTAGTCTGCAGCGTGCAGCCGCCGCACTCAGTGAATTGATGTCGGGGCGTGCCATGCTGGCCCGTCCCGATGCCCTGGAGGACCTGCTGGACGGGCGCTATTTGCCAGAGCAGGGGGGGGCATGATCTGGCAGCGGCTGTCTGTTCAATGCTTCCTAGCCTGTCTCATGGGGTGTTTTTTATTACCGGCGCATGCCATGGAAACACTCAATCTGGCGGTGTTTGCCTACCGCGAAAAGCCCTTGCTGGCACAACGCTTTCAGCCTTTGGCCACGTATCTGGGTGATAGTTTGCCGGGGGTGCAGGTCAATCTGCTGGTTCTGGATCAGGGCGAAATTGAAACGGCATTGTCCAATAACGGGATCGACCTGTTATTGACCAATCCCGGTCATTACCTTGTTGTCCGCAGCCGTAACAGCATGGCCGGGGTGCTGGCGACACTGACCTCGATGCGCAATGGAGTGGCTACGGCGAGCCTGGGCGGGGTGATTGTGGTGCGCAATGACAATCCGACTGTGCACTCGCTCGCGCATCTGGGCGGGAAACGGATTGCGGCCCCGGGTTTCGGGTTTTTCGGTGGCTATCAGGCGGTCCTTCATGAGTTGCTGGCTGCGGGTTTAGCTCAGCCCGAACCCGGCGATCTTCGCTTCGTGGGGGGGCACGAGGCCGCCATCGCCAGTGTTCTGGCAGGAGATGCCGATGCTGCCTTTATCCGGACCGGCATCCTTGAGGACATGCAGGCGCAGGGGCGTCTGGCTCCGGAGGCCTTGAAGGTGATCAATCGGCAGGCGCTACCGAGCTTCCCCTATGCGGTGTCGACCCGTCTTTACCCGGAATGGCCGCTGATTGTCATGCCGCATCTGGACAGTGTCATGACGCGCCGAATTGCCTCCGCCATTTTTGCGTTGGAGCCGACGCATCCGGCCAGTCGGGCGGCGGGCATTGCCGGATTTTTACCGCCTGCGGATTACCTGCCGGTTGAAAATCTCGCGCGCGCCTTGCGCTTGCCGCCATTCGATCAGCCGGTGCCGTTTTCGTGGCATGACGCCTGGACCCGTTACTGGCCCTATCTGATTTTCTTCCTGAGCGGCTTTGTCGTGATCCTGCTGGTTTCGCTGCGTCTGGCGGCCAGTAATCGGAAGCTGTCGCTCGCCAAAGTCGCGCTCGAGCAGAGTACGCAGGCCCTGGCGGTGGAACGTCTGCATTTGAGTACCCTGGTCCGGACCTTGCCCGATCTGGTTTGGCTGAAAGATCCCGAAGGCGTCTATCTCGACTGCAATCCGCGCTTTGAAGCCTTCTTTGGCAAATCGCGCGAGGAGATCGTTGGCAAGACGGATTACGACTTTGTAGACGCGGCCTTGGCGGATGCTTTTCGTGCCCATGATCTGGCCGCGATTGAAGCCGGGACTCCCCGCGTCAACGAGGAATGGGTGACCTTTGCCAGCGATGGGCATCGCGAGTTGCTCGAAACGACCAAGACGCCGATGTATGGCCCGGAGGGGGGACTGATCGGCGTACTCGGCATTTCGCACGACATTACCGAGCGCAAGCGTTTGCAGGCGGACCTTGAAGAGTATGGAAGGACGCTGGCGCAGCGTGTCGAGGAACGCAGCCAGGCGCTGCTGGGTATGGAGCAGCGTGCTTCGTTGATCCTCCAGACCAGCGCAGCCGGTTTGTACGGGGTCAATCTCTCGGGTGAGATCATCTTCATCAATCCGGCGGCGTGCCAGATGCTGGGGGTGAGCGTTGAGGACGCCATCGGTCAGAATGCCCATCATCTCTTCCATCACCATTACCCGGATGGGCGGCCGTATCCGGCTGAAGACTGCACGAGCCTGCAGTTTGTCCGCGAGGGGCGGCAGATTTTCCTTGAAGAAGAAACCTACTGGCGCCGGGATGGGACGCCCTTGCCGGTGATGCTCTGGATTCACCCCATGCACCAGAGCGGGGAGAACGTGGGAGCGGTGGTCAGCTTCGTCGATATCAGTGCGCAGCGTCAGGCGCAGCAGGCCAAGGATCGGGCGCTGGCGGCGGCGGAGCATCTCGCCCGCATGCGCAGCGAGTTTGTGGCCAACATGAGTCACGAAATCCGCACGCCCTTGAATGGCATCCTGGGGTTTGCCGATCTCGGCCTGCGCTATCTCGATCAGCCGGACAAGATCAGGAACGCCTTGACCAAGGTGTCGATGGCCGGCAAGCATTTGCTGGGGGTCATCAATGACATCCTCGATTTTTCCAAGATCGAGGCGGGCAAAATGCATATCGAACAGGCACCGATCCACCTCCCGGGGGTGCTGGATGAAGCGGTGGATACGGTTCAGGAACTGGCGCGCAAAAAGGGCTTGTCCTTGCGCCTGGAGCGTTCCCCGAATTTGCCGGTCCGCTGCTTGGGGGATGATCTGCGCTTGCGTCAGGTTTTGCTCAACCTGTTGTCGAACGCGGTCAAATTCACGGAAAACGGTTTTGTCAGCCTGCGTGCCTGGTGTGAAGACGAGGTCCTCCATCTGGAGGTTGAGGACAGCGGGATTGGCATGAGCGCGGCACAGTGCGCCCTGATTTTTGATCCTTT
Organism: Dechloromonas sp. ZS-1; assembly: GCF_039649255.1. Classification (NCBI taxonomy): domain Bacteria; kingdom Pseudomonadati; phylum Pseudomonadota; class Betaproteobacteria; order Rhodocyclales; family Azonexaceae; genus Dechloromonas; species Dechloromonas sp. ZS-1. Next base: position 145,232 of record NZ_JBDIYD010000007.1, on the reverse strand, counting down.
CGTGCAGGTCGATACCTCCTCGACCCGACGTTACGGCGGCACCGGTCTGGGGCTGTCGATCACCCGTCGCCTGGTCGAATTGATGGGCGGCCAGATTCAGGTGCGCAGTACGCCGGAACAAGGCACCTGTTTCATGGTGTCGCTGCCTTATCTGCCCTTGCCGGAACATGCCGTGGCCTCGTCGGCGAGCCAGGATGCCTTGTTCCCCTTATCCGGTTATGCCGTGCTCATTGCCGAGGACAATCCGGTCAATCGGGAACTCCTGCTCGAAAATCTGCACTTGGCCGGTGCCCGGGTAACGGCTGTGGAGAACGGTCGGGCGGCCTGCGATGCGGTGGCGGAAGAGGGCGGCGCGGCCTTCGATGTGGTCCTGATGGATTTGCAGATGCCTGTCATGGGCGGCTATGAGGCCACCGAACGCATTCTGGCCATGGCGCCGGATCTGCCGATCATCGGCCAGACGGCGCATGCTTATGGCGAAGAGCGGGATCGCTGCTTTGCCGTCGGGATGGTGGCGCATATTGCCAAGCCCATCGATCTGGGCGAGTTGATGCGCCTGATTCAGGTGCATGGCGGTGCACGTCATGCGGCCCGCCATGCGGCCGGGGTTAGGCCTTCAGCGCAGTGAAAAAACGGTCGCGGGCGGCTTCGAGTGCTGCCTGCTCGCTCTCCGGCACCAGGCGGCTGCAGGTCCGGTAAAACGTGTCGAAGGCGGCACGTACGCCGGCTTCGGTGAGGCGGCCCCGGGCTGCGGTTTTGGGGGCGGCATCTGCGGTCTCGATGGGTCTGAGAACAGCATAGCGGGGAATGATCTGCTGCCCGCCTTCTTCCGAAGAGGCAGTCAGCGGGCCGGTCTTCACGAAGACCTTGCCTTCGTATTCAAAGCGGGCGCCCAGGGGCAGGTGTTGCAGTTTCATGATCGGTACTCTGACGGTCGACGCCGGATATTAGCCGATTTTGCCGCTTGCTTCCGCTTGCCAAAAATCGATAACTGTACAAAAATACAGTCATTGGTTTTTGCGTGGAGCCCCTCATGAAACTGACCCCGCGACAGCAGGAAATCCTCGATTTCATCCGCAATACGGTTGAAGTCCTTGGCGCGCCGCCCACCCGGGCCGAAATCGCCACGGCCTTCGGCTTTGCCTCGCCCAATGCGGCGGAGGATCATCTCAAGGCCCTCGCCAAAAAAGGGGCCATCAATCTGGAACCGGGCTCGGCCCGGGGTATCCGTCTGGTCGAACAACTGGGTTTGCCCCTCATCGGTAGCGTGGCGGCCGGTTCGCCCATTCTGGCTGTCGAGAACGTGCAGGGACGCTATGCCCTGGATGCCGGACTGTTCAATCCCCGTGCCGACTTTCTGCTCAAGGTGCGCGGCCTTTCCATGATCGATGCCGGGATTTTCGATGGCGACCTGCTTGCCATACACAAGACCACGCAAGCGCGTGACGGGCAGATCGTCGTTGCCCGGCTGGATGAAGAGGTCACGGTCAAGCGCCTGCAACGCATGAACGGCCTGATCAAGCTGATCGCCGAAAACCCGGATTACGAGCCCATCATCGTCAATCCGGCCCAGGTCGATTTCGCCATCGAAGGGGTGGCCGTCGGCCTGATTCGCGGAGCGGTCAGCACCTTCTCATGAGCGCCATGCCGCAGACAGTCGCGCTGGCCGATGTGCTGGCCCGGGGCGATGTCTGGCGCGGCGATGCGCTGGCCCGCCTGCCGGTGGACGCATTGGCCACCGGCTATCCGGAACTCGATGCCGAATTGCCCGGAGGCGGCTGGCCGCAGGGGCAATTGACCGAGTGTCTGAGCGACCAGGCGGGCATCGGCGAACTTTCCCTGATCATGCCGACGCTGGCGCGGCTGTCTGCCGGAGATGGCTGGCTCGCCCTGGTGGCACCGCCTTATGTGCCGCATGCTCCCGCCTGGCTGGCCGCCGGGGTGGCGTTGCAGCGTTTGGTCATCCTTTATCCCGGCCGCGAACTGGCCTGGTGTGTCGAGCAGTTGCTGGCGAGCGGCGGTTTTTCGGCCGTGCTGGTGTGGCCCGAGCAGCATCGGGCGAATGCACCGCTGAGTCGGCAGGCGCCCTATTTTTTACAAACCGCGTTCGACGGCGTGGGGAGTTGCCTGCCAGAGGGCGCGATGCCGGTGAATGCACCGATGCCGGCTCGGGATGGGGGTCTGTCCGCTGCCCTGGCTGGGCGTGCGAGCAAGTTGGCCGGCCAGCGGCATACGCGAGGCAGCACCGCCGCGCTGGACGCACGCACCTTGCGGCGGTGGCAGGTAGCGGCTGAACAGCACCCGGTTTTTGCCTGTGTGTGGCGGTCGACCGCCGCCGCCCGTGAGACCTCGCCGGCGGCCTTGCGCGTTTCCCTGCAGCCGGCCGCGCAGGGCCTCTCGGTGCATATCCTGAAGCGGCGCGGCATGCCGGCAGCCCGACCGCTGACCCTGGCCTTGCCGCATGCCCCGCGTCCTCATCATGCTCTGGCTCGCCCTGTATTTTCCCCAACTGCCACGCGAAGCCCTGGCCTCAGTATCGTCGCCTAGTGCGGTGACTGCCCGGGGACGGGTTGTCGTGGCCGATCCGGCGGCGCAGACGGCAGGGATTGAAGCGGGCTTGTCGCTGGCTGCGGCGCTCGGCCGCGTGCCGAGTCTTGCCTTGCTGGCGCGCGACCCTTTGCGGGAGGAGGCCGCACGCGTCGACCGGGCCATCTGGGCCGGGCGCTTTACCCCGCATGTCAGCCTTGATGCCGGCGGCTTGCGACTGGAGGTGGGCGGCTGCCTGCGCCTGTTTGGCGGGCGGGATGCCTTGCTTTCGGCGCTGCAAGCCAGCCTGCTTGAACAAGGCTGGGAGACGCATTGGGCGCTGGCACCAACGCCGCTGGGGGCAGCCTGGCTGGCCCGTAGCGCTGAGTCGGGGGGCAGCGGCGTGATCTGTGATCGTCCGGATGCGATGTATGCAGCCCTGGATGCCTTGCCCTGGCGTGTCGCAGATTGGCCTGCCGCCGTGACGGACCAACTCGATGCGTTCGGTTTGCCGACGCTGGGGGCGTTGCGCAGCGTGCCGAGCGCCGGCCTGCGCCAGCGGCTGGGGGAAGCCGTGGTGAATGCGCTCTGGCGGGCGTATGGCGAGTTGCCTGATCCGCAGGCGCCGTTTACCTTTCCCGAACACTTCGAGGCCCGCTTGGAACTGCCCGGCCGGGTCGAGCAGGCGAGCGCCTTGCTGTTTGCCGCCCAGCGTCTGCTGGCGCGTCTGAGCGGCTGGCTGACGGTGCGGCAGCAACGCGCCCGCCAATTGAACCTGACCCTGCTGTACAGCGATCACACGGCCAGCGACCTCCCCTTGCTCTTGAGCGAAGCCTCCGCCGATGAAGCCCGCTGGCGACGGGTCTTGCAGGCACGTCTGGAACGCCTGGAACTCGCTGCCCCGGTAGAAAGATTGCAGCTTTCGGTGACGACCTGCGAATCGGCGCAGCACGAAGCACGCTCGCTTTTTTCCGGCAGCGCCAGCGGCGAGGGGGCGGCGGCCTGTCTGGAGCGCCTGCAGGCCCGCTTGGGCGAGGGCGCGGTGCACGTGCTCGATGCGGTGGCGGATTACCGGCCCGAATGCGCCAGTCGCCTCACCCCCTTGCAGGCGGTCAGGCCGGAAAACAGCCCATCCGGACGGTCGACCGTCGGGGCGCGGCCATTTTGGCTTCTGCCGGCCCCTTTGCCCTTGGATGAGCGCAAGGGGGCACCGTACTGGCAGGGGCCTTTGCAGCGATTGAGCCGTGCCGAACGTCTGGAGAGCGGCTGGTGGGATGAGGGCGAGGCCGGGGCGGTGGGCGACTTGCGGCGCGACTATTGCGTGGCCCGCAGCACGACGGGGGCGCTGCTGTGGATTTTTCGCGATGCGGACGGCTGGTTCCTGCATGGCTTTTTTGCCTGAGAGGGGCTGCCATGTCGTTACCGGCCTACGCCGAACTGCATTGCCTGTCCAATTTCAGCTTCCTGCGCGGGGCCTCGCACCCGGACGAACTGGTCGAGCGGGCGGCCGCGCTGGGATATGCCGCCCTCGCGCTGACCGATGAAGCCTCGCTGGCCGGGGTGGTGCGTGCCCATCTGGCGGCCCGGCAGCATGGGCTGAAACTGATCGTCGGGAGCGAGATGACCACGGTCGACGGCCTGAAACTGGTGTTTTTGGCGTGCAACCGGGAAGGGTACGGCAATCTGTCGGCGTTGATCTCCTTGGCGCGGCGGCGTTCGGACAAGGGGCGCTATTGCCTGCAACGCCATGACCTGGGCGGCGCTTCACCGAGCGGCGCGCTGCCGGATTGCCTGGTTCTCTGGGTTGCCTCTCCGGATGCCACGGAGGCCGATGCCCGCTGGCTGGCCGAGCGTTTTTCCGGACGCCTCTGGCTGGCGGCCGAGTGCCATGCCGGCCCGGACGATGCGGCCTATCTCGCGCATCTGGCGGGGCTGGGTGCGGCATGCGGGCTGCCGCTGGTGGCCTGTGGCGATGTGCATATGCACGAACGGTCACGGCGTCCGGTGCAGGATGTGCTGACCGCGCTGCGCCTCAAAACCACCGTCTTTGCGGCAGGCGGTGCCCTGTTTCCAAATGGCGAGCGGCATTTGCGCACGCGCCTGCGTCTTTCCCGCCTCTATCCGCCCGCCTGGCTCGCGGAAAGTGTGCGCATCGCCGAACGCTGTCAGTTTTCGCTCGACAGCCTGCGCTACGAATACCCGGAAGAAATCGTCCCGCCCGGGGAAACGCCGGCCAGCTGGCTGCGGGTGGAGACCGAGCGCGGCCTGGGGCAACGTTATCCGGGCGGCGTGCCGGCGCCGGTGCGCGCGCGCATCGAGCATGAGCTGACCCTGATCGGTCAACTGGGGTACGAGGCCTATTTCCTGACGGTCTACGACATTGTCTGTTTTGCCCGCGCTCAAGGCATTCTTTGCCAGGGGCGGGGGTCGGCGGCCAACTCCACGGTTTGCTTTGCGCTCGGTATCACCGAGGTCGATCCGGCCCGTTCCGCTCTGCTGTTCGAGCGCTTCATCTCGAAAGAGCGGGGCGAACCGCCCGATATCGATGTCGATTTCGAACACGAGCGGCGCGAAGAGGTCATCCAGTACATCTATGGCAAATATGGGCGCGAGCGGGCGGCGCTGGCGGCTGCTTTGATCACCTACCGGACCAAGGGTGCCCTGCGCGATGTCGGGCGTGCGCTGGGTTTCGAGCGGGTGCAGATCGATGCCTTGACGGCGTCCCTGGCCTGGTGGGACCAGCGAGCCCAGTTGCCGGTCCGTTTTGCCGAGATGGGGCTCGACCCGGAGAGTCCGCGTGTGGCCAAGTGGCTGGCGCTGGCCGAGGCGCTGCGCGGCTTTCCGCGTCATTTGACCCAGCATGTCGGCGGCTTCGTCATCTCGCGCGGGCCGCTGGCCCGTCTGGTGCCGGTCGAAAATGCCGCCATGCCGGCGCGCACGGTGATCCAGTGGGACAAGGATGACCTCGACGCCATGGGCCTGATGAAGGTCGATGTACTCGCCCTCGGCATGTTGTCCGCACTGCGCCGGATGCTGGCACTGATTGGGCAGGCCGACGGTCAACCACGTTTTTTGCATCAAATTCCGGAAGGCGATGCCGCGACGTACGCCATGCTCTGCCGGGCTGACAGCATGGGGGTTTTTCAGGTCGAGTCGCGGGCCCAGATGGCCATGCTGCCGCGCCTGCGCCCACGCAACTACTACGATCTCGTGGTTGAAGTGGCCCTGGTTCGGCCCGGCCCGATCCAGGGTGACATGGTGCATCCCTATCTCAAGCGCCGGCGCGATCCGGCCTTGATCGAGCGCATTTCGCCGGCGGTCGACGCGGTGCTGGCGCGCACCCTGGGCGTGCCCATCTTCCAGGAGCAGGTCATGCAACTGGCTATTGTCGCGGCGGGCTTCACGCCGGGCGAGGCGGATGATCTGCGGCGGGCCATGGCCGCCTGGCGGCGCAAGGGCAATCTGGAACGCCATGAGGATAAATTGCGTCAGGGGATGGCCGAGCGAGGGCTGCCACCGGCGTTTGCCGAACGTATCGTGGCCCAGATCCGGGGGTTTGGCGAATACGGCTTTCCCGAGTCGCATGCGGCCAGTTTCGCTTTGCTGGTCTATGCCTCGGCCTGGATCAAATGCCATCACCCGGCGGCATTTTTGTGCGGCTTGCTCAACAGCCAGCCGATGGGCTTTTACGCGCCCTCGATGCTGATTCAGGATGCACGCCGTCATGGGGTGCGGGTGTTGCCGGTGGATGTGACGGCCAGTGCATGGGAGAGCACCCTGGACGCAGAAGGCTGCGTGCGGCTGGGCATGCGTGAAATCAAGGGGCTCTCGCCGACGGTCGCGCAACGGATTGTGACCGCACGGATGTGCGCTCCCTTTGATTCCGTGGCCGATCTGGCGACCCGGGCCGATCTGGCGCGGCGCGATTTGACCGTGCTGGCGGCGGCGGATGCGCTCAAGGCGCTGGCCGGTCATCGCCATCAGGCTGCCTGGCAAAGCAGTGTGGCGGTGGTGCATCAGGGTGACTTGTTTGCCGGAAGTCTGCCGCCGGAAGCCGTCACGGCCTTGCCTTCGCCCAGTCTGGGGGAAAATCTGGTGGCCGATTACCGCCAGCTGGGCCACAGCTTGCGGGTGCACCCACTCTCCTTGCTGCGCGCGCGTTTGAGCGCGCGCCGTTTTCTCTCTGCGGGCGAACTGGCTCAATTGGGCGATTGCGCCCTGGTGCGCGTGGCCGGGATCGTGGTCGGGCGTCAGCGTCCGGGGACGGCCAGCGGGGTGGTCTTCGTGACACTCGAAGATGAAAGCGGCTGGACCAATGTCGTGGTTCAGGCCGGGCTCGTCGAGCGTCAACGCAAGGAACTGCTGTCGGCGCGCCTGCTCGGGGTGTATGGTCAGTTGCAACGGGCCGACTCGGTGCTGCATCTGGTGGCCAAGCGCTTTATCGATCTGAGTCCCTGGTTGGGTGATCTGGCGACGCGCAGCCGCGATTTTCACTGAGTTCCGGCTTTAATCGTCGGCTTCGTTCAGCGGGTAAGGGTCGGCGACATACGCCGGTCCTTTCATGACCATCACGATGAACGACCCGATCCCGACGGTCAACATCACCGTCCAGTGCAAAATCACCAGCCCGATTACATAAATATCGATCAGCCCGCTCTGTGCGGGGTCAATCAGCAGCAGGTCCAGCCCGACCAGGACCCGGCTCAACAGGGCGGGGGCACTCAGCAGCAGGCTGCCGATCACGGTCAGGCGCGGTAGCGCGCGCAGCAGGCGGCGTTCGATGCCGGCGGGCGAGCGCTGAAAGCCGGGCAGGCGATTGAAAAAACCGGCCATGATCAGCGATACCCCAGCCAGAAACCGACCCCCAGCGCGAGGCAGGCGACCGTCGTCAGCCGCAGACGCAGCGGCAGATACCAATCCGGCAAGTCGGCAATATGGACCAGGCGTCTGTCCTGAACAAGATGCAGGACGAAGCCGATGATCAGCAGCAGGCAGGCCGCGGTGGGGATGAGCATCAGGCTCGGCCAGGCGATCAGGGCGGGCAGCGTGCTCCAGATGTACAGCGCGGTGCGTCGCGAAGGCGGCAACTCGGGTAGGGTCATGGCAAAGGCCCAGTGCAGGGCGCCGACGAAGGTCAGAATCACGGCACCGTAAGCGCGCAGCGCATCAAGCCACCAGAGCGCATGATGCGGGTCGAGCCAGGCGACGGCGGGCAGCATCAGGAAAGGCAGTAGACCGCCGTAGCCAAGCCAGGCGGTGCTTTTGGGATATGGGGCGGCGAGTGGCGTCATCATGGTCGGCTTGCGTGGTTTGATCAGATGTTGTGGACAAGATTTCTAATCCGGCCTGTTTTTCCTTAATATTAGGTTTTTGATGTTATTTGTCCAGGACAAAAATGAATAATTTAAAAACGGTTTGCGTCATCGGTGCCGGTCTGTCCGGCCTGGCCTGCGCGCGTGCCTTGCAGGCGGCAGGCTGGCAGGTGACGGTGCTTGATAAAAGCCGGGGGCCGGCCGGGCGCATGAGTACGCGGCGCGGCGATGACTGGCAGTGTGATCACGGGGCGCGCTATTTCACGGCGAGCGATCCGCGCTTTATGGCTGAAGTCAGCGCGTGGCAACGTGCCGGCGTGGCCGCATCCTGGACGCCCCGCCTGGCAGTGATCGGTGGAGAGCAGAGCGAATCGTCCGGGGCGCAGCCCGTGCGCTATGTCGGCGTTCCCCGCATGACTGCCCCCGCCCGTTACCTGGCGGATGCCTTGTCCTTGCAGTTACAGCAAACGGTGCATGCGCTCGAACCCTCGCCGGCTGGATGGTACGTGCATACCCTGGAGTCTGGTGCGCTGGCCCAGCCGTTTCGCGCCGTGGTGCTGGCCGTGCCGGCACCCCAGGCACAGCCGCTGCTCGCCGATGTGGCACCTGAGCTGGCCGGGTTGGCGGCGAAAGCACGCATGACGGGGACGTGGACCCTGATGGTGCGTTATGCGACGCCACTGGCGCTTCCCTTTGATGCCGCCTTCGTCAATCGCGGCGCCTTGCGCTGGGTGGCTCGCGAAACCAGCAAGCCGGGGCGCCCATCGTGCGAAACCTGGCTGCTACAGGCGTCGACCGTCTGGAGCGAGGCGCATATCGAGGCCGAACCCGAGCGGGTGGCCGAGGCCTTGCTGGCGGCCTTTCGTGATCTGGGGGCACCTGCGCCGGCAGCATGGACCGCGCATCGCTGGCGTTATGCCGATACGGCGACGCCGCTTGCTTGCGCTTACCAGTGGTCTGCCGGGCAGGGCATCGGCCTGTGTGGCGATTGGCTGGCGGACGGGCGTGTCGAAGGCGCCTGGTTGAGCGGTGTCCGCCTGGCTGAAGCGATGGGTTCGCCTTGAACCCGTCTTGAACCCGCCTTGTACCCCGTGTGATGCAGGGACTGTGCAGCCTCTGCATCAGGGCATGCTGTCTGCCTTGATGCGGGCAAAGCCATGCCAGATGGCGTGCTTGCACAGCGTCACCACGCCCAATGGCATGCGATGCGCACCTGCGCTAAAGCGCGGAGACGGTAAAAATCGAAAGCAACAAAACAGGAGAATGGTGCGTCCTGACGGAATCGAACCGCCGACCTCCACGATGTCAACGTGGCGCTCTAACCAGCTGAGCTAAGGACGCAGGCTTTATGCTTGCAGGGACTGTTGCAGTCCGGCCATCCCGACAAGGGGGGGATGGAGCGGGAGACGAGTCTCGAACTCGCGACCTCAACCTTGGCAAGGTTGCGCTCTACCAACTGAGCTACTCCCGCATTTCGATGCCAAATTTTTGGTGCCCAGGAGAGGACTCGAACCTCCACGCCGTTAAGCGCTAGTACCTGAAACTAGTGCGTCTACCAATTCCGCCACCTGGGCAGGCGTCGAAAGAGCGCGCATTATAGGGAGGGGTTCCGGGGATGGCAAGTATTTTTCAAAAATTTTTTGCTATTGCCAGGAATGCTCTGGCTTTCCGGCGGTCCACGGCGATGTCGGGTGAAAAATAGCTGACAAATTTACTCGATTATTTTAGAATTACCCCTTTGGTTTTTGTGGAGATCAGGCTTCATGTTCCGGCACCTGCGTGAGGATATTCGGGCGGTTTTCGACCGCGACCCGGCTGCTCGCTCGTTCTGGGAAGTGCTGACCTGTTATCCCGGTATCCACGCCCTGATCTTTCATCGCATTGCGCATTGGTTGTGGGGGCATCGCCTGCGCTGGCTGGCCCGCTTTACGGCCCATCTGTCGCGCATGCTGACCGGCATCGAAATTCACCCGGGTGCGACCATCGGTCGTCGCTTCTTCATCGATCACGGCATGGGTGTCGTGATCGGCGAGACAGCCGAGATCGGGGACGATGTCACCCTGTATCACGGCGTCACGCTGGGTGGGACCTCCTGGAATAAAGGGAAACGCCATCCGACCCTGGAAGATGGTGTGGTGGTCGGTGCGGGCGCCAAGGTGCTGGGGCCGATCACGATCAGTGCGGGCGCTAAGGTCGGTTCCAATGCGGTGGTGACCAAGGCGGTGCCGCCGGGGGCGACAGCGGTGGGTAATCCGGCGCGCATCATTGATCGCGAGAGCCGTGAGCGCGAGGCGCAGGCCGAGAAGATGGGGTTTTCCGCCTATGCCGTGGCGCGCGATCAGGATGATCCGCTGGCCAAGGCCATCCATGGTCTGCTTGATCATGCGGCGGAAACCGATCGGCGTCTGGCCAGCCTGCTGCGCGAACTGGCGGAGCAGGGCGTGAAATGCGATCAAGAGGTGCAGGCGGCGGATCGGTTTGATCCGCAATACCTGAGTAAAATAGTTGACTAATTTTGTCTGGCTTCTGTATAGTTGACAGAAATAGTACGGTATTTTCTGGAGAGCGAAGATGCGTTTGACGACCAAAGGGCGTTTTGCAGTGACGGCGATGATGGACCTGGCCTTGCGCGGGCAGGATGGTCCGGTGTCGCTGGCCAGCATCAGCGAGCGTCAGAAGATTTCCCTCTCGTACCTCGAGCAGCTGTTCGGCAAATTGCGTCGTTACAAGCTGGTCGATAGCGTGCGTGGGCCGGGGGGCGGTTATTGCATTGCCCGCCCGCTCAATCAGCTGACCATTGCAGAGATCATTCGCGCCGTGGATGAGCAGCTTGATGCGACCCAGTGCGGTGGCCGTGAAAACTGCCACGACGAGCATCGCTGCATGACGCACGACCTCTGGAGCACCTTGAACCGCAAGATGTACGAATACCTCTCGTCGGTCACCATGGCGGAGTTGGTCGAGCGCGAGTTGGCCAAGCAGGGTGGTCGTGAAGCGGTGCTGGAGGATCTGCGTCTGGCAGGGCCGCACCCGAAGCCGCGCGAAAAGGCAGCGGCCACGGTCTGATCATCATGTTTCGCCCCGTCTACCTCGATCACAACGCGACGACCCCGCTCGATCCGGCGGTGCTGTCGGCCATGCTGCCCTGGCTGGAAAGCCAGTTCGGCAATGCCTCCAGTCGTCACGAATATGGCCGGCAAGCGCGTCAGGCCATTGATGAGGCGCGTCAGCGGGTGGCGGCGGCGGTCAATGCGCATGCAACCGAAGTGGTGTTCACCAGCGGTGGCAGCGAAGCCAATAATCTGTTTCTCAAAGGTGCGGCTGCGACCATGAAGCCCTCGGCTTTGGCGGTCAGTGCGGTCGAGCATCCCTGTATTCTGAAACCGGCTGCTCAATTGGCGCGTCAAGGCTGGACCTGTCACATGCTGGCGGTCGACGCGGCTGGGCGGGTCGAATCCGCCGGCTTTGCCGAAGTCATGCAGGCGCGCCCGCGTCTGGTCTCGGTCATGGCCGCCAATAACGAAACCGGTGTCCTGCAGGATATTGTGTCCCTGGCGCCGCTTGCCAAGGCTGCCGGTGCCTGGTTCCACAGCGATGCGGTGCAGATGCTGGGCAAGCACGCCATCGATTTCCGTGCGCTCAATGCGGCGGGTCTGAATGCGTTGACCGTGTCGGCCCATAAGGCCTGCGGCCCGAAGGGCGTCGCCGCCCTGATTCTGGATAAACGTGTTGAACTGCAGCCCCTGATTGCCGGTGGCGGTCATGAGCGCGGCTTGCGCTCCGGGACTGAAAATGTGGCCGCCATCGTGGGTTTTGGCGTCGCAGCGGAACTTGCGGCCCGACGCGCTGCCGAATTGCCGCAACGCCTGCGTCAGTTGCAAATGCAATTGGAAACCGGGTTGGCTGCGCTGGGTGCAACGATTTTTGCGCAGCAGGCGCCGCGTTTGCCGAATACCGCGTATTTCGCCTTTCCCGATATCGATGGCGAAACCCTGGTCGGCAAGCTCGATCGCGACGGCTTTGCGGTGGCGAGCGGTGCGGCCTGTTCCAGCGCCAACCCGGAGCCCTCTCATGTGCTGCGTGCCATGGGGGTGGCGCCTGAAATTGCCCGCGGTGCGGTGCGCGTCAGCCTGGGTGCGACGACCACGGCCGACGAGATTGAACGATTCATCCATACCCTGCAGCAGACGGTCGGTCGACTGCAGGGGCTGACAGCCTTGTTAAACTAGCCTGTTTGGACATAGACCGACCTAGCGAGAAGCGAGAACATAACGATGAAAACCCCCATCTATCTGGATTACTCGGCAACCACCCCGGTCGACCCGCGCGTCGCCGAGAAAATGATTCCGTATCTGGTCGAGAAGTTCGGCAATCCGGCTTCGCGTTCCCATGCGTTCGGCTGGGAAGCGGACGAGGCGGTCGAAGCGGCGCGCGCCGAGGTGGCGGCCCTGGTCAATGCCGATCCGAAGGAAATCGTCTGGACCTCCGGGGCAACTGAGTCGAACAATCTCGCCATCAAGGGCGCCGCTAATTTTTACGCCGGTACCAAGGGCAAGCACGTGATCACGGTCAAGACCGAGCACAAGGCTGTGCTGGATACCGTGCGCGAACTTGAGCGCCAGGGTTTTGAAGCTACGTATCTCGATGTCCAGGAAAACGGTCTGGTCGATCTCGATGTCTTCAAGGCGGCGATTCGTCCGGATACCGTGCTGGCTTCCGTGATGTTTGTGAACAACGAAGTCGGCGTGGTTCAGCCGATCGAACAGATGGGCGAAATCTGCCGCGAGAAGGGCGTGATTTTCCACGTCGATGCTGCCCAGGCGACCGGTAAGGTCGAGATTGACCTCGCCAAGCTGAAGGTTGATCTGATGAGCTTCTCCGCGCACAAGACCTACGGCCCGAAAGGAATCGGTGCCCTGTACGTCCGCCGCAAGCCGCGTATTCGCCTGGAAGCCCAGATGCACGGTGGTGGCCACGAGCGCGGTTTCCGCTCCGGCACCCTGGCGACCCACCAGATCGTCGGCATGGGTGAAGCTTTCCGTCTGGCGCGTGAAGAGATGGCCGAGGAAAATGCCCGCGTCCGCCGTCTGCGTGACAAGCTCCTGAACGGCCTGAAGGAAATCGAGTGCACCTACGTCAATGGCGATCTCGAGCAGCGCGTGCCGCACAACCTGAACATGAGCTTTGCCTACATCGAAGGTGAGTCCATGATCATGGCCATCAAGGACCTCGCTGTGTCCTCCGGTTCGGCCTGTACCTCGGCCAGCCTGGAGCCGTCCTATGTGTTGCGCGCCCTGGGGCGTGATGACGAACTGGCGCACAGTTCCATTCGTTTCTCCATCGGTCGCTTCACGACGGATGAGGAAATTGACTATGCAATCAACCTCTTGAAGTCGAAAGTTGGCAAGTTGCGCGAACTTTCGCCGCTGTGGGAAATGGTTCAGGACGGTGTCGACCTGAGCACGGTGCAGTGGGCTGCGCACTGATCGAACGCCACGACGAAAACCCCCTGAGATAACGGAGAAATAACATGAGCTATAGCGTCAAAGTCATTGATCACTATGAGAATCCGCGTAACGTTGGTTCTTTCGGCAAGGAAGACGACGGGGTCGGTACCGGCATGGTCGGCGCACCGGCTTGCGGCGACGTCATGAAGCTGCAGATCAAGGTAAACAAGGCCGGTGTGATCGAGGATGCCAAGTTCAAGACCTACGGTTGCGGCTCGGCCATCGCCTCGTCCTCGCTGGTGACCGAATGGGTCAAGGGCAAGACGGTTGAGCAGGCCCTCGAGATCAAAAACACCGAAATCGCTGAAGAATTGGCCCTGCCGCCGGTTAAAATCCACTGTTCGATTCTGGCCGAGGATGCCATCAAGGCAGCCGTGGCCGATTACAAGAAGAAGCACGGAGAGTAAGCATGGCCATCACCTTGAGCGAAAAGGCGGCAACGCACGTCACCAATTTCCTGGCCAAGCGCGGCAAGGGTATCGGTCTGCGTCTCGGGGTGCGTACCAGCGGCTGCTCGGGCATGGCTTACAAGCTTGAGTTCGTTGATACGGTCAGCGAGGAAGACCAGGTTTTCGAGAGCAATGGCGTCAAGGTGTTTGTTGATGCGAAAAGCCTGCCTTACCTGGATGGGATGGAACTCGATTACACCCGCGAAGGCCTGAACGAAGGGTTCAAGTTCAACAACCCGAACGTCAAGGACCAGTGCGGCTGCGGCGAGTCCTTCAACGTCTGAGTGCCGGTGTGACGGGGCGCGGTTTGCCCCGTCTGGCGGATGCTGCGTGTTTTCCCGGTGGTTAATCTCTTGCCGGTGCGGTGTGCGGGGCTGGCCTGGCCCCGCTTTCGTTTTGAATGGATGGCTTGCTGATGCGCCACTGTCGTGAGGCCCCAGGTGGATCTGACTGCTGATTTTTTTACGCTCTTTGCCTTGCCGAAGGCGTTCCGTATCGACCTTGCCACGCTGGATGCGCGCTACCGCGACATTCAGGCGCAGGTGCACCCGGACCGTTTTGCCCATGCCGGCGAAGCGGAGCGGCGTGTCTCCATGCAGTGGGCGACACGCGCCAATGAGGCGTATCAGACTCTGAAGCGACCGCTGGCGCGGGCCCAATACCTGCTGACCCTGGCTGGGCACGATGTCCAGGCGGAAAGCAATACGGCGATGCCGGCCGATTTCCTGATGGAACAGATGGAATGGCGTGAGGCAGTGATGGAGGCGCGCGATGGCGGCGACCATCACGAACTGGAGCATCTCTACCATCGGCTGGAAGATGATCTGCGCACGCGCTACGCCGAACTGGGCGAGCTGCTCGATGATCGGCAGGATGCGGTGCAGGCCACGGATCGCGTGCGCCGTCTGATGTTCCTGGAAAAACTATTGCGTGAAATCGACGATGCCATCGCATCGTTGGAAGACTGAAAGAGACGACTCATGGCCCTGTTCCAGATCGCCGAGCCCGGCGAATCCGCAGCCCCGCACGAACACAAGCTGGCGGTTGGCATTGACCTCGGTACCACCAACTCCCTCGTCGCCACCGTGCGCAGCGGCATGTCGGTCTGCCTGAATGATGAGCAGGGCCGTCCTTTGCTGCCTTCCATCGTGCGCTATCACCCGGATGGGACCATCGAGACCGGCTACAACGCCCAGAAGCATCAGGCGGTCGACCCCAAAAACACCATCGTTTCCGTCAAGCGTTTCATGGGCCGGGGCCTGAAGGACATCGCCCATCTGGAATCCATGCCTTACGACTTCGTCGAAGCACCGGGCATGGTCAAGCTGAAGACGGTGGCCGGGGTTAAAAGCCCGGTCGAAGTCTCCGCCGACATCCTGAAAAGTCTCAAGCTGCGCGCTGAGGCCGCGCTGGGCGGTGAACTGGTCGGTGCCGTGATCACCGTGCCGGCCTATTTTGACGACGCCCAACGTCAGGCGACCAAGGACGCAGCCCGTCTGGCCGGCCTGAATGTCCTGCGCCTCCTGAACGAACCGACGGCCGCGGCCATCGCCTATGGCCTCGATAACGCGGCCGAGGGCGTGTATGCCGTCTACGACCTGGGTGGTGGGACCTTCGATATTTCCATCCTGAAGCTGACCAAGGGCGTGTTCGAGGTCATGGCGACGGGTGGCGACTCTGCGCTGGGGGGCGATGATTTCGATCACCGCATCTTCTGCTGGGTCATCGAACAGGCCCGCCTGCAGCCCTTGTCGCCGGAAGATGCGCGTCTGCTCATGATGCGCTGCCGCGAAGCCAAGGAATTCCTGACCCTGAATCCGGAAGCGCCGATCACGGCCCGCCTCAATTCCGGCGAAATGGTCGATGTGAAGCTCGATGTCGCCACCTTTGCCGAGATCACCCAGACCCTGATTTCCAAGACCCTGCAGCCGGTCAAGAAGGCGCTGCGCGATGCCGGTTTGCGCGTCGATGACGTCAAGGGCGTGGTTATGGTCGGCGGTGCCACCCGCATGCCGCAGGTACAGAAAGCGGTGGGCGATTTCTTCCGCCAGGAACCGCTGACCAACCTTGATCCGGACAAGGTGGTCGCGCTGGGTGCCGCCACCCAGGCCAACCTGCTGGCCGGCAACAAGACCGGCAAGGATGACTGGCTGCTCCTCGACGTGATTCCGCTTTCCCTGGGCCTGGAAACCATGGGTGGTCTGGTCGAAAAGGTGATTCCGCGTAACTCGACCATTCCGACGGCGCGTGCGCAGGAATTCACGACCTACAAGGACGGTCAGACCGCGATGGCCATTCACGTAGTGCAAGGCGAGCGCGAGATGGTGGCGGACTGCCGTTCGCTGGCCCGCTTCGAATTGCGCGGCATCCCGCCGATGGTGGCGGGTGCCCCCCGTATCCGCGTGACCTTCCAGGTCGATGCCGATGGTCTCTTGTCGGTCACGGCCCGCGAGCAGACCACGGGCGTGGAGTCGAGCATCACGGTGAAGCCGTCCTACGGCCTTTCCGATGACGAAATCGCCGACATGCTCAAGACCTCCCTGGCGCATGCCAAGGATGATGCGATGGCGCGCGCCTTGCGCGAAGCGCAGGTCGAGGCGGAGCGCATGATCGAAGCCACCGAGGCAGCGCTGGCCGAAGACCCGCATCTGCTCTCCGAAGCGGAAATCGCAAAAATTCGCGCCACCATTGCCAAGCTGCAAGACACCATCACCGGCGACAATCGCCGCCTGATCAATATCGCGATGGACGATCTGGGTTACGAGACCCAGGAGTTCGCCCATCGCCGCATGGACCAGAGCATCAAGCGTGCACTGGCCGGCCGCAAGGTCGATGAACTGCCGACGGGAGAAGAAAAATGACCCAGATGATCGTATTGCCGCATGTTGAACTCTGCCCGGACGGTGCCGTGATCGAGGCGGAAGAGGGCAAGTCCATCTGCGAAAACCTGATTGCCAACGATATCGAGTTGGAGCATGCCTGCGAGATGTCCTGCGCCTGCACCACCTGTCACGTCATCGTGCGCGAAGGCATTGCCTCGCTCGAGGACGCTGAGGAACTGGAAGAGGACATGCTGGACAAGGCCTGGGGCCTGGAACCGAATTCCCGCCTGGCCTGTCAGGCCATCGTACGGTCGACCCCGCTGGTGGTCGAAATTCCGAAATACAGCATCAACATGGCGAAGGAAGGGCATCGCAAATGAAATGGACCGATATCAACGACATCGCCATTGAACTGACCGACACCCATCCGGATGTCGATCCGCTCAAGATCAATTTTGTCGATCTGCGTGACTGGGTCATGGCCTTGCCGGGCTTTGACGATGACCCCAAGCGCTGCGGCGAAAAGATCCTTGAGGCCATCCAGCAGGCCTGGATCGACGAAGTCGCCTGATCGGCCGTTGGCCTCTATCGTGCGGGCCCCGGGGGCCGCAACCGCACCTTGCACGTCCGGCTGCGCCGGATTCGCTGCCGGGGGTAGCGGTGCTTGATCTGCCACAGCGGCTGGCGCCAATTTTCTTGAGCTCGCCCCCAAGGTGCCGTCTCGCCGCTCGATCCGGCGTCGCTGGTCGCGAACCCGATTAGACGCATTGCCGGGAAGGATGTTTTCCTGGGGAGCTTGCCCGGACCTCCCGTCTGCTCCCGGATGGTGTGCATTTCGGGCTTTCTTTCGCTTTGATTGAAATGCGCGCAACCTGAGTATTTGGGCGGCGTGGCGAGCCTGCCTGTTGCCATGAGTTGGTATTTCAGCAGCGAATTTGCGTATTCGAATCTGCTTGTTTTTGCTCTGTTGTCACATTTGTGTATCAGTGTGTAATAGATGATGCAATTAAATGAGAGTGGTTCTCAACATGTGACATGATCTGCGCTTTGTTCCTGCAAGGAAAAAGCGATGCCCAAAACCTTCTCGGTGCGCGGTGGTTTGATCGGTCTGGTGGCCGTTGCCCTGTGTGCGCTGGTCTTGATCGGCTCTGTTGGCCTGAATGCCGTGCGCAGTCTGCAGACGCTGCTGAGTGAAGTGAATCAGGTGGTGGTGCCCTCTATTCGCAGTCTGGGTGTGATTGTCGAGGGGCAGACGGCGATTCGCTCTGCGAACCGCTACATGGCCGCCATGCTGGACCAGGAGGTCGAACTCAAGGACATTCAGACTGTGTATGAGCGCAAGCAGGCAATCTGGGCGCGGATCGATGCTGCCTGGAAAGTGTATGAGCCTTTGCCTCGTTCTGCCGAGGAGGAGGTGGCCTGGAAAGCCTTCATGGCCGAGTGGGCGGCTTGGCGCGGGGTCGAGAAAAATCTCTCCGACTTCATCGCGCGTGCAGCAGAAGGCAAGCAGGCGCTGCGAGGCGAAGGTGTGCGGCGCGACTATTTGCAGATGCTGAACAACACGAGCAAGGCCTTTGTCGAGGCGGAGCGCACCTTAAATCAACTGATCGAAATCAACGCGGGTATTGCCCGCGAGACTCAGCGTCAGTCGGCAGAAAAAGGGGCCGCTGCAGAAGTCAGGGTGCTGACTTTCAGTGCCCTGGCCATGCTGATTCTGGTGGTGTTGGGGAGCCTCATTGTTCGGCGTATTCTGGGGACGCTGGGGGCAGAGCCTGCTGTGGCGAAACAGATGGTGGAGCAGATTGCCAAGGGGGATCTCAGGGCCCGCGTCAGCCTTCGGGAAGATGATCGCGACAGCCTGATGGCGTATCAGCACCAGATGCAGCAAGGTTTGCGCACCCTGGTTGGCGAGATGGTCGATGGGGTGTCGCGTGCGGAGAGTGCCGCACATCAATTGGCCAGTGCAGCAGAGCAGGTGGCCATCGCTTCTGAAACTTCGTCCGAATCGGCCTCTTCGATGGCCGCGTCGGTGGAGGAAATGGCCGTCAGTATCCAGTTGGTTGCCGATCACACGGAAGATGCCCTGCGTACGGCCCGTGATGCCGGCCGGATGTCTACGGAAGGCGGCAATATCATTGAATCGGCCATTGGTGAAATCAACGCGATCGCGACGGCGGTTCAGTCGACCGCCAGCGACATTCATTCCCTGAGCGAGAGTTCGGCCCGGATTTCGAGCATTGTTCAGGTGATCCGCGAGGTGGCGGAGCAGACCAATCTGCTGGCGCTGAATGCGGCGATTGAAGCAGCGCGCGCCGGTGAAAGCGGGCGGGGATTTGCCGTGGTAGCAGATGAAGTCCGCAAACTCGCCGAACGGACCTCAGGGGCGACGGCCGAAATCGCGCAGATGATCGATCGCATTCAGGCCGATACCCATTCTTCCGTGACCACGACGGAAAAGGCCATTGCGCAGGTGGATCGTGGCGTTGCGCTGGCCAGCCAGGCCGGGCAGGCCATTCAGCAGATCCGCCAGAGCGTCGATCAGGTGGTGAATGTGGTGGCCGACATCGAGCTGGCGATTGCCGAGCAGCGTAGTGCGAGCCAGCAGATTGCCCAGCGTGTCGAACAGGTGGCGCAGGTTTCTGAAGAAAACGGCGTCGCGGCGCGTCAGACGGCGGATACGGCGCGCGAGATGAGTGCCCTGGCCAGTCAGTTGCAAGCGACTGCGGGCAGTTTCACGCTTTGATTTTGTGTTGGGACAAGCAGGCAGGCCGGTTGCGGCCTGGACTGCTTGCGGATGGGCCGGGGATGGTTCACCCGGCGCGACGAACCGTGTTCAGGTTCTGGAGAAGTGCGGGCGCTGCATTTGCCTCAAGCCCGCTTCGGAGAGGCCGGCGATTTCGCCGGTCACTTGGTTGAT
This sequence comes from Dechloromonas sp. ZS-1, assembly GCF_039649255.1. Lineage (NCBI taxonomy): Bacteria > Pseudomonadati > Pseudomonadota > Betaproteobacteria > Rhodocyclales > Azonexaceae > Dechloromonas > Dechloromonas sp. ZS-1. The sequence continues at coordinate 125,699 of NZ_JBDIYD010000007.1, read as the reverse complement.
GCTGTCGCCCAGTAGCCACCAGGCATTCCCGTAAGGGAGGACAGTGATGTCCAGTTTGCTGCAGAGTTGTTGTGCTGCGTTTCTTTTTTGTTCCAGATTCATTCAGTCTTTCAGTCGTGCCCGACCGACTTAGCGTCGGACGCGCGGGGCGGCAGTACGACCTTCAATTTGACGGAAGGTGATACGGCCTTTGGAGAGGTCGTACGGAGAAAGCTCCAGCGTGACCTTGTCACCCGCGATGATGCGGATGTGGTGCTTGCGCATTTTGCCGGCGGTGTACGCGACCAGCGAGTGCCCGTTATCCAGCGATACGAGGAAACGGGAGTCCGGGAGGACTTCCATGACGACGCCTTGCATTTCCAGCAATTCTTCTTTAGCCATGATGGGCTCCAGTCAGTCAGGGAGGAGGAAGGGGCAAGCCCTTCCTGGAAGCCCCCGGCGCCAGGCTCGGGGGCTGGGTAGCCAGGGTGATTAGGCGACCTGGATGTTGCTAGCTTGCTTGCCCTTCGGGCCGGTCGTCACGTCGAAGGAAACGCGCTGACCTTCAGCCAGGGTGCGGAAACCCTTGGACTGAATTGCCGAGAAGTGGGCGAAGAGGTCTTCACCGCCGCCGTCCGGGGTGATGAAGCCGAAACCCTTGGAATCATTGAACCATTTGACGATGCCAGTAGCCATGTCTTGAAACTCCGTAAAAAAATATCTGTAACGGGGCGGAGCCCCAGAGTGGGGCGAAATCAAGACGGCGAGGTACGAATGGGGGATTGGAACCTGAGAACTACGGGCACTAAACCGACTAAACAACGACACTACTTAAATTCGCTGCGGTGCACAATACAGGGTGCGGCGAACAATAGCAAACATTAATTCAATATTTCTATGTAAAACCCTGTTTTTTCGTTAATTTTGCAACATGAGGGGCGCCTCAAAGGTTCATGGATTACAGCGTTCGCAGTTGGCTGGATCGGCGAGCGGCAACAGTGGGCGGTCGCGTAGTGCTTCATGGTGGCAGCAGGGGCAGCGCCAGCGTTCAGCGCGGGCTTCTGACGTAGCGCTCCCGCAGGCACGGCACGGCTTGCCCTTGACCGTGCCGCTGATCCAGAAATCGACAGCACCGCAGGCGGGGCAGATTGATTGCAGTCGCGCGATCAGATTTTCCGCCGCCTTCACGATGATCTGCTGGCGGCTGGGGTTGCAGTGAGCGCGCAGGTCGCTTTCGACAAATACCTGTTGCTGACGGCTTTGGGCCAAGGCCGCCGCAAAAGCAGCGCGCAGTGTGGCCAGCGAATCGATGCCTTTGACGACGGCAGGATGCTCGGCGTGATCCGGGCGCAGAGCCAGGTGATGACTGGGAAATTCGGCCTGGGCGGCAAATCGTTGCAGGCTGGGCCAATCGCGCACGACCTGCTGGAAGCAGGTGGCCGGCCCCTGGGCCATGCCGATGATTTCTTGTCCGGTTTTTGCATCGAGCAGCAGCACCATTTCGATGTTCCAGGGCAGGATGCCGCTCCAGGGATCCTGCACAAAGGCCCCTTCGCTGGCCAGGGCGAACGCGCTGCCTGATCGTTCGATACCCAGGGCTGCTTTTTGTCTTGCGGCCTCGCGCTGACTTCCCCTGCGCGAGATTTCCCGGGTAAACGTACCCAGCGCATCGGTATCGACGCTATCAATATGCAGAAGATGGCAGCCCAACGCCGGTTCGAGCAGCGGCGCCAAGAGTTTCTCCTTGCCGTGCCGGGTGACCAGCGCCAGGTTGCTGTTTGTCAGGCGTGCCAAGAGCGGGCTGCTGCTTGCTGTCATGTCTTGATCGTTGCTCATCTCGGGGCGAGGAGGTTAAGCAGGTTGATGCGTGTCTGATTCATAGGCGATGCATTTGGGCTGCGTTTATTCGGAGTGATTTTCTAGGTGTTATTACTTTTGCGATATTTTATTTTTTCTGGATTGGCCTAAAATCCATAGATAAGGAGGCGTCGTTCATGCCGGGGTTGCTGCGAGTAAGACCTGTTTTCATCCCGCTGGTTCTCTTGTGGATGCTGGCTTTGCTGATGCTTGCGCATCAGTTGATGCGTGCAGAACTGATCCATCGTGAACACGAGTTCATCGCTCAGGCCCAAGGCTTGGCGGAGCGTATCGAGCAGCGTTTGAGCACGAATGATGTGGTGATTACGGCGTTTTCTGCATTTTTGCGCGCGGTTGATCAGAGTGACGGATTCCTGGCTGACTCTTTTGCTGCGCCGGTTGTCGGGGCTTACCCCCACATTTACATGCTGGAAGTGGCGCGACGGGTAGCACCGCTTGAAGAACCCACGCTTGCGCGCCAGATGCAGGCACTGCTTCAGTCAGACTTCTCTTTCAAGCGTTTTTCGGACATCGCGCCCACGCAAGGCGGGCAAGTTGACGGGCTGGAGGGGGCGTCTTGGCCGATCCTGTTTCTCTTTCCGCGTAGCAGCCAGACTGAGCCGATCTATGGCGTGCGGCTCGAGTCTGTGAAATATCTTGCCGGCACGATGCAGACTGCGCTGGCAAAACAGGATGCCATCGCATCGCCGGTGTTTGAATTGTATGAAGGTGGCAGTGCTTACATTCTGTTGCGATCGGTTGAACGGCGGGCTGCCCTGGCGCCGACAGGGAAGCTGAATCTGTTTGGCGATCAGATGCTCGCCTTGATGGTGGTTAAAGTCGATCGCCTGTTCGAGGGCGCTACCGGACTGACGGGGATCGGGATCGAAGCCCGTTTGGCGGCTTCCGGCGTGGTGTCTGGGCCTGTCTGGCAACAGGCAGAAGCGGCGGCATCGTCTCTGGACAGGCTGACGCTCCCCCGGTTTTCCTATGTTTTTTCAAGCAAAAGCACATCTCAACCGCTCTCCATTCAGTTTTCACAACAGGTTGTCTGGAGCGATCTGATGACTGCCAATACGCTTTCCATGGCCCTGTTGCTCGTGCTCTCCCTTTTCATGGTGCCGATGCTCGCTTATCGCCACCTGCATGCCTTGAATCGTGCAGAACTGGATCACCAGCGCGCGGCTTATCTGGCGACCCATGATGTCCTGACCCATTTGCCGAATCGCCAGCTGGTTTCCGATCGTTATGAGCAGTTGGCGTTGCGTGCGGCACGCAGCGGTCAGCGCTTTGCCTTGCTGTTGATCGATCTGGATCATTTCAAGGAAATCAATGATCGGTTCGGCCACACGGTGGGGGATCAGGTGCTGCTTGAGGTGGCGCACCGCATGGTGGCAACGTTGCGGGCGAGTGATACGGTCGGGCGTATGGGTGGGGATGAATTCATTGCCTTGATCGATCATCTGGCCTCCCCTGACGATGTTCAGAAGGTGGCAGAAAAGGTGCTGGAGGCCGTTGCCGTGCCGATTGATACTGAAGCCGGCCCCCTTTCTGTTTCATGCAGTATCGGGATCGCCTTTTATCCTGAGGATGGGGTTTCAATGAACATCCTTTGCAAATCGGCTGATTTGGCGATGTATTCGGTCAAGCATGCCGGGCGCAATGGTGTTGCCGTTGCGGCGGGATCGGCCATGACGCAGCCCGTCTGAGGGGGCGTGGAGAATCAGGGGGCTTGAATTTCGGCTGCGGCCCTCCATATCAGCCTTGAACCTCATAAGGAAACGTTGATGTCTGCTGATACCCCTTCGCTCCATCTGGTCTGCCCGCATTGTCATGCGGTGAATCGTCTGCCGTCGGCACGTCTGCCGGAGGGGCCTGCGTGCGGTCAATGCCATCAGGCCTTGCTCACCGGGAAACCGCTCGATCTGACGGTCGACATCGCTGAAAAGCATATTTCCAGAAACGAACTGCCGGTGGTGGTTGATTTCTGGGCGCCCTGGTGTGGACCATGTCGCATGATGACGCCGGCCTTTGCGCAGGCGGCGGCGGAGATGCCGGGCATCCGCTTTGCCAAGATCAACACCCAGGTTGAAACGACGCTTGGGCAGCGCTTTGGCATTCGTAGCATCCCAACCCTGATTCTGTTTGTGGGTGGGCGGGAAATTCAGCGTCAGGCGGGCGCGATGGACGCCGTGAGCATTCAGCGCTGGATTGCGCAGGGGCTGAGTCAGGCAGGCCTCTGACGGGTCCTCTGTGCGCTGCTGAGTGGGCGCCGCAGAAAATAAAACGGCCTGCGCGCAGGCAGGCCGTTCTGGTGTTGGCCGGGTGTTGGCCGGGTATTGGCCAGGTGCGGGCTCAGTCGAACAGATTGAGCAGGGCGTCGAGGCCGCCGAAATTGATGGCGACATCGGCCTTGGCACGGGTTGCCGGCTTGGCGCGGAAAGCCACGGAGAGACCCGCTTCGGCCATCATCAGCAAGTCATTGGCGCCATCGCCGCAGGCGATCACCTGATCCTTCGTGAGCCCCAGCTCGTCGCGCAGGCGCAGGAGGTGATGGGCCTTGGCACTGGCATCGACAATGTCACCGACGACGCGGCCACTTAATTTTCCGCCAACGATTTCCAGTTCGTTCGAGGTGGCGAAGTCGAGCCCCAGTTCGATGCGCAGGCGCTCGGTGAAGTAGGTGAAGCCGCCAGACAGGATCGCGGTGCGCAGGCCGGCATTCTTGCAGGCTTCGAGCAGTTCGCGGGCGCCGTCGGAAAGCAGCAGGCGTTCGCCGAAAACCCGCGCCAGGACGCGGGCATCCAGCCCGGCCATCAGTGCCAGGCGACGGCGCAGGCTTTCGCGGTAGTCGATCTCGCCGCGCATGGCGGCTTCCGTGACTTCCGAAACCTCGGCCTTCTTGCCGGCGAAGTCGGCCAGTTCGTCGATGCACTCGATGGTGATCAGCGTCGAGTCCATGTCGAAGCAGATCAGGCCGAAGTCGGCCAGCTTCTTGCCGGCCGGCACGAAGGCCCAGTCCAGCTTTTCGGCTTCGATCAGCGGGATCAGTTCGTCGAAAGCCGGGGTGCGGCTGGCATTGAGCAGGCGGACCACTTGCGGCGGACGCGGCTCGACGGTCGACGCCCCGGTGGCGGCCAAAATGCGGTCAAGCAGGAAGGTCGGCAGGGCGCCGCCCTGGATGATGAGGTTCATCGCCATCTCAGCCCAGACGCTCCGGCAGCACGTCGCGCAGCATCACGGCGGCGTCGCGGATCATCTGTTCGGTGGTGTCCCAGCCGACGCAGCCGTCGGTCACCGAGCAGCCGTACTTGAGCTGGCTGAGGTCGGCCGGGATCGACTGGTTGCCGGCTTCGATGTTCGATTCGACCATGACGCCGAGGATGGACTTGTTGCCGGCACGGATCTGATTGACCACATCGGCCAGGACCAGCGGTTGCAGTTCCGGCTTTTTCGAGCTGTTGGCGTGCGAGCAGTCGACCACCAGATTGGCCGGCAGCTTGGCCTTGGCCAGGGCCTGTTCGGCCACGGCGACCGACACGGTGTCGTAGTTCGGCTTGCCGTCGCCGCCGCGCAGCACGACGTGGCCGTAGGGGTTGCCGGTAGTGCGCACGATGGCCACACGGCCGTCGTTGTTGAGGCCGAGGAAGGAGTGCGGGCGGGAGGCCGAGAGGATGGCGTTGGTGGCCACGGTCAGGTCGCCGCTGGTGGCGTTCTTGAAGCCGACCGGGGTGGACAGGCCGGAGGACATTTCGCGGTGCGTCTGCGATTCGGTCGTGCGGGCGCCGATGGCCGTCCAGGCGATGAGGTCGCCGTAGTACTGCGGGCCGTAGGGGTCGAGCGCCTCGGTACCGGCGCAGAGGCCGATTTCATTGACGGCGAGCAGGAATTCGCGGGCTTTTTCCATGCCGACATTGACCTGGAAGGAGTCGTCCATGAACGGGTCGTTGATGTAGCCCTTCCAGCCCACGGTGGTGCGCGGCTTCTCGAAATAGACGCGCATGACGATGTGCAGCGTGTCGGAGACTTCGTCCGCCAGCGCCTTCAGGCGGCGGGCGTAGTCCAGGCCGGCCACCGGGTCATGGATCGAGCAGGGGCCGACCACGACGAAGAGGCGGTGATCCTTGCGGTCCAGAATGTCGCGCAGGATGGCGCGGCCCTGACCGACGGATTGGGCAGCAGCGTCGCTGATCGGCAGCTTGGCGTGGATCTCGGCCGGCGTCGGCATGGCGTCGAAGGCGGAGACGTTTACGTTTTCGAGAAGTTGGGTCGTCATTTGGTCAGCTCGCGAATCATGTCCTTGATGGCCACGACCTTGTCATTGAGGCTTGGGCAGTGGCGCAAGAGCGAAATTTTATCCTGTCCGGCCAGCTTATAGCTGCGATTCTTCTGGATCAAATTGATGATCTTGATCGGTTCGATAGGCGGATTCTGAGTGAAAGCCGGGCTGAACTGGATGGTGATCTGGTCGGCGCTGGCGTCCAGCTTCTGGATCAGCAGCGGTTTGACCAGAAGGCGCAGGCGGTGCGTCGCCATCAGCGACTGGCCTTGCAGCGGCAGTTCACCAAAGCGGTCGACCAGCTCTTCCTGCATGGCATCGAGGTCTTCTGCCGTGTCGCAGTTGGCCAGGCGCTTGTAGAGCGTGAGGCGCTCATGCACATCCGGACAGTAGGCGTCGGGCAGCAGCGCCGGGGTACGCAGGTTGATTTCGGTGCTGATGCCGAGCGGCTGGGTGAGGTCGATGCTTTCGGCCGACTTGCCTTGCTTGAGATGCGCCACGGCGCGGTTGAGCATGTCGGTGAAGACATTGAAGCCGACTTCCTGCATTTCGCCCGACTGGTTATCGCCCAGCACCTCGCCGGCGCCGCGGATTTCCAGGTCGTGCATGGCGAGGAAGAAACCGGAGCCGAGTTCCTCGGACATCTGGATGGCTTCCAGGCGCTGCTTGGCCTGCTTGGTCATCGCCTTTTCATCCTGCACCAGCAGGTAGGCATAAGCCTGGTGATGCGAACGCCCGACGCGGCCGCGCAACTGGTGCAGCTGGGCGAGGCCGAATTTTTCCGAGCGGTTGATCAGGATGGTGTTGGCGTGCGGGTTGTCGATCCCGGTTTCGATGATGGTCGTACACAGCAAGAGGTTGGCGCGCTGGCTGGTGAAGTCGCGCATCACGCGCTCCAGCTCGCGCTCGTTCATCTGGCCGTGGCCGATCACGATGCGCGCTTCCGGCACCAGCTTTTCCAGCTTCTCGCGCATGTTTTCGATGGTGTCGACCTCGTTGTGCAGGAAGTACACCTGGCCGCCACGCTTCAGTTCGCGCAGCACGGCTTCGCGGATGATGCCGTCGGAAAACTTGGAGACGAAGGTCTTGATGGCCAGACGCTTCTGCGGCGCGGTGGCGATCACCGAAAAATCGCGCAGGCCTTCCATGCTCATCGCCAGGGTGCGCGGGATGGGCGTTGCGGTCAGCGTCAGCACATCGACTTCAGCGCGCAGCGATTTCAGTGTTTCCTTCTGGCGCACGCCGAATCGGTGTTCCTCATCGATGATGACGAGGCCCAGACGGTCGAATTTGACGTCCTTGCCGATCAGCTTGTGCGTGCCGATGATGATGTCGATCTTGCCCTCGGAGAGCTCCTTCAAGGCCTGGGCCGATTCCTTGGCGGTCTTGAAGCGGGAAATCTCGGCGACCTTGACAGGCCAGTCGGCAAAGCGGTCGGCGAAGGTCTGGTAATGCTGCTCGCAGAGGAGCGTCGTCGGGCAGAGTACGGCCACCTGCTTGCCGCCGGCGACGGCGCAGAAGGCGGCGCGCAGCGCGACTTCGGTCTTGCCGAAGCCGACGTCGCCGCAGACCAGGCGGTCCATCGGCTTGCCGGACTTCATGTCCTCGATCACGGCGGCGATGGCGGCGGCCTGGTCGGCGGTTTCTTCAAAGCCGAAACCGTCGGCAAAGGCCTCGTAGTCGTTTTCTTCAAAGGCGAAGGCATGGCCCTGGCGCGCGGCGCGGGCGGCGTAGAGCGCGAGCAGCTCGGCGGCGGTGTCGCGCGCCTGCTCGGCGGCCTTGCGCTTGGCTTTTTCCCACTGCCCGGAACCGAGCGTGTGCAGCGGCGCGGCATCCGGCTCGGCGCCGGAATAGCGCGAGATCACGTGCAGCTGGGCGACCGGGACGAAAAGCTTGGCCGCATTGGCGTAGTGCAGTTCGAGGAATTCCTGCTCGCCGTTGCCGAGATCCATGCGGATCAGGCCCTGATAGCGGCCGATGCCGTGACTTTCATGCACCACCGGATCGCCGACCTTGAGTTCGGTGAGGTCTTTCAGCCAGTTGTCGAAGCTCGCCTTGCGCGCCGCTTCGCGGCGGGTGCGGCGCGGGCTGCCGGCGTAGAGCTCGCTTTCGGTGACAAAGGCCAGACCGTTGGCCATGAAACCGGTATGCAGCGGGGCAACGCCGAGCGCGAGCTGGGCATCGCCCGCCAGAAAACCGGCGTAGTCGGCGCTGGCTGATGGTTTCAGACCGTGCTCGGTGAGCATGGCGGCGAGGGTTTCGCGGCGGCCGGCCGATTCGGCCAAGAGCAGGACGCGGCCCGGCTGGGTGGCGAGCCAGGTTTTCAGTTTGCCGAGCGGATCGTCGGCGCGGCGATCCACGGCGAGATCGGGCAACCCGACGGTCAACGCGCCGTCAAAGGCTTTTTTGCTCTCCAGGGCGAGTCGACCGTAGGTCTTGGCGGCGGCAAAGAAGGCTTCATCGCTCAGGAACAGCAGATCGGGCGGCAGCAGCGGGCGCGCCTTGTCGCCTTGCAGCAGGTCATAGCGCGAACGCGTGTCTTTCCAGAAGGCCGCCATGGCGCTGGAGGCATCGCCCTGGGTGACGAACAGGGCGTCACTCGGCAGGTAGTCGAAGAGCGTGGCCATCTCTTCAAAGAAGAGCGGCAGGTAATACTCGATCCCGGCGCTGGCGATGCCTTGGGAGACATCCTTGTAGACGCCGGACTTGGCCGGATCGCCTTCGAAGGCTTCGCGGAATTTCTGGCGGAAGCGCGTGCGGCCGCGCTCGTCCATCGGATATTCGTGCGCCGGCAGCAGGCGGACTTCCGGGACCGGATAGATCGTGCGCTGCGTATCGACGTCGAAAGTCTTGATGCTCTCGATCTCGTCATCGAAGAGATCGAGACGGTACGGCACGGTCGAGCCCATCGGAAAGAGGTCGATCAGGCCGCCACGAATCGAGTATTCACCCGGCGACACCACCTGCGTCACATGCGCGTAACCGGCCAGGGTGACCTGGGCGCGGAATTTTTCGGCATCGATGGTTTCGCCCTTCTTGAAGGCGAAGGTGTAGCCCGCCATGAATTCGGGCGGGGCCAGACGGTAGACCGCCGTCGAAGCCGGGACGAGCAGGATGTCCAGTTCGCCCTGCATGGCGGCCCAGAGGGTGGCCAGGCGCTCGGAAACCAGGTCCTGGTGCGGCGAGAACGTGTCGTAGGGCAGCGTTTCCCAATCCGGCAGCAGGCGTACGCGCACGTTGGGCGCAAACCAGGGAATCTCGTCGAGCAGGCGCTGGGCATCGGCCGCATTTTCCGTCACGACGGCGAGCAGGCGGCCTGGATGGGCGGCAGCCAGTTCGGCCAGCGCGAGCGCATCCGAAGCACCGGCAAGCGGCGGCAGGTCGAGTCGTTGCCCCGGTTTGGGCAGGGCGGGCAAGGCAAGCAGGGAGCGGGACACGTTGAGTCAGACGGGCAGCGCAGCGGACTGCGGGGTGCGCATTATACCGGCTGGGCCTGGCCGTCTGGTGCGGCGCTGCATCGGTGCGTGCCGCGAGCGCGTCAGCGTGGCCTCACGCACAGCGGGCAAGCACGCCGTCAGCGTGGCGCGCGTTTGAGGACGACCAGCGCAATGCCGCCCAGGATGGCGATCGAGGCGAGCACAAGACGCAAGCTGAGGGCTTCGCCGAGGAAGAGGACACCGCCGATGGCCGTGATGACGGGAACACTGAGCTGGAGGGTGGCCGCCTGCGTTGCGGCAAGGGCGGGCAGCGCGGCGTACCAGAGGGCGTAGCCGATGCCGGAGGCCAGGGCGCCCGAGGCTACGGCGAGCAGGATGCCGCGGGTGTCGGGCATGCCCGGTAGCGGGGCAAGGAGCAGCAGGAGCAACACCCAGGGCAGCGTGCGGACGAAATTCCCGGCGGTGGCCTGGGTCGGGTCGCCCTGACCGCGACCGCGCAGCGAATACATGCCCCAGGCGATGCCGGCCAGGACCATGAGCGCGGCTGCACCCGGCGGCGGTGCCGCCACGCCCGGCAACAACAGGCCGGCCAGGCCGCCGATGGCGAGCAGGAAACCCAGCAACTGCGCCTTTTGAAAACGTTCGCCCGACCAGAGGCCAACGCTGATCATCGTCGTCTGTACCGCACCAAACAGCAGCAGAGCACCGGTGGCTGCGGACAGTTCCAGGTACGCGAAGGAAAAAGCGGCGGCATAGGCGAACAGTGCAGCCGCCGAGGACCAGCTGCCGCGCACGGGCTGCAGGCGACGTTGCGGCCAGGCCACGATCAGGGTGAGCACCAGGGCGCCGCTGGCCAGCCGGATGGCCGTGAAGCTGGCGGCATCGATGCCGGTGCCGCGCAGGGCCAGCCTGCAGAGCAGCGAATTGGCGGCAAAGGCCAACATGGCCAGGGCGACCAGCAGGAGGGTGCGGCGCATGGCCGGGGCAGTCCTTGTGTCCATCATCGTGTTGTCAGGCGGGCGGTGGCAAACGGAGAAGGGCAAACGGGGAAGGGCTAACGGTGAACGGGCAGCGGCAGGGCCGCCGGCGGCTGGCCGGATCATCGGGGGTGCAGACCCGGCGCGTCAATCCCCGGCGTTGGCGTCGGGCGCCGTGATCGTGTGCAGGATCTGGTCGTGCCGCATTTTCAGGGCCTGCTGCTGGGCATCGTCCAGAGTTTCCAGCGTGAGCCGCCGGGCGAAGACGTCATCGGGAGAGAGTTCGTCCAGGGTTTCCTGGGCGACGCTGTCGATCCGTGCCGCGCTGGCGCGCGTACGCCGCAGACGCAGGACCTCGACCGGCCAGCCTTCGCAGACCGCCTGCACCCGGGCCGGCAGGTCGGCCAGGTAATCGTCTTCGACCAGGGTGATTTCCAGCCAGGCAGGGGTGTCGCGCGAGCCTTCCGCTGCGGCTTTGCCGATGGCGGCGGGCAGGTCGGCCAGGTTGCTGCGCAGGGCGATCAATGGCTGGAAGCGCGGCACCGGCAGCGCCGTCACGGCCTGCAAGCCGCCGGGATCGAGATCGATCAGCAGCATTTCCTTGCTTTGCGCTGCTTCATCGAAACTGAGCGGAATCGGCGAGCCGCTGTAGCGGATATGCTCATGGCCGCCGACGCGCTGGGGACGGTGGATGTGGCCGAGGGCGATGTAGTCGGCCGGCGGGAAATCGGCGGTCGGAAAGGCATCGAGACTGCCGACGTAAATTTCGCGGACCGAATCGCTGGTACTGGCGCCGACCGTGGTCAGATGGCCGGTCAGGATGCGGGGCAAGGGCTGGCCGAGCTCGCTGATTTTGGCCTCGCAGGCGGCGTTGACCGCCGCGTAGTGCTCCCGCAAGGCATCGCGCAGGCTGCGCTGCTTGTCCTCGGCGCTTTGGCCGGCTTCGCTGCTGATCAGATCACGCGGCCGCAGGTAGGGCACGGCACCGATCACGGCGCCCAGCGTGCCGTCGCGGCGGGGCAAAACATGAACATGCGCGGCCGGTTCGGCCGCACCCGGCACGACCAGCGTGCCGAGACGGGCCAGCAGATTTTTGCTTTCTCCGAGTACCGCCACCGAGTCGTGGTTGCCGCCGAGCAGGATCAGCCGCACCTTGGCGTCGTGCAGGCGCTCGACCAGCTGGTTGTACAACTCGCGGGCGTAAGAAGGCGGCGTGCCCGTGTCGAAAATGTCACCTGCGATGAGCACGGCATCGACGGCCTGGGAGGCCACGGTATCGAGCAGCCAGTCGATCAGGGCCTGATGCTCGGCCTGGCGTGTCTTGCCCATGAAATGCTGACCGAGATGCCAGTCGGAGGTGTGAAGGAGGCGCATGGTGGGAGACGGGATTTTGCGTGAATGCGGCGTAGGGTAAGGCCGCGATTCTAGCCGGTCTGCTGGCGGACTGTGTGGGGACGCCGACGATGCAAAGGGGCGCTGAAGCCGCCTCGACAAGCAGCGCGGGCGGTCGCTGCCGGCACTATTCAGCGCAAGGCGTCGGTCTTGCGGATCAGCTCCAGCACGGAGCTCACATCCATCTTCTGAAAGATCGCGGCCCGGTGCGTCTTGACCGTATTCACAGTGATACCGAGCTCCTCCGCGATTTCACGGTTCTTGCGACCGCCGACGACAAGCCAGAAAACAGCCCGTTGCGCCGGTGAGAGCTGCTCAAAGCGTCCCCGGATTTCCAGGCGAGCCTTGTCGGCAGCGCTCTTGCCTTGGCGGGCGCGCGGTGCGGTGGGGCGGTTCGGGAAAACATGGCGGTCGAGCATGGCAACCAGTTCGTTGTCGAAATTCACCGCCGGTGAAACGGCTTGCTGGGTCATGCTCACCAGGCGGTTGTCGAACAGCCAGGTGTGGTCGCCCAGCCAGCTGCGGATCATTACCCAGACTTCCTGGCTGGCTTCGAGCGGCATGGCTGTACGGACCGTCCCTTCGAGTTTGCGCAATTGCCGCGCCACGCCCTGATGCGCCGCCTTGTGTGCCTTGATGTGGGCCTGGCAGGTCGGCGTGTCGGGCAGCAGCTCCATCATCCGTTCCTCGTAGGTGGCATGCCCGACCAGAAAGGCGCCCAGTTCTCCGACGGTCTCCTGCAAGGTTTGACGGCAGGTGTTTTGCCGCGCCTGAGGGCAGGTTTGGCAGACAGCTTGCGGCGAGACTGCGTGTTCCGGACAAAAACGGGTCAGCTCGGCCACCAGCGTGTCGAGGATCTCATGCTGGTGATCGATTTCTGCGTGCCCGGTGGAAGTGATGCCCATACCTGTCCGAAAGAGGGTTTTTGCCAATTATCTGAATTTTATGCATCTACAGGGTGAAAAGTATCACCCCGTCGGGTGATGACGCGCGGATTTGTCAAAATTAGACTGAGTTCAACGCGTCGGCATGATGTCTCCAGTTCGGAAACCTGGCCGGCAACGTCTAGAGTTGAACCGGAGGCCCGTACCATGTCAGCGCCCCTTGAAATCCAGCATCATGATTTGCTCGATGCCCTGAACAAGAAGACCAGCGTCTCGGACAAGATCGCCTTTCTGCATCGTGTCGTCCGCCAGCATTGCGCGTTCATCCACCGGATTGGCGTGGCAGTCTACGACCAGCGGACCGACACCCTGAAGACCTTTGCCCACAGCACCGAGGGCGAAAATCCCCTGGGCAACTACCAGTGCAAGCTGCGCGAAGCGCGGGCCTTGTATCAGATCTTCCTGGATGGCCAGCCGCGCGTCGTCAATGACATTGCCGCCATGCCGAGCGCCCGCGAGCACACGCGCCGTCTGCAGGCTTTCGGCTTTCGCGCCAGCTACACCATCCCGACCTATCTCGATGACAGCCTGACCGGGTTTGTGTTCTTCAACTCCCGTTTTCCGGATGTGTTCGACGAGTCTTCCTTGCCGTATTTCGACATGATCGCTCGCCTGATTTCCCTGCTGGTGAGCGTGGAACTGCAGCAGGTGCGCACCTTGTACGGGGCGCTCAAGATGGCGACCAGTTTTTCCGGCCACAAGGATCCGGAAACCGGCGAGCATCTCGACCGGATGGCGCATTTCTCGCGCCTGATCGCCAATGAGGTCGCGCCGCACTACGGTCTGAGCGATGAGTTCGTTGAATCGATCTACTGGTTTGCGCCGATGCACGATGTGGGCAAGATTGCCATTCCCGATCACATCATCCGCAAGCCTGCCAAGCTGAGTACGGATGAGTTCGAGGTCATGAAGACCCACGCCACCCGGGGGCGGGAGATCATCAACAGCATGCTGGGTAACTTCAATCTGGATCGTTCGGGCATGGCCCGGATGATCGGCAACATTGCCGAATATCACCATGAAAACATGGATGGGAGCGGTTATCCCTGCGGGCTCCGGGGTGACGACATCCCCATCGAAGCCCGGATCGTTGCGGTGGCCGATGTTTTCGATGCGCTCACGTCGACGCGTTGTTACAAACCGGCCTGGTCGAACGAGGAGGCATTCGAGGCCTTGCGCGGCATGGCTGCCTGGAAGCTGGACCGGCTCTGCGTCGATGCCTTGTGCCGCCATGCCGGGAAGGTGCAGGAAATCCAGGATCTCTTCCAGGACAGTCATGAGCCGCCTGAACGCGATGCCTTCGTCCTGCGTCGCGGGTGCGGGGCCGCCGCGCCGTCGGCCTCGGTGCTGGACAGCGTCCGCTGATTTTTCGCTGCCGGGATGAAACCAATGGCATGCGGGCCGGTCTGTCCTTGCAGGAGCGGCTGGCGCCGTCGATGTAAAAGATGTAACCGGGGCTCAACCCAAAGGCGCCATGGCCGTTAAGGAAGCATGGGCCAAGCCCGGCCCGGTGCGAAGAGAAGGAGTGATGCCATGTCCTATGAGCTCGGTCCCCACAGCCTGAAGGCCTTCGAGTCCACTGCCGTGGTTGCGGCAGCCTATCTGGACGCCTGCGATGCCGGCATTACCCATATTCATCTGGATCCCGACCATTACCGGGATTGCGCCACCTTGCTCAGCCGGATGTTTGCCCTCTTCGATCCGGCGCACCACTTTCCCACACTGCTGGAGCACTCCCCGGCGGCCCGTGAAATTGCCGAGGGCATCGTGATGGGCGGTCGGCTGGATACCAGTTGCCTGATCTATTACCCGCAACTGGCGGCCTTGCTCGGGCGTGTTGCGACGCGCAACTACCCGGTCTGAGCCTGCATGTGCGCTACCGTGATCGGACTGCAGGGCGCATGCAGTCCGACGGTCGACACTGCCAGCAGGCCATTTTTCGTCAATCGAGCTTGCGCAGCGCCAGGGCGTTGATGCAGTAGCGCAGGCCGCTTGGTGCAGGGCCATCCGGGAAAACATGGCCGAGGTGCGCATCGCACACATTGCAGGTCGTTTCGACCCGCGTCATGCCATGGCTGTGGTCGGCGTGATAGGCCACCACGTCGGGCGTCAGGGCTTGCGTAAAGCTGGGCCAGCCGCTGCCGCTGTCGAACTTGGTGTCGGCATCGAAAAGGGGGGTGCCGCAGCAGGCGCAGGCATAGCGGCCCGGCTCGAATCGGCTGCACATCGACGAACTGAAGGCGCGCTCCGTACCTTTCTGGCGGGTCACGTGGAAGGCCTCCGGTGAGAGCAGGGCTTGCCATGCGGCCTCGCTGCGTTCATCCCGCCGGGGTGGCGCTGCGTTGCCATCGCGGGCCAGACGCAGGACCCCGCCCCAGGTGAGCAGGCCGGCGGCGGCTTGGCCCGGATCATTGGCTGCTGCCTCCTGAAGAAAGGCAATCAGGCGGTCGGCATCGATCGAAAAATGGTTGAAAGCGACTACGCCATTCGGGTCGATGACGATGAACCAGGGCGTGCCACCGCAGGCGTAGCGCTGCATCAGGGTCGAAAAGCGGCCATCCGGCCCGGCATCGTGGGCAAAGGGGATGGCCAGGCCATAGCGGGCCTGGTTGGCGAAGCCGCGTTCACGCGTGTTGTCGGCGTGTTCCTCGAAAACGGTTTGAATGGCGGCCAGGCTGACGAAGTCGCTGCCCTCAAAGGCCTCGGCCAGCCGTTGCAGGGTCGGAAAACCGCGTTGGTGACAGCCGGGGCAGTTGTCCTGGAAGCAGAACAGGATCTTGTAGCGGCCGGGCATGACATCCAGCCCGTAGTAGTCGAGCGGCTGGCCATGGGCGTCGCGCCAGTCGGTGACGCCGAGTTCGGGGGCCAGTTGTTCAAGGATGCCGCGGGGGGCTTGGCGCATGGGAAGACTCCGGTTCAGGTGCCGCAGAAGGTTCGGTAAGCCGCCGTGACCTCGGCGGGCGCCGGTTCGGCATAGCGCGCCAGGGCCGGGTCGAGGGTGAAGGGGGCGCGCAGGGCCGCCACCAGACGCTCGGTCGGCGCCAGGTCAAAGCGCTCGGTGGCAGCTTCCAGGGCGGCTTCGACTTGGTGATTGCGGGCGATCAGCCAGGGATTGGCGCGGCGCATCGCATCCAGCAGGGCGGGATCGCGCTGGCCTTCCCAGGCGGTACGCCAGGCGGCCGCTTCGGCATCGTTGGCTGCAAACACCCGGCTGAAAGCATGCGGGTTGCCGGCGGCGGTTTCGGTCAATGCGTGAAAGGCGAGCGTGAGGTCGCATTGATGGCGGTGCAACAAATCCAGGAAATCGTCGATCAGCCGACGGTCGACCGTCGCCGAGGCCGTATTTTCAGGGAGCCCCAGTTTCTGGCGCATGACGCGCAACCAGGCAGCATCGAGTTCGGCCGGGAAGGCCACGATGCGGGCGGTGGCGCGCTCGACGGCCTGCTTTTGATCGGGATCGATCAAGGGCAGCAGGGTTTCGGCAAAGCGGGCCAGGTTCCATTGCGCAATGTCGGCCTGATTGCCGTACGCGTAACGGCCATGGGTGTCGATCGAACTGAAGACGGTAGCCGGGTCGTAGGCCTCCATGAAGGCACAGGGGCCGTAATCGATGGTTTCGCCGGAGAGCGTCATGTTGTCGGTATTCATCACGCCGTGAATGAAGCCGACGCCCAGCCAGCGGGCAACAAGCTCAGCCTGGCGCCGGCAGACTGCGTCGAGCAGGCCGGCATAGCGGTCATCCTGGTCGATCAGCGCCGGATCGTGGCGGGCAATCGCGTAGTCGGCCAGTTTCTTGACCCAGTCCGGTCCGCGATGGGCGGCAAAGAATTCGAAGGTGCCGACGCGCAGGTGGCTGGCGGCCACACGGGTCAGCACCGCGCCGGGCAAGGCCCGTTCGCGCCGCACCATGTCGCCGGTGGCGACCACGGCCAGGACGCGTGTCGTCGGGATGCCCAGCGCGTGCATGGCCTCGCCGATGATGTATTCGCGCAAGGCCGGACCCAGTGCACATTTGCCATCACCGTTGCGCGAGAAGGGCGTGCGGCCCGAACCTTTGAACGCCAGGTCGCGCCGCTGGCCGGCCCGGTCGATGACCTCGCCCAGCAACACGGCCCGGCCATCGCCCAGCCGCGGTGAAAACCCGCCGAACTGATGCCCGGCATAGGCCTGGGCGAAGGGCTCGGCACCCGGCGGGACGACTTGCCCTGAAAACACGGCCAGCCCTTCATCGCCGGCCAGGCGTTCCTCATCCAGGCCGAGTGCGTGGGCCAGGGAGCGATTCAGTGCCGCGAAGCGCGGCTTGCTTGCCGCCTCGGGCTGCCAGCGCGCGCCGTAATCGGGCAGGTCGCGGACGTAGGTGTTGTCGAAGGCAAACAAGGGGGCGGGGGAAGATGATCGTGGCAGCATGCAGGCGTCGACCGTGCGTGAGCGAAGAAGGTTCCGGTTCCGCGGATTCGGCGGGGTGGTGCGGGTATGATGCCTGATTCATTCAGACGGTCATTGATAGGACAAGGAGCATTGCATGAAAGAGAACAGCCTGCATTCACAGCCGGGCATCCCGATGCTGTTGCTGGCCGCGGCCATGATCGGGGCGGCGGGTTATCTGTTTTTCGTTGCGCCCGCCTTGCTGGTGGTCACCCCAAAATTGGTGTGGCTCGCCCTATTGATGCTCTTGGGAGGGTTTGCGCTGTTGCCGGGGTTGTACATGGTTGAGCCTAACCAGTCCGCCGTGCTGAGTCTTTTCGGGCGTTATGTCGGTACGACGCGTGAAGACGGCTTGCGCTGGAATAATCCGTTTTTGCAGAAGCACAAGCTCAGTTTGCGGATTCGCAATTTTGAAAGCGGCAAGCTCAAGGTCAATGATCTGGAAGGCAGCCCCATCGAAATTGCCGCGGTGATCGTGTGGCAGGTGGCCGATTCGGCGGAGGCGGTTTACAACGTCGACGATTACGAGAGCTTTGTGCACATTCAATCTGAGTCCGCCTTGCGGGCCATGGCGACCAGTTATCCCTATGATGCGGTTGAAACGGGGGAAGTGGCCTTGCGCAGCCATCCGCAGGAAATCTCTCAGCACCTCCAGGAACAGCTTGCCGAGCGCCTGGCCAAGGCCGGGGTGCGTGTGATTGAAGCGCGTATCAGCCATCTGGCCTATGCCCCGGAAATCGCGCAGGCCATGTTGCAGCGCCAGCAGGCCAATGCCGTGATTGCGGCCCGTTCGCGGATCGTCAGCGGTGCGGTGGGCATGGTCGAAATGGCCTTGGCCGAACTGGAGAAAAACGGCTGTGCCCAATTTGACGAGGCACGCAAGGCGCAGTTGGTCAGCAACCTGCTGGTGGTGCTGTGCAGCGAGCGCGGCTCGCAGCCGATCGTCAATGCCGGGAGTCTGTAATCCCGTCTGCCGCTGTGAGTTTCAGCCCTTGGCCAGGGCCAGGCAGGCGGCGCCGATCAGCATGCAGGCTGTGCCGAGCAGTCGGCTGAGGCTCAGGCGTTCGGCGAGGACGCGGGCGCCCGCATAAACGCCGATCAGCATCGACAGCTCGCGCAGCGGGGCGACATAGCTCAGCGGGGCGCGGGTCAGGGCGATCAGGATCAGGGTGTAGGCCAGGGGGGAGAGGAGGCCGACCAGCACGATGGCACGCCACTTGGCCTGCCATTCCGCGATCAGCAGATCGTGCCGGCGCAGGGCTTGCGGCAGCAGCATCAGATTGCGGACGAGCAGGCTGAGGCCGTAGTAGAGCACGGGGGCGAGACCGAGCACCTTGATTGCCCAGCCATCGAGCACGGTGTAGGCGGCGATGCTGAGGCCGGTCAGAGAGCCCCAGAAAATCCCGGCCTGCAGGGTGGTCGACCGTCGGGCTTCGGCTAGACCGGCAATGAGCAGGATGCCGGCAAGGATGGCGGCAATGCCGATCAGACCCAGGGTGGTCGGTAATTCCCCGAGCAGCAGCACGGCCCCGAAAACCGCAAAAAGCGGCCCGGTGCCCCGGGCCAGCGGATAGACCAGCGAAAAATCGGCGGCCCGATAGCCTTTTTGCAATATCAGGGAATACACCGCATGGATCAGCGCACTGCCCACAATGGCAGCCCACGCCAGGCTGCTGAGCGGTGCGCTCAGGTGTGACCAGGCATGCAGGGCGAATGGCAGCATCAACAGGCTGCTGACCAGCCCATAGAGCGTGACGAAGTACAGGCCGCCACCGACGCGCTTGGAAATCAGGTTCCAGCTGGCGTGGCAGAGCGCGCCTGTCAAAACCAGGGCGAGGGCAATCAGGTCCATGCTGATCC
This sequence comes from Dechloromonas sp. ZS-1, assembly GCF_039649255.1. Lineage (NCBI taxonomy): Bacteria > Pseudomonadati > Pseudomonadota > Betaproteobacteria > Rhodocyclales > Azonexaceae > Dechloromonas > Dechloromonas sp. ZS-1. The sequence continues at coordinate 106,549 of NZ_JBDIYD010000007.1, read as the reverse complement.
CGTGGCCGCGCTCAGTGCCGGTAGTGCTCGGGCACGATGCCGTGGCGGGTGAGCTTGTCGTAGAGGGTCTTGCGCGGCGTATGCAGGGCTTCGGCCGTGGCGACGACGTTGCCGCCGGTGCGCTGGAGCGCGGCGATGATCAGGGCGCGCTCGGCGGCATCGACCTGCTCGGCCAGCGAGTCGCCCGTTGGGTCAGGCCCGCTCGCGCCGGGCAGGCCGTCCGGCAGGCCGAGTGCCCAGCGGTCGGCGACGTTTTTCAGTTCACGCACGTTGCCGGGCCAGGGGTATTGCTGCCAGCGCGCCAGATCGGTCGGTGTCCAGTCAGCGACCGGGCGCTGGTAGCGCTGCGCTGCATCGGCCAGAAAATGCGCCATGAGCAGTGGAATGTCGGCGCTGCGCGCCCGCAGGGGCGGCAGGTCGAGGCTGACCACGTTGAGCCGGTAATAGAGGTCGGCCCGGAACTGGCCTGCATCGGCGGCCGCTTTCAGGTCGGCCTTGCTGGCTGCCACCAGGCGCAGGTCCACCGGCACGCCGGCATTGCTGCCCAGGCGCTCTACGCTGCGTTCCTGCAGGACGCGCAAGAGCTTGACCTGCAGGTTGAGCGGCATGCTTTCGATTTCGTCGAGGAAGAGCGTGCCGCCGCTGGCGTGTTCGATGCGCCCGATGCGGCGCTTGCCCGCGCCGGTAAAGGCGCCGGCTTCATGCCCGAAGAGCTCGCTTTCGAACACGCTCTCCGGCAGCGCACCGCAGTTGATGGCGACAAAGGCGCCGCGCCGTCCGCTTGCTTCGTGGATGGCACGGGCGATGACTTCCTTGCCGGCACCGGTTTCGCCATTGATCAGCAGATCGACGCCGGTTGGCGCCAGGCTGCCGACCAGCTGGCGGATGTGCTGCATGGCCGGGGTCTGACCGATGATGCGCTGGATGCCTGACTCACCCAGCTGCGCCTTGAGACGCCGGTTTTCGATGAGCAGGGCGCGTTTTTCCAGCGCGCTGCGGACGGCGGCGATCAGGCGTTCCGAGGGGAAGGGCTTTTCGATGAAGTCGTGCGCGCCTTCGCGCATGGCTTCGACGGCCATCGCGACATCGCCGTGGCCGGTCATCAGCAGGACGGGCAGTTCGCGGTCGAGCAGGCGCAGTTCGCGCAGCAGGCTCATGCCGTCACGCCCGGGCAGGCGGACATCGGTCACGACCAGGGCCGGACGCTGTTCGTGCATGGCCTTGAGCAGGGTCTCGGCACTGGCAAAGCCACGCACCGGGATGTCGGCAATCGAGAGCGCCTGCTCGCAGCCCTTGCGGACCGCCGCATCGTCCTCGACGAGAAAAACGATTGCCTCAGGCATGGACTGTCGCCTTGGCGTAGCTGGCACGGTCGAGGTCGGCGGTTTCTACGCTGAACTGGATTTCCATGCCCGGGGGGCGGTTGACCGTCGGGATCAGCGCGGCGAGCACCTGTTCGGCCAGCGCCTGACGGACTTCGGGCGGGCGGCCGCTGAGCAGGGCGATGCGCACATGGAGGAAGGCGCGGGGCGTTTCGGCGACGCCGACGCGCCACTGATTGAGACAGAAGGCGCGGCTCTTGATGTCGTTTTCGCCAAACAGGCCGCTGTCGAGGGCCGCCTGATTGATCGTGCGCAGCGCCGCGGCGCAGTCAAAGGCCGGGAGGTTGTCGGTGTATTCAAGTGTCAGGTGCGGCATGGGGATCTCCGGCCACGGGCAGGGTGAGCACGAATTCGGCGCCGCCTCCGGGCGCATTGCGTGCGCTCAGGGTGCCGCCGTAGCTTTCGGCAATGGTACGGGAAATGGCCAGGCCCAGGCCCAGCCCTTCGCCCGCCGGCTTGGTCGTGAAAAAGGGTTCGAACAGATGCGCGTGCGCGTCGTCGCTCAGGCCGGCGCCGTGATCGAGCACGCCGATCTGGCGCTGGCCATCCCGGGTCTGACAGGTGATGACGAGGCGCGGTTCGGGCTGGCCGGCCATGGCATCGAGGCCATTGCGCAGCAGGTTGATCAGGATCTGCTCGACGCGCCCGGCTTCGGCCAGCACGCAACAGCCTGGATCGGGCGGCGGGGTGTCAATGGTGGCGCCGATTTCGCGGCGGCGCGCTTCGACGATGAGGAGCGCGTGTTCGATGGCACTGTCTATGCTCACCGCCTGCGGCGTGGCGGCTTCCTTGCGGGCAAAACTTTTGAGCTGGCGCACGATGCGGCCGGTACGGGCGACCAGATCGGAAATCATCGCCAGGTTTTCGGCTGCTTCCGGCAGTCGACCGCGGTCGAGCAGGGCGCGGGCATTGTCGGCGAAGGTTTGCAGGGCGGCGAGCGGCTGATTCAGCTCGTGGCTGATGCCGGCGGACATCTGGCCGAGGGTGGCCAGCTTGCCGGCCTGGACGGCGGCATCGCGCGTGGCGCGCAGGATGCTCTCCGTTTTTTCGAGTTCGGCAATCTGGGCGGTCAGGTCGGCGGTGCGGGCGGCAATGCGTTCTTCCAGACTGGCATGGACGCGGCGGAGTTCCTCGCGGCGGCGGCGGCGATGGCGCAGGTGGGCGATCAGGCCGAGGGCAAAGGCGAGCAGCAGCGCCAGGGCAGCGGCCTGGGTGGTCGCGGTCGTGCGGGCTTCGTCGGGATTACCCAGTTGCACCAGTTGCCAGCCTTGCAGGCCGACCGGGCGGGCATGCACGAGGCGTTCGCGTGCCGCCTCACCGGGCAAGGCCAGGCGCTGTGGGCCGGGTTGAGCGGTGGCGATCGGCCGGTCGGCAATCAGGGGAATGGCTTGGGCGCCGTATTGGCGCGTATCGCCCAGACGTGCTGCCACCGTCTCGCCCAAGGGCGCGAGGCTGCGGTAGCGCAGGGCGCGGGCCGAGGCGAGGAAGGCGATGCCGTCGCCATCGACCAGCATGAGCGGCTCGCTGCTGTTGGCCAGGGCTTGCTCCAGGGCATCGAGTTGCTGTTTGACGACGATGACGCCGAGCAACTGCTGCTGACGGCGCAAGGGGGCGGCGAGGAAGTAGCCCGGCTCGCCGGTGGTGACGCCGACACCGTAGAAGCGGCCCAGGCCCTTGCTGACGGCATCGCGGAAATAGGGGCGGAAGTTGTAGTCGTGACCGACAAAGCTGTGCGGCTGCCGCCAGTTGCTGGCGGCCACCGTCAGCCCCTCGGCATTGATCAGGAAGGCCGCCGACAGATGGGCGCCTTGCTGGACTGCCTCGAGATAGGCGTTGGCAGCGGCCTGCCGGGTGGCATCCTGCGGGGCATCGAGCAGGGCGGTCAGGCTGGGGTCAAGGGCGAGCAGGCCGGGCAGGGTTTCGTGCCGGGCCAGCGCGGCTTCCAGCGAGAGGGCGAGCGCGTCGAGGCGGTGCTGTGCTTCGCGCCGGGCATGGTCGAGGTGGTGGGCGAACAGGCTTTGAAAGGCCAGCCAGCCGACGAGCAGGCAAAGCGCCAACGCCGCCCCGGCCAGAAAGGCGGGGCGGCGCAGGGGAGAAAAATCGGGGAGAAAGCGGTTCACCCCGACATCCTACCGATTTTGGCCATTTTTCTCAGTCGACCGCCGCCAGCTTCATTTCGGCATCGGCATGGCGCTGCTGCTCTTCCATGACCAGACGGCCCAGTTCGCGCTTCAGGTCATTGAAGGCAGGCGAGGCCGGATCGCGCGGACGCGGCATGTCGACGACCTGATCGCGCTTGACCGTACCCGGCCGGTAGGTCATGACCACGATGCGGTCGGCCAGGTAGATCGACTCCTCGATCGAGTGGGTGACGAAGAGGATGGTCTTGCCCAGCTTTTCCCAGATGCGCAGCAGCTCGTCCTGCAGATTGCGGCGGGTGAGCGCGTCGAGCGCGCCGAAGGGCTCGTCCATCAGCATGATCGGCGAATCGAGCGCGAGCACGCGGGCAATCGCCACACGCTGGCGCATGCCGCCGGAGAGGTCCTTCGGGTAGCGATCGCAGAAGTCCTTCAGGTGCAGGAGGTCGAGCAGTTGATTGACCGTAAGGTCGATCTCCGCCTTTTCCTTCTTCTGCACTTCGAGGCCGAAGGCGATGTTCTGGGCCACCGTCATCCACGGAAAGAGCGCGTATTCCTGGAAAACCATGCCGCGATCCGGACCGGGCGAACGGATGGTCTTCTGGTCGATAATGATCTGCCCGTCGGAGGGCGGCTGGAAACCGGCCACGGCGTTGAGCAGCGTCGATTTGCCGCAGCCCGAGGGGCCGAGCAGGCAGACGAATTCGCCGGGCTGGATGGTGAGGTTGATGTCTTTCAGGGCCACGACATCGCCGCCGGGCGTCTTGAAGACCTTCTGCACGTTGTTGATCAGGATGGGGCTGCTCATGATTAGTGCTCCAGGCCGCGGTGCCAGCGCAGCAGATGGTTGTTGAGGCGGCTGACAGCCGTATCGATGGCCAGGCCGAGGAGACCGATGGTGATCATGCCGGCGATGATCTTGTCTGACCACATGAACTCGCGGGCTTCGAGGATGCGGAAGCCGAGCCCGTCATTGACCGCTATCATCTCGGAGACGATCACCACGATGAAGGCGGTGCCGATGCCGATGCGCACGCCGGCCAGGATGTAAGGCGTGGCGGCGGGCAGGATGACGCGGGTGAACATCGTCCATTGGCCGACCCCGAGGTTGCGCGCGGCACGCAGGTAGATGCCGTCGACCTGGCGCACGCCCGCGATGGTGTTCATCAGCACCGGGAAAAAGGCGCCGATGGCGATCAGGAAGAAGGACGGCGGATTGCCCAGACCAAACCACAGGATGGCGAGCGGGATGTAGGCGATGGGCGGGATCGGACGCAGGATCTGCACGAGCGGGTTGAACAGCGCGTAGATGCGCGTGTTGGCACCCATCAGCAGGCCCAGCGGCAGGGCCAGACCGGCACCGATGACAAAGCCGGCAATGACGCGATAGAGGCTTGAGTACGCGTCATGCAGCAGTTCGCCGGAGAGCAGCCAGGCCAGATAGGACTGACCGGCTTCCTGTTCCTGGGCCGGCAACAGATAGGCCCACCACTTGGCGGCGACCGCCGAGGGGGCCGGCATCACGACGGCCGAGAAGAGGCCGGCGCGGGAGCAGGCTTCCCAGAGGATGAGCACGAGGACCGGCACCAGGGCGCCGTGGGCGAAATCTTTGAGTTTCTGCATCATGACCTCACTTCACCTTCAGGTCGGCCTTGGCCTTCTGCAGCAGATCGAGCTTGACCCACTCGGATGCCTTGGGCGGCTTCTGCATGCGGCCGACGCCGTACTTGTTCATGAATTCGGTGGTGATGTCGATGTGCTCGGGCGACACGTCGTAGGTGTAGTCGGCGTTGTCCATCGCATCCTTGAAGTCCTGCGGGGTGATCTGGCCCTTGAACATCTGTTCGCGCACATACTTCTCGGCCAGCGCCGTGTCCTTGTTGAAGAGGGCAGTGGTTTCGACAAAGCACTTCATCAGGCGCTGGGCGACGTCCTTCTTCTCGGTGTACATCTTTTCCGTCATGACCAGCAGCCGCACCGGCTCACCCATCTTGGTGTTGTACGGTTTCATGATCTCGACGCCGAATTTCTTGTTGATTGCCTGCGACGACTGCGGCTCGGACTGGCACATGGCGTCGATCTGCTTGGCGGCCAGGGCCTGATTGAGGTCAGCAAAAGCGAGGAAGACAATCTGCACATCCTTGCCCGGCTTGTCGGACCAGGTCAGCCCGGCTTTTTCCAGCTCGGCGTAGAGCAGCAGTTCATGCGCGCCGCCACGGGTCACGCCGACCTTCTTGCCCTTCAGACCCTGAATGTCCTTGATCCCGGTTTCGGCACCGGCCACCAGGCGCGCACCGCCCTTGGCAAAACCGGCCACGGTGACAATCGGCACGCCATTGGCGCGACCGGCAATGGCGCCGTCCGAAGCCAGCGCGGCGATGTCGATCTCGCCCGCGACGATGGCCGGCATGATGTCCGGCCCCTTCGGGAACATGCGCTCCTCAACCTTCAGGTTGTACTTGCCGCAGGCTTCCTTCATGTAGGACACGGCGCCGTAATGGGCAAACTTCAGATTGCCCAGACGCACCACATCCGGCGTCTGCGCCACGGCGACTTGCGTCAGCGAGCAGGCTGCCAGCACGGCACCGGCAATCAGGGCCGGGCGAAAAGAAAAACGGGATTGCATGATGGACTCCTCCAGTGGGTTGTTGTCTTCCCCATAGTGCAGGAGCCGTGCCAGGCAGAGGATTTTGGTCTAGTGATCTGAATTCATGGTGTTTTTACGCGTTGACCGTCGGGATGTAATGCAGCGGCGTGTGCGGTGATCCGGAATCAAAGGGCAGGGTGTGTGCGGGAAATCGCACAGTTTTTTTCCGGGTTGCGCCGAGTGCGCCGGAACGGCAAAGTCTTTGTCATAGTCAGGTTTCATGTTGGTTCCCGCATGGCATAATCTGGGTTTTGCCTTGCCAGCAGATGCGGCATGCGCATCGACTCAAGCGATCCCTGCGATGAAAAAACTCATTCTGCTTGCCCTGCTGGTCTATCTCGGTTGGCAATACAAGCATCCCCAGATTGACGAAACCCGTTTGGCGACCAATGCAGCCATGACCCAGTCTGATCAAAAGGCGACACCGCCCGTCGGACTGCTCGCGACGGCTGCAGATTCGTCTCCAGCGCGACCGGTCGGACAACTCACCCAGACCAGCCAAACCTTCCGCTGCGACGGCCGCACCCACTGCTCACAGATGACCTCCTGCGCAGAAGCCACCTATTTCCTGAAAAACTGCCCCAACACCCAGATGGATGGCGATGGGGATGGCGTGCCGTGCGAGCGGCAGTGGTGTGGGGGGCGGTAAAGCTGATCAGGCTTCGGCATGAAACGGAGCATATGACTGAAGAGTCCCGGTATTTCGCAGTCTTTGCGGGATTGTTGGAATAGGCTATCCGACGGTCGGCATCCCGGAAAGCCTATGTTTTAAGGATGTAAATCGAATGAATTGGATATGTTTTGTGGCCCTTGGGGCATTTTTGATGGTGCCGGCTGGCCATGCCAGCGCAGAGGTTCGTCCGGAGTGGGTGGATCAATGCTTGATGAGTGTGACCTCCACCCCAAATTTGCGGCCCCAGGATGAAGCTCATCGTAAGGTGCGATGCTACGAAAATACGCGAGGTCTGGCAGATTGGTGTGAGCAGAGCGTAACAGCTACGTCGCGGCTGGATTCAGACGCTGAGCGCCATTATCGTGGGCAGTGTCGGCGTGTTTCACCGAGTTGAGATGAATATGAGCCAGCAAGATGGTGTGTTGGTAAATTGGGATGATGCCCGTGGCTTTGGGTTTATTGAGCCGGACTTGGGCGGGCCGCAGGTGTTTGTGCATGCCAAGGCGTTTGTCGCTATGGCCGGTCGTAAGCAGGCAGCAGGGCGCCCCGAGGTGGGGATGCGTTTACGTTTTACGGTGGAAACAACGGATGCCGGCAAAAAACGGGCGCAGCAGGTGGCGGTTCTGAAAGCGGTGCGCCAGCGCTCGAAAGCGGGGGATACCGGTTCGGCCCAATGGGGGACGGCCAGCTACTTTGCCTTGTTCGGCTTTGTCCTGGTTTATCTGCTTGTCGGTGCCCTGTGGCAGGTGCCGCACTGGGTGGCAGGCTGGTACGCGGGCTGGAGTCTGCTCTGTTTTGTGGCTTATGCCTGGGACAAGGCGGCGGCGCGGGCGGATCGGCGTCGGACGCCGGAGGATACCTTGCATGGGCTGGCCTTGATGGGGGGCTGGCCAGGGGCGCTGGTGGCGCAACAAGTGCTGCGGCACAAGTCGGCCAAGACGTCATTTCGCCGGATGTTCTGGCTGACGGTGCTGCTCAATGTGGCCGCCTTTGTGGGCCTCAATTGGCCTGCGGCGCGGGCCTATCTGCCGGTTTGAACTCGCTTGCCTGCAGCGGCCTCTGCTCAGCCATCGGTTTCCAGCCTATCATCGCTGTTTTCGCCATGAAGGTTGCCTGATGTCGCCAAGCTACTGGATCCTCCGCCATGAACACCGCCTGCTGACGCTGGCGGATGCTGCCGTGTTTCCGATGCTGGATGTGTCGCCGTGTCCGGAGGCTGGGGAGGGGGTGCTGGTCGGGGAATGGCAGGGCACGCCTTGCCGGGCGCTGGATCTGGCGGCGTTGCCGGATTACGGTTCGCCCTTGCTGGGTTTGCCCCTCTCCCTGACGCCGCTGCGCGAGTTGTACAGCCTCGGTGGCGAGGCGGCTTTTGCGCTGGCCGGGCGGGCGGTGCAGTTGCTGGATTGGCAGAAGCAGCACCGCTTTTGTGGCCAGTGTGGGACGTCGACCGTCGGCCTGCCCGGCGAGTCGGCCATGCAGTGCCCGGCGTGCGGTCTTGTGGCGTATCCGCGCATTTCGCCGGCCATCATGGTGCTGGTGCGGGATGGTGAGCGTTTGTTGCTGGCGCGCAGCCCGCGCTTCAAGCCGGGGGTCTATAGCGCGCTGGCCGGTTTTGTCGAGGCGGGCGAGTCGCTTGAGCAGTGCGCCGCCCGCGAGGTACGCGAGGAGGTGGGGATTGAGATTGCCAACCTGCGCTATTTCAGCAGCCAGTCCTGGCCGTTCCCGAATTCGCTGATGGTTGCCTTCTTTGCCGATTACGCTGGCGGTGAATTACAGCTTGATCCGGTTGAAATCGAAGATGCGCGCTGGTGCACGGTCGATGACCTGCCCCTGCTGCCGGACCGCCTGAGCATCTCGCGCCGCTTGATTGAGGCAGCGCTGGCCGACCTGCGCGGCTGACGGCTGTTTGAGTTGGCTTCCCGCAGAAAAAGCGGGAACAAGCAGGAACAGCCTCATTCACTCAGCCAGGCATGAATCGTCTGATAGAGCGTCTCCGGCAGGAAGGGCTTGGCAATGTGGGCGTTCATGCCGGCAGCCATGGCTGCCTGGCGATCTTCGTCGAAGGCATTGGCGGTCACGGCGATGATCGGGGTACTTCGGTTGAGCGAGTCCTGACGGATGGCACGCGTGGCATCGTAGCCATTGAGGCCGGGCATCTGGATGTCCATCAGGATCAGGTCGTAAGCAGATTGGCGCGCTGCGATGACCGCAGCGGCACCGTCCGCAGCGTGCTCAACGTTCAGGCCGGTATCGCCCAGGAGCGTGAGGACAATGTCGGCGGTGAGTGGGTCGTCTTCGACCATGAGCAGGCGCTTGTCGGCGTGCAGGCGATGGAGCGCGCGTTCGGCTTCATCGTGTAGTTTGCCGCCTAGATTCGATGCCGACGGGGCGGTATTTTTGCTCAGCGGCAGGCTGAACCAGAAACAGGCGCCGTGGCCTTCCGTGCTGTTGACGCCAATTTCTCCGCCCATCAGTTCGACCAGGCGTTTGCAAATGGCCAGCCCCAGGCCGGTGCCGCCAAATCGACGGGTCGTCGAGTTGTCCCCTTGTTCAAAGGGGCTGAATAGTCTGTGCTGGATTTCGTGGGGAATCCCGATGCCGGTGTCACGGACCTCAAAGCGGATACGGGCATGCTGTGCATCTTCCGTTTCAGCACGCACCAGCAGGGTCACGCGGCCCTGATGGGTAAATTTGATGGCATTGCCCACCAGATTGAGGAGGATCTGATTCAGGCGCAGGGCATCGCCCAGGAGTGGCAGGTCGGCCAGGCCGGGCGGGAGGTCGATGGCAAAAATCAGCCCCTTGTCACGGGCCAGTCCGACCTGCAGGTGCGCCATGTTTTCCAGGAGGGGGCCCAGTTGGAGCGGGTGCGACTCGAAGGCCATGCATTCGGCTTCGATTTTTGAGATGTCGAGAATGTCGTTCAGGATGGTCAGCAGGTGCTTTGCCGCGCTGGTTGCTTTGTCCAGCTGGCTGCGTCCATTCGGGTCTGCCATGCGCCTTTGGGCAAGACCGATCATGCCCAGCACGCCATTCATCGGGGTGCGCAATTCGTGGCTCATGTTGGCCAGGAAGGCACTCTTGGCCCGGTTGGCGGCCTCGGCGGCATCCTTGGCCTGTTGCAGTTCCTGGGTGCGTGCTTCGACCAGCGATTCCAGGTGCTGCTGATAACGTTCCAGTTCCTGCTGTGCCTGCTTCCGCGCATTGATGTCGGCAATGACGCCGATCAGCTGGAACTCCCCGGTGCTTTCATCCCGGAGCTGAATGCCGTTCAGATGTCCCCAGAACAGGCTGCCGTCCGGTCGCCAGTAATGACGGTCGACATCAACGCTGCCGATTTCACTGCGCATCAGTTGCAGCATTTTTGCCCGCCCGCTGTCGCGTTCCTCCGGTGCGATCAGGGAAACGTACTCGCTCCCGATCAGTTCGTCCTGAGGGCGGCCGAAGAGTTCGCTCATGTAGCGGTTGGCATGGGTAATACGCCCATCGGCATCGACCATGAAGATGCAGACATGTGCCGTATCGAGCAGCGCCCGCATGCGCTGTTCGCTGCGTTGCAGGGAACGGGTGCGTTCGCTGACGGTGTGCTCCAGTTGATTGCTTTGCTCGGCCAGTTGCGCCAGGGCAAGCCGCCGTTCGCGCATGCTGCGCAGCAGCCAGAAGATGAGCAGGCTTTGCAGGACGATCAGGGCCACCGCAGAGAGAATGCCTTCCTTGTATTTGTGCCAGACCGAATCCGGCTCGCCAACGATTTTTGCGTTGGGGGGCAAGCTGCTTTTCGCGATGCCAAAGCGGGTCAGGTCGGCATAGCTGAACATCGGGGTGGTGGGTGAAATCATCTGGAGCGGGATGTCATCCGCCGGCGTGCCGTCGAGAATGCGTTTAACCATGTCCGCCGCCGCATGCCCCTGGTCATAGCCATTCAGGACATGGCCGCCGACGATCCCGGTGCCGATGTAAAAATCCCAGAAGCTGTAGGCCGGTACGTGACCCGCCGTGGCAATCAGCCGACCGTTTTCCAGCGGTGTGAGCATGCGTCCATTGGCCTGCTCTCGGACCTGGCCCGCAATGAAGAGCAAGCTGTCCGGCGGCAAGGTCTCCAGATCGCGCTTCAGCGCTGCCAGCGTCACATCCTTGAAGACCTTGACCTGAAAACGTTCGCGCAAACCGGGCAGGACGTTGTCTTCAAAGGTTTCGCCGATTCGCTGATTGGTGCTGTCATTGCTGGAAAGCAGGAAGGCCAGGGTGCGGGTTTTGGGGTGCATGCCGAGGGCCATGTCGATGGTCCCCGTGAAGTTGGCGACCTCGTTGACGCCGGTAATCTGCCGCAATTGCTGCCGGAATTCCGGGCGATAGTTGTTGTAACCGCAGAAGACGATGGGGATGCCCGGAAACAGGCGATCCCGCTCCTGAACAATGAAGTCGTAAGCGGCGTTGTCTGAAACGACCACGACCTTGGGCGGATAGTTGGCGTATTTACTGCTCAGCAAATTCCGCAGCAAGGGCTGTTGCCGGGGTAGCGGGAAGCGCTTGGTATCGAGGTATTCAATGGAGAGCTCGACCCGTTTGCCGCTGCGATCCAGTTCTTCCTTGAGCCCGCGTTCGAGTTCGTCACTCCAAGCATAGCCGGGGTGGTACGAATTGATCAGGAGGACATGCACCTCGGGCAGTTCGGCGCTGTGTGCCGTAATCGGGATGCATAAAATCAGGCTGGCGAGATAAATACAAATAAATCGCAGGCTGTGCAGCGCTTGTATGTATTTGGTATTTTTCGTGAAATGCTTCATTGCCGCTCACACGCACAGGTTCCCTGATGAAACAGAGAATAGGGGTGTCGGGCCAAAAATGCACGCGATCCGGGGTACTTCTGGTGGACTATTGACAGTAAAACCGCTGCATTGCACGAGAGGCGTGCGTGTCGGGACTGCGGGGCGATGTGCCGCTCCAACTCAGGTTTGTTTGTCTGCCGCCTTCCATTTTTTCCAGTTCTGGCGGAATTTGCTGAGGGCGCTACCGCTCAGGTAGCTGCTTTGCAGATTGATTTTGGCGATGGCCGGATTGATGACCAGTTCGTCCCCCTGCCCAAAGACAGCGAGAACGGCAGACTTGGGCACGCGGGCGTGCAGCACCCCGGGGATGTCGTCCAGCTTTCGCGTGTTCTGAGCGGCAAACTGCTTGGCTTTGTTCGGGTCGGTGGTCCAGCACAGGCCGTTTTCGTGGTGCTTCATCGCGGCGGTGATGCCACGGAACAGCGGTATCTCGTCCGGCAGGCCGGCCAGGTGAGCGGCCCAGTCTTCCTTGCTGGCGCTGACGCGATACAGGCTTTCCGCATCGGCGGCTTCAAACATGCGGACAATCAGGCTGGTGCTCAGCGGAATATGGTCCAGCATGGCGCGTTCGCCGCATTCCCAGGCGGTGGCAAGGACTGCTCCCCAGGATTCGGCGGAGAATGTGCCGGCCTGAACGGCTTCCCAGCAATGCATGGCGAACTGGAAGACGGCGGTCGGTTCCTGGGTGCAGAAAATCTCGTCGATCTGGTTGGCGATGGCGCCGGCAACCAGCGGGTTTTCATTGGGCAGGGCCGCCAGCGAGGCGGTCACGAATTCATGCAGGTTGCCGTAGCGATCGGTATGCGCTTGCAGGTAGTCGAGCCAGGTAGCGGCGTCGATCTGCTCCTTGTCGGTGGTGACGCGGCCATCGTGTTCGATAACAAGGTACTGGTAGGTGTAACGCATGGACGATCCTGGCGCGGCGCGCGGAAAAGGCAGAACGAAGGGGGGGCGCCATTATAGCCAGCCCATCGCTCTCGCCCGGCTCGGATTGCGCGGCAGTGCGCCGGTAGTCCGCAGCGGCGCACCTTGCAAAACGGCGAGCCTACCCGTGCCGGGTGGGCTCGCCGTTGCCGGAGACCGGCGGGCTTACAGCCGGAAACGTTCGGTGGCGGCTTTGAGCGATTGGGCCGTGTTTTGCAGGGATTGCGCTGCCGATGCCGTGATCTGCATGCTGTGTCCCGTGTGTTCGACCTGGTTGGCAATGCGCTCCACTTGCTGGGCGAGCGCCGTGCTCGCCTCGCTCTGTTCACGGGTGGAGGCGGCCACGTCGCGCACGAGGTCTTCGGCGGCACGGGAACCCTCGGCGATGCGATGCAGCAGTTCGGTGGTCTGGCTGGCGGTGGCGCGGGCCTGTTCGGCCTCCGGTAAGGCGGCATCCATGACTTTGGCGGTGGTCTCCGTTTCGTTCTGGATACGATCGACCACGTTGGAAATCTCGACAGTGGCTTTTTCCGTTCGCTCGGCCAGGACACGCACTTCGTCGGCCACGACGGCAAAGCCGCGCCCCTGCTCACCGGCACGGGCGGCTTCGATGGCGGCATTCAGGGCCAGCAGGTTGGTCTGGCCGGCAATATCCTTGATCACCGAGGCCATGCGCGCGACTTCCTGCGTATTGCTGGCGAGCAAGCGGACCTTTTCTGCTGCGTTGGCGACGGTACCGGCCATGGTCGAGATGTTGGCGGCGACGGTCTCGACGCTTTGCTCACCCTGATGGGCGAGTTCTGCCGCCGTGCTGGCGTGGCGCTGAGTGTCTTCTGCATTGCCCGAGACATGATTGATCGAGACGGTGAGTTCCTCCATGGCTGCCGCCATGGCTTGGGTGGATTCGGTTTCCACATCGGCCGCTTCGGCCACCTCGCTTGACGTGCTGGCAATCTGGCGAGCCGACTCGGCCACCTGATTGGCCCCTTGGGTGATTTCACCCATCATCATGCGCAGGGACTGCACCAGATTGTCCAGTTCGCCGAGCAGGCTGTCGCGGCGGGCTGCACCCAGGGTGGCGGTCAGATCGCCTGCCGCTACGCGTGCCATGGTGGCTTGCGCCAGCGCCGGCTCCCCGCCGATCTGCTGCAGGATCGCCCGCGCCATCGACCAGGCAACGCCGCCGACGACGAGCAGGATCAGGGCGATCACGATGGCGGCATTGCGCAGTTGCTCATAAAACAGGGCATCGAGATCGTCGATGTAGAGGCCGGTGCCGATGACCCAGTCCCAGGCCGCGAAATGCTGCAGGTAATGCAGTTTCGGGATCTGGACGTCGCTGCCGGGGCGCGGGGTCTGTGTTTCGACGTACGCCGTTTTATCGAGCGCGACGCCGATCATGTTGCGAACCGTGTAAGCCCCCGATTTGTCCTTGCGATCCCAGTGCGATTTCCCGACATATTCAGGGCGGATCGGGTGCATGACCCCGATGCCCTTGCTGTCGTAGATATAAAAATATTCCGCGCCTTGATAGCGCATGCTGCGCAGCACATCCTTGGCGATTTTTTGGGCTTCATCCTGGCTCAGTTCGCCCCGCCCGGCCCGAGCATGAAGGTCCGTAACGGTACTCAAGGCAATCTCGACGGCGGCTTGCAGCGTGGCCTTGCGGTCTGCAAGCAGCTGGGTCCGCAAGTGAAGGATTTCGAAGGCCCCGAGGGCCACCAGGCCGATCAGGGCAACGAGCACCGAGAGGGTCAGCCGCCCCTTCAGGCTGCGGAAATGAAATGCGCCCATGTTTGTCTCTCCATCTTGTTTGAGGCCGTCTGTGGTGGCCTGTGGTGCCCTTGTTATGCGGGGATGCCCCTGAGGTGTGCGTGGCCCACCCATGCAGGCTAGTGCTTTCGCCTGCCGATGTCTACGGATTGAGGGTTTGTGCCGGGTTTCAGGTGGCTTTCCTGGCTGTTCGCGGCTTTTTGTCGGCGTGTTTGCTGCCGGGGGCTTTGCTTGGGTCCGCCTGCTCCAGCCAGATCAGGGTGTCGATGTAGGACATGAAGCCTTGCAGGTAATCCGGCGCGATGTCGCGCATGATCTGCAGGCTGCGCAGGACCAGATGCTGCGAGTTCATCGGGCCGGCATTCTCCGGGGCCTGGGCCAGGGTTTGCGTCAGTTGCTGCTCCGTACTCAGGCGTGACCAGGCATCGCGGAAATACGCGACGGCTTTCAGTTCGGGCGCAGCCTCGCCGATGCGTGGTGTGGATTTGGCGGGTTTTTCGGCGTCGACCGTCGGCAAGCTGGGGCTCGATGCCGGTGCGGCCGCCAGGTTGGGGCCGAGTGGTGTTTCACCCTGCTCACGCAGATAGGCGAGCAGGGTGCTCAGCGGGGAACTGCCGGTCGCGGCACAGGGAACGGGCTTGGCGGGGCTTGTGGCCAGATCTGCAGCAAAACGGGCGATGTCCGCCGTCAGCTTTTGCTGCAGCGGGGCGCGGATGGCAGCCGGTTGTGCCGAGATGCGTCGAGCCAGGGCGCTCAGGTAGGCAAGGCGTACCGGATCATGTTCGGCCGCTCCCAGCGCGTGCAGCGCATCCAGTTCGGGTGTGGGCGCCGCAATGGGGGTGGGTGTCCCCGTGGCCATCGGAGCGTGCTCGGTGGGCAAGGTCGCCGATGGCGTGGGCTGCCTTTCAGCCATTGCCTTCCTTGGCCGCCTGGCTCGATTTCGGCACGGGGGCCATCTCGACGCGGCGGTTGCGGGCACGGCCTTCGGCATCGCTGTTGGCGGCCACCGGCTGTTGCGCACCGAAGGCAGCGGCAAAAATGGCATCAGCCGGCACGCCTTCTTCGATCAGGGTGCGGGTGACGGTCAACGCCCGCTGGGCCGACAATTCCCAGTTGTCGGCAAACTGGCGGTTGCTGCCGCGTACCGGCATGTCGTCGGTGAAACCGCTGACCATCAGCATCTGTCCGGTGGCGCCGAGGTAGGCGGCGATGGGTGGAGCCAAGCCTTTCAGCACTTGCCGGCCTTCGGCTTGCAGATGATCGGAATTGAGGGCAAAGAGCACATTGCCGCTGATCCCGATCTTGCCGTTGTTGAGGGTGACGCGCCCGGAGGCCAGCGGGCCGGCCAGGGCTTTTTCCAGGGCCT
This sequence comes from Dechloromonas sp. ZS-1, assembly GCF_039649255.1. Taxonomy (NCBI): domain Bacteria; kingdom Pseudomonadati; phylum Pseudomonadota; class Betaproteobacteria; order Rhodocyclales; family Azonexaceae; genus Dechloromonas; species Dechloromonas sp. ZS-1. The sequence continues at coordinate 90,817 of NZ_JBDIYD010000007.1, read as the reverse complement.
GGCGGCGCTGTTCTTCCTGCTGGCGTTTGGCGATTTCGGCTTCCAGGCTGCTGACCAGCTCCAGCTGCACGCCAAGGACACCCACCAGAATGAGGACGAAGGCCCCGAGCAGGCCGGACATCAGGTCGCCAAAGACAGCCCAGATGGGCGTGCCGTGTTCGCCGCCGGCGTCGTGCTCTTCCATGCTCACGCCTCGTTGACCGTGCCGGCCACACGTTGCAGGTCATCGACCATCTTCTTCTGCGAGAGGATGGAGAGGTCGATGATCTCGCGGGCCTGAGCGACGTAGTAGGCGAGTTGTTCATCGCTGCGCGTGAGCGACTTGGCGAGCGCGCCTTCGATGCGCTGCAGGGCGCCCATCATCTTCTCGCTGGATTCGGCAAACAGATTCACGGCCGTGCCGAAGGCCTCGCCCAGGCTGGCCACTTCCAGCGCCCCGCCCGCCACGCCGGCGCTGACCTCGATCAGCTTGCCGGTTTCGCCCTCCACCTTGCTGGCGAAGTTGTCCCCGATGCGCGCCAGCAGATCGGCCGAGGAGGCGACCAGCGCGTCGATGGCGCCGCGTTGTTCGGTCGAGGCGTGGTTGATCGCATCGAGCAGGGTGCTCAGCGTCGCCATGATGCGGCTGCGTTCTTCGAGCAGGCTGTTGTCGCGCGCCATGCTGGCCGAGAGTTCCTGGCGCAGCTGGCCGATCACCTCGGCGGCGGCCTTGGGGGCTTCGGCGGCGGTCTGCATCAGGCGGGTGACTTCGGCAATGGTGGTCTCGGCCTGCTGCTGGGTGGCGGCCACCAGATCGCGCGCCGTATTGCTCAGGGTTTCCGTGAGTGCCTGCTGTTGGGCGAGGGCGGCGTCGCCGTGGCCTTGCCATTGCGTTTCCAGCTTGCCGGCCATGGCCGTGAGGGCAGCGGTGAACTGGTCCTGGCGGGCCTGTTCGCCGCTTGCCCAGTCGCGCTGCCAGTCCGCTTGCGTGGCGCGCAGGTCGGCGAGCAGGGCGGCGGTGCGTTGGGCGAAGGTGTCGGCCAGCGCGGTCTGGGTCTGGTCGAGTGCCTGGGTCAGGCGCTCACTGGCTTGCTCGTGCTTGCTCAGGGCGGCTTGCCAGGTCTCGGCCACGGTGTTCACGGCCACGTCGAAACGCTGGGCAATGCCGTCGAGCTGGCTGGCCACCTGGCCGGCGATGGCGCGCTGTTGCGCGTCGCCCTGCTCGGTCTGGCGGGCATGCTGGAGGGCGAGTTCGGCCTTGAGTGCCGCGTGCGCTTCGGCCACCGAATCGAGCAGTGCCTGGGAACGGCTGCCGAAGGTGTCGGCAAAGCCGTTCAGCGTGCTGTTGAGTGCGGCGTTGAGGGCGCTGCCTTCTGCCTGATGCGTGGCGAGCGCCTGCTGCCAGGTCTCGGCCACCGCGCTCACCGCCCGATCGAGGCGCCGGGTGATGGTGTCGATCTGCGCCGTCACGGTGCCGGCAAGGTGCGCTTGCTGGGTTTCAGCGGTACGGGTGACGGCGACATGGGTGTCGGCGACGGTCGACAGCAGGATTTGCGTCTTTTCGTCGAAGCTGCCGGCAATCCGGCTGACCGAGCTGTCGAGACGGGTGCTCAGGTCGTCAAAGCGGGCAGCCAGTGTGTCGACCAAGGTCTGTTGCTGCTGCCGGGTGGTGGTGGTCAAGGCCTGCTGGCGCTCGACAGCCTCGCTGTGCAGATGGGCCTGGCGGGTTTCGATGGCGTCGAGCAAGGTGTTCGAACGCTGCGTGAAGGTCTCGGCGTAGCGGTCGAGGGTGTCGGCCAGCAGGGCGCGCTGGGCTTCGCTGGCCTGCTCGTGCCGATGCAGGGCGTCCGTCCAGTGGCTGCTGACTGCGCTGACCGTTTGCGTGAACTGCCCGGTCAGGCCTTCCAGTTGTCCTTGCAGGCTGCCGGAAAGCGTTTCGTTCAGCTTGCGGCTCTCGTCGGCGATCTGCTGCATCGTCGCCGTGACGACCGGCTGAATGGTGTTGGCCGCGACGCTGGCACTGTCTTTCAGCGTGGTTTTCAGGGATTGGTCGACCGATTGGGCAAGCTGGGTGTACAGCGTGCTCGTCTCGCTGTGGAAGCGTGCCTGACCGGCCAGCAACTGTTCGCTCAACTGGCGCTGCTGCGCCGCCATCTGCTGCATCATCGTATCCAGCTTGCCGACGAGGTCCGGCAGCGACTGGGCCTGCGCTTGCAGGGCCTTGAAGGTTTCCTGGCGCTGGTGGGTGAGCGAGAAATCACGCAATACGCCGGCAATCCGGCTGTCGAGCTGTTGGCCGACTTTCAGGCGGTCACGCCGGCACAGGGCGGAAATCAGGCCGAGCATGGCCGAGGTGGCGACCCCGGCGACCGAGGTGCCGAAGGCGACGCCGAGGCCTTTGACCGGCGCGGCCAGGGCGGCGCGGATGGTCTGCAGGTCGGTGGTGCTTTCCAGCGCCAGCACGGCGCCATTCAGCGTGACGACCATGCCGAGAAAGGTGCCGAGCATGCCCAGCAGCACGAGCAGGCCGACCAGATAGGGCGTGATGTGCGGGCCGGGCAGCGCCACGCGTTCGCCCTCGATGCGCTGGCGCACGGTGTTGCGCAGCGCACCCGGAACCTGCTGCAACCACTCGCCCAGATGGCCGAGATCATCCGGAATGTTGGCCAGCGCAGCGGCAAGGCTTTCGGTATTGCGCTGGAAACGGCGCATTTCGAGGGCCCCGACGAGGTAGACCGTTGTGATGACCAGCGTGACGGCGAGGGCCAGCAGGCTGCCGTCGAGATAGCCCAGCGCTACCCAGAGGCAGGCAATGAGACCGAGGACAAAGGCGAAGAGGGCGTAGTTACGGTTCATGGGGCGGGTCTTCCGGCGTGTCGGCAGTCTTTCCCAAGGCGGCGATGAGGCCGGCCACGGGTTTCAGGCGAAGATCGAGTTCGGCCAGCAGGACGGCCTGGGTGTCCTGACAAAAGGCGGCCAGCCAGCTGTCGGGGTCGGTCCAGCGGGCGGGATCGTCCGCTTCGCCCGGCGGTAGCTGGGCGCGATGGGCGGCGAGCCGTTCGGAAAAGCGTTTGGCCAGCAGCATCGGGATCAGGGAGAGCAGATGGCGCTCCCGGCTGAACAGGGCTTTTTCGAATGCGGCATCGAGTTCGGCCAGTTGCCGGTGCGCGGGGGCAAGGCTGCTCAGTGCCTTGCGCGCATGGGTACGCAGGGCACTGATCGCGCTGCTCATGTCGCGCTGGTGGGCGAGATAAAAGCGATGGTAGGGCGAAAAATCGGCAGCGCTTTCGGCAGTGGCCTCGGGCAGTGGCGTGGGAAAACGCAGCTTGGCTGGTTCGCTGGTGAACACCCCGTCGTTGGCGATCGATTGGGCGAGTTGCCGGCGGGTGCGTGTCAGTTGTTCCTGCAGGGCATGGGCGCGCGGGTGCGTCGGCGCAGGCGCGGCGTTTCCGGTGCCGGTATTGAGCACCGAAAAGAGGGCGAGTGCGTCCGTGAAGTCCAGCCATTGCCCCAGGCGCTCGCCGAAGTCGTAGTGCAAAGCGTTGGCGTGGGGGACGGTTTCGGAGAGGATCCGAACCAGGCCGGCACGATTGAATGTGGCGCGTTGCAAGGCACCAGCCATGTTCAATACCCGTGTCGTCAATCGGAAAAGGCCGCAAGGCTACTACAACTTGCCGTATCGGTCAGCGGGTATGACGTCAGGCTGTCCGGCGCATGGCGGGAAAACGCATCTTGCCGGTAGCGGCTTCTCCGCCGGTGAGGGTGTGTCGCCTTGCCTGGGGGTTCGGGCGTTGGATTTGACGCGACGATGCGTCGAAAGGGCGAGGAAAAGCGTGTGCGCGGGCGGCGGGGGGCGCGTGCCTCGGTTATAATTCCGCCTTTCGCGAAACCCCTGATTTTTCCTCATGGCCGACATCCTTTGCCTCAAGGGCGACACCGCTCTTTCCGCTTTCCGTCTGCAACGCCTGCAAGCCCGCCTGACTGCGGCTGTCTCCGATATCGAGTCGGTGAGCGCCGATTACTGGCATGTCGTGGCGCAGAAGCGTCCGCTGACTGCCGACGAGCGCGCCAAGCTGGCGCAACTCCTTGAAGAGCAGCCGGCCACCGAGGACAAGGGCCAGCTCTTCCTGGTCTCGCCGCGCATCGGCACGATTTCCCCGTGGTCCTCGAAGGCCACCGACATCGCCTTCAACTGCGATCTGGAACCGGCCCTCGAGCGTATCGAGCGTGTCGTGGCCTACCACGTGGTGCTCAAGGGCGGCCGCGTGCTGACTGCCGACGAGCAGAAAATCGTTGTCGGCCTGCTGCATGACCGCATGACCGAATCGGTGCTGGCCGGTTTTGCCGAAGCCGGCGAACTGTTCCGTCATTTCGAGCCGAAGCCGCTGGCGACGGTCGACGTGCTGGGCGGTGGCAAATCCGCGCTGGTCGAGGCCAACGGCGCCCTGGGTCTGGCCCTCTCCGATGACGAAATCGACTACCTGCTCGACATCTTCACCAAGGCCAAGCGCAACCCGACCGACGTCGAACTGATGATGTTCGCGCAGGCCAACTCCGAGCACTGCCGCCACAAGATTTTCAACGCCTCCTGGGTGATCGACGGCGAGCAGAAGGACAAGACCCTGTTCGGCATGATCCGCGAAACCCACGCCGCCCACCCGCAGGGCACGGTGATGGCCTATGCCGATAACGCCTCGATCATCGAGGGCGCGACGATCAACCGTTTCTACCCGGATGCGGATCGTGGCTATTCCTACAAGGAAGAGCTGACCCACATCCTGACCAAGGTCGAGACGCACAATCACCCGACCGCCATTTCGCCCTTCCCGGGCGCGTCGACCGGCAGCGGCGGTGAAATCCGCGACGAAGGCGCGACCGGCAAAGGCTCCAAGCCCAAGGCCGGCCTGTGCGGCTTCTCGGTCTCCAACCTGAACATCCCGGATGCGCCGCAACCGTGGGAAAAAGCCTACGGCCGCCCGTCGCGCATCGCCTCCGCCCTCGACATCATGATCGAAGGCCCGATCGGCGCCGCCGCCTTCAACAACGAATTCGGCCGTCCGAACCTGACCGGCTATTTCCGCACCTACGAGCAGGATGTCGCCGGTGTGGTCCGTGGCTACCACAAGCCGATCATGATCGCCGGTGGTCTGGGCTCGATCCAGGCCGAGCAGTCCTTCAAGGAAGAAACCTTCCCGGTCGGCACGCTGTTCGTGCAGCTGGGTGGCCCGGGCATGTTGATTGGTCTGGGCGGCGGTGCCGCCTCGTCGATGACGGCTGGCGTCAATGCCGAAGACCTCGATTTCGCCTCGGTGCAACGCGGCAACCCGGAAATCCAGCGCCGCGCGCAGGAAGTCATCGACCGTTGCTGGCAGATGGGCAAGGACAACCCGATTCTCTCCGTGCATGACGTCGGCGCCGGTGGCGTCTCCAACGCCCTGCCGGAACTCGCCCACTCGGGCGGCGTCGGCGCCAAATTCGATCTGCGCAAGGTGCCGATTCTCGAGCCGGGCATGTCGCCGGCTGAAATCTGGTCGAACGAATCGCAGGAACGTTACGTGCTGGCCATCCCGCCGGCCCGCATCGCCGAGTTCCAGGCCATGTGCGAGCGCGAGCGCTGCCCGTTTGCCGTGGTCGGTGAAGCCACCGGCGACGGCCACCTGACCGTCACCGACGCGCATTTCGGCGTCAACCCGGTCGATATGGAAATGGAAGCGCTGCTCGGCAAGCCGCCGCGCATGACCCGCGACGTGACCAGCCAGCCGTCCAGCTTCGTGGCCTTCGACGCCGTCTCGCTGGAGCTGAAGGACGCCGCCTACCGCCTGATGAAGCTGCCGGCGATTGCCGACAAGACCTTCCTGATCTCCATCGGCGACCGCTCGGTCGGCGGCATGACGGCGCGCGACCAGATGGTCGGCCCGTGGCAGGTGCCGGTGGCCGATGTGGCGGTGACCACGATGGGTTACCAGGGCTACCTCGGCGAAGCCTTCGCGATGGGCGAGCGCACCCCGGTTGCGGTGCTTGACGCGCCGGCTTCGGGGCGCATGGCGATTGCCGAATCGCTGACCAACCTGGCTGCTGCCGATGTCGGCGACCTCTCCAAGGTCAAGCTCTCCGCTAACTGGATGGCCCCGTGCGGCGTGCCGGGCGAAGATGCCCGCCTGTACGCCACCGTTGAAGGCATTTCGCAGCTGTGCAAGCAGGTCGGCGTCTCGATTCCGGTCGGCAAGGATTCGCTCTCCATGCGCACCGCCTGGGATGAGAACGGCGAGAAGAAGCAGGTGGTTTCGCCGCTCTCGCTGATCATCACCGCCTTCTCCGCCGTCGACGACGTGCGCAAGACGCTGACCCCGGTGTTGAACCGTGACTGCGGCGACAGCGACCTGATCCTGATCGACCTCGGCCAGAAGCGCCTCGGCGGCTCCTGTCTGGCGCAGGTGTACAACGCCACCGGCAGCGATGCGCCGGATGTCGATGAACCGCAGCAACTCAAGGCGCTGTTCAACACCGTCCAGAACCTCAACCGTGCCGGCCTGATCCAGGCTTACCACGACCGTTCCGACGGCGGTCTGCTTGCCGCTGCCGCCGAAATGGCCTTTGCCAGCCGCTGTGGCGTGACCCTGGACCTCGATGGCATCTGCTTCGACGCCCAGGCGCTGGATGTCGATGGCGCTGAAAAGCGCCCGGACCTGATGGCTGGCCGCGATTTCGAACATGTCGTGCGCGCCCTGTTCAACGAAGAGGTCGGTGCGCTGATCCAGGTCAAGCGCGACGACCGTGCCACCGTCACCCAGCAACTGCGTGAGGCCGGTCTGCCGTACCACTTCGTCGGCTATCCGAACATGAGCGACGAAATCCGCGTCGTGCGTAACGCCAAGAAGCTGCTGCGCGAAAAGCGCGTCGATCTGCAGCGTGCCTGGTCCGAGACCAGCTACCAGATGCAGACCCTGCGCGATAACCCGAGCTGCGCCCAGCAGGAATTCGACCGCATTCTGGATACCAGCGATCCGGGCCTGTCGCCGAAGGTGACCTTCGATCCGCAGGACGATTTCACCCAGGTCTATCTGCAGCTCGGCGCCAAGCCGCGCATGGCCATCCTGCGTGAGCAGGGCGTCAACAGCCATTACGAAATGGCCGCTGCGTTCGATCGCGCCGGCTTCGCGACGGTCGACGTGCATATGAGCGACATTTTGGCCGGCCGCGTCAGCCTCAAGGACTTCAAGGGCCTGGTTGCCTGCGGCGGCTTCTCCTACGGCGACGTGCTCGGCGCCGGCCAGGGCTGGGCCAAGACCATCCTGATGCACGAAGGCTGTCGCGACGAGTTCGCTGCCTTCTTCAACCGCCAGGACACCTTTGCGCTGGGCGTGTGTAATGGCTGCCAGATGATGAGCGCCCTCAAGTCGATCATCCCTGGTGCCGAACACTGGCCGGCCTTCCGCCGCAACAAGGTCGAGCAGTTCGAAGCCCGCTTCGTGATGACCGAAGTGACCGACTCCCCGTCGCTCTTCTTCAACGGCATGGAAGGCTCGCTGATCCCCATCGTCGTCTCGCACGGCGAAGGCCGAGCCGTGTTCGACAATGCCGACGACGAAGCCAAGGTGCTGCGTGCGCTGCGCTATGTCGACAACAAGGGCGAGGCCACCGAGGTCTATCCGTACAACCCGAATGGTTCGAAGGGCGGCCTGACCGCCGTGACGACCGACGATGGTCGCTTCACGATCATGATGCCGCATCCGGAACGCGTTTTCCGTAGCGTGCAGATGTCGTGGCATCCGGAAAACTGGGGTGAAGATAGCCCGTGGATGCGCATGTTCCGCAACGCCCGTCGCTGGGTGGGCTAAGCCGCAGCAGGCAAGCGACAATCGAAAACGGCGCCTCAGGCGCCGTTTTTTTATGCCTGCGCGCATGGGGCCATGCCGCATTGCCCTCCTGACGCGGATGGTGCTTTTAATCAGAGGCGCTTGCTGGGATGATGCACTGTGCTTATTTGAGAGGAATACGGATCATGGCCCTGCGTCCTTTGCTTCTGGCCGGTATGGTGTGCAGCAGCCTCCTGCTCGGAACGATGTCTGCCCCGGCGGCTGCCACGACATCCGGAGCATTTCCGGATGCGCAAGCCAGCGACCCGGCACGCTTGGGCTGGATGGTGGGGGCCCCCCCTCCGGCAGATCGGCAGATTCGTTTTGAAGACGGGAGTTATTTTCGTTTTCCGCAATGGCGCTGGAGCGTTGCGAATTTCCGCCAGCTGATGCCGACGGTGAACGTATCGCGCGGGCTGACGCCAGCGGTGCCGCTCAAAGCCCGTCAGCGCAACGATATCGATGTGCTGACTTTCGTGCCGCTCGGCCGCGAGCAGCCCATGACCTGGGCGCAGTCGCTCCAGGAAAACTACACCGACGGGATTGTCATCCTGCATCGCGGCGAACTAGTGTATGAGCGCTATTTCGGTGTGTTGAAGCCGGAAGGGCAGCATGGTGCCATGTCGGTGACCAAGACTTTCGTCGGCACGCTGGCAGCACTCTTGGTGGCGGAAGGGACGCTGGACCCGGGACGCAAGGTTGCCGACTATGTGCCGGAGCTGGCTCAATCGGCATTTGGCAGTGCCACGGTCAGGCAGCTGATGGACATGACCACTGCAATCCGTTTTAGCGAAGATTATGCCGATCCGAAAGCCGAGGTCTGGGCGCATGCGGCGGCTGGCAACCCGCTGCCCAAGCCGGCCGATTATCAGGGGCCGCGGACTTACTATGAGTTTCTCGCAACGGTGCAACAGGCGGGGCAGCATGGCGAGGCTTTCCACTATCGCACGGCCAACTCCGATGCCCTGGGTTGGGTGCTGGCGCGGGTCAGTGGCCGTTCGGTGGCGCAATTGCTGTCCGAGCGGATCTGGCAGAAATTGGGGGCCGAGCAGGATGCGTATATGTCGGTCGACTCAATCGGAACCCCTTTTGCGGGCGGCGGACTCAATCTGGGCTTGCGCGATCTGGCCCGTTTTGGCGAGATGCTCCGGAATCAGGGGCGCTATAACGGTCAGCAAATCCTGCCGGAAAGCGTGGTGGCCGATATTCGCCGGGGCGGCAGCACGGCGGATTTCGCGCAAGCCGGTTACACGCAGCTTTCCGGCTGGAGTTATCGCAATATGTGGTGGGTGACCCATAATCCGCACGGCGCTTTCATGGCGCGCGGTGTGCACGGTCAGGCGCTGTACGTCGATCCGGTCGCCGAGATGGTCATTGCCCGCTTTGCTAGTCATCCCGTTGCGGGGAATACCGCCATCGATCCCACTTCCTTGCCAGCTTACGAGGCCGTTGCAAAACACCTGATGAGGCGCAATTAAGGGCGCAGAGCGGGCGGCCGGTTGGTGGCGTACAGGGTTAGCCCTGCGGGCGAATACCGATGCAGAGCATCGCGGCATTGTGAAATTCGGGCATACCAATCCCCGGCAAGGGGGCAATCTCGCCGAGGGAGAGGGCGCCAAGCAAGGTTTGTCCGCTGTGTTCGGCCAGGGTCGATAGTTCCTGCTCGGTGTGTGCGCCCATGTGCATGCGGCGCCCTGCGCAATAGAACAGCAGGTTGAGTGAGTCCGGCTGGGCGTGCTGCCGCAGGCGCTGGCCCAGGCCGGCTGCGGCGGCGTGCTGCGTGGGGTCGGGGGCCTGGATCAGGCGCAACAGGGAGTTGGGTGGGATTTCGCCGACACAGACAATGTTGCCCGCATCGTCAAAGCCGACCGGAATGCGAACCAGCACATCGCTGGCCATGATCACCCCGAAGGGATAATGCACGGCATAGTCGTAGAAGTTCTCCGGTGTCAGCTGGACGCCGAAGTCCGCCAAGATAACCTCGCGATACACCGTCATGGCCGGGCGGCCATCAATGCTGAGGATGCGGTTGCCATCCGTAGATACTGCACGCATCAGGGTTTTTGCGACCGGATAGCCGTGAGCGAGATCGACCTGTGTTTGTTCGAAGCGCAGGCCGAGTACGCCACGTTCGATGCATTGGGTTTCATCGAAAAGGCAGGGCATGGGCGAGAAGGTTTCGCTCCCGGCATTGGCCCCGACATAGTGCACGTAGCCGTGCTGACGTTTGTAGAGCGCCGCCATGGTTGAACTGATTTTTGGCAGCATGGCATCAAAAATCAGCAGCAAGCTCTGTTCGGCGCCCTCGGCAGGGCGATGTGCCGCTGCGTGATGCGCGATCGTCTCCGCCGCCAGCACCGGATCGTCAGGGAGCGGTGTCACGAAGGCAGGCGGCATTGGGTCCAGCCGGATGGCGATCAGTCGGTCGGCGATCAGGGCGTGCGCGTGAATCAGCACCGGGAACATCGCCCCCACGAGCCGGATGTCGTGGGCCCGGCAAGCCGATTGCAAAGGCGCAATCAGGGCGCGGGCCTGTTCCGGTACCAGCACCAGCAGGCCGGCCGAGGGCGATGCTTCCCATCGCTCAAAAAAGGCATGGAGCGCGTCTGGACTGGCGTCGATCAGGGTGATCCGGGGGCGCATGGTCTGTGTGATGAAGGGCGTGATCAGAAGGAGGGCTCGGCGTGCGCGGGTGTGCGTCCCCGCGTGTATTGCCTCAGTGCCGACCGTACTGTTGCTTGATCTCGTCAATCAGGCCCAGCGAGGCGTCTTCCACCATGTCGAGGACGAGGTCGAAACCGTGGCCCAGGCCGTAGTACGGGTCCGGTACTTCCTTGTCATCAAAGTTGCGCGCGTAGTCCATGAACAGCCTGATGCGCTTGCGCTGCTCGGGATCGGCCATGCGCATCAGGTTGTCGAGATTGCTTTTGTCCATGGCCAGGATCAGGTCGAAGTAATCGAGATCCTGGCGTGCCACTTTGCGGGCGCGCAGTTGTGACAGGTCGTAGCCGCGCGCGGCCGCCGCACGCTGGGTGCGCGAATCGGGGGCTTCACCGACGTGATAGCCATGCGTGCCGGCAGAGTCCACTTCGACCTTGTCACCAAGGCCGTGCTGGCGGATGAACTGTCTCAACACACCTTCTGCTGTCGGGGATCGACAGATGTTGCCCATGCATACCAAGAGAATTCTCATCATTGGTCTTGTTTTACCTTGCGGGAAAGGGAGGGTTGGCCCTGCAATCCGGCCCGCTTGTGCGGGCTCTTTGATCTCTCTCAAGGGGGATAATGCCCTGAAATTCCAATGCAGAACAAGTACTGCATTTTGTATTATGCGAAAAGTAACATATTTGACATCTTTTGTCTGCAAGGGCGAGGCAAAACAGCGGTATCATGGCGCTTGTTTGAACTGGAAGGCTGCCATGAATCCCACTCCCCTGACTGAAACCGAACTTGATCGTCTTGAAGAACTCCTCGAAGCCGAGGTTTTTGGCGAAGAAGCCATGCGTCTCGACGAAATCCAGGCCATGCTCTGCGCCGTGGTCAGTGGGCCGGTCCCGGTTGAGCCGGCGGTCTGGCTGAGCGAAGCGCTGGGTGAGGGGGCAAAATCCGATGATCCGGCGGTGGCCGAGACCGTCGAATTGCTCATGCGACTGAATAACGATGTGGCGCGCTCCCTGATGGAGAACGACACGGTCGAGATCCTGCTCTATCCGGTCGAGGAGAATTCCGAGGAATACGATTACGAGGCCTGGGCGGATGCCTATGTCTATGGCGCCGGTTTGGCCGGTGACTGGTACGAGTTGGCCGGCAAGCATGCCGAAGACCTGACCGAGCTGATCGAGCCGATGTTCTTCCTGAACGGCATGCTCAAGGAAGATGCCGAAGAATCCGGCGAGCGCTGGTTCCTGCCGGCCGAAGAAGCCCGCATCATCGGCGATATCCAGGAAAACCTGCCGGTCATCGTGCAGACCCTGTACAACTTCTGGCGCAACAAGCGCGCCGGCGGCACCGTGCAGCGCGAGGAGCCGAAGGTGGGCCGCAACGATCCCTGCCCGTGCGGCAGCGGCAAGAAATTCAAGCAGTGCTGCGGCAGCCCTGAAAAGCTGAACTGAGCCCCTGCGCTGAGCCTCATTTCCGGGATGGCGTGGCTGTCCCGGAGGCAAGATGCAATTTGGCCCGTTTCCGACGGTCGACCGTCTGAACGGGCCAAATTACATTCAGGGTGGGCTGGGTGAGTGTGCGCCAGCGCGGCCCGGCGCCGTACCGGCGTTCAGCGTGCGGGCGTGACCGCCGGGGCGGCGGCGGCCCAAGGCTGGATCGGCACGGTGGAAATGGCGTTGGCGGGTGCGCCATCGATCAGCTTGCGGCTGATCGCCAGATAGACCAGCACATTGCGCCGCTTATCGACAAAGCGGTGAATCTTGGTTTCCTTGAAAAGCAGGGAGGTGTCTTCGCTGAACACCACTTCTTCCTGCGGCAGCTTTTCCGGCAGTGTGATCGGCCCGATCTGGCGGCAGGCCAGCGAGAATTGCGAGGGGTCTTCGGCCAGGCCGAAACTGCCTTTGACGCCCCCGGTGCGGGCCTGGCTGACGTGGCAGGTGACGCCCGGGATCTTGGGGTCGTCGTAGGCCGAAATGCAGACCCGGTGATTGGCGCCGATCAGCTTCCAGGCCGTGGTCACGCAACCGACTTCCTCGGCTTGGGCCGGGCCGGCCAGGCCGACGGTCAACGCGGCGAGCAGGCCCAAAATGCGCTGTGTGCCGGTTGCGTGGGGAAGGGCGTGTGACGTGGTCTGCATGGCGGTGCTCCGGTCAGGTCTTGCGGGGCTTGCGGTTATAGGCGGGCTGCAATTGGCGCAACAGGGCGTTTTCGCGAAATTGCGCTTCGGTGTTGTCGGGAATCTCGTGCCATTCGATGCGGCGCACGGCCCGGGCCAGCTTGGCCTTGCGCTCGCTGCTCGGGCGTGAAACGAAATGGGCCAGGATGTGCTGGCGCAGGTCGCGGCAACGGCCCACGAAGAGCGGTTGTTCCTCCCGGCCGAGATGCTCGCCGAAAAAGAGGTAGATGCCGGCCACTTCGGGCAGTTGATCGACGATGCCGGGATCGAGTTCCGGCGGCAGGCTCGGCGTCACCTGCTGGGCATCGAGCGCACCGAGAATGCTGTCCTGATCGAGCGAGGCGTGAATCTTGTCCCAGAACTGATGGATCAGCTGGGCGTCGGCCAGGGCGCGGTGGCGGGCTTCGGCATTCAGGCCGTGGCGCTCGATCAGGCTGTCCAGATTGTGCCGCGTGTAGTCAGGGTAGAGGTGCCGGGAAAGCTTCACCGTACACACCACCGGCGCCCGGAAATCGAGCCCGAGACGCTTGAACTCCGCCTTCAGGAAACGGTAGTCGAACTGCGCGTTGTGCGCGATGAACAAGCGTCCGCTCAGGCGGGCCAGGGCCTCGGCGGCCACGGCAGAAAACGGCGGGGCAGTCGCCACCATGGCATTGCTGATGCCGGTGAGCTGCTCGATGAAGGGGGGGATGGGCTGGCCCGGATTGACCAGTTGTTGCCACTCGCGGACGCTGCCGTCCGGATCGACTTCAACAATTCCGATTTCGGTGATCCGATCTTCGCCGGCGGTGGCGCCGGTGGTTTCCAGGTCGACAAAGGCTAGGGGTCGCATGGGCGCTATTGTCGCATGGGCCGGCGCTGGCTGTTGCGCGGCAGGCCGATTTTGCGCCGGCATCGGGGCGGCGACGGGCCTGCCGCCCGTCGTTCAACCTGCGTCGCCGACGGTCGACTTCGCTTTCAGGGCTTTTTTCGGATAGATGTCGAAGCGGCTGGATTTGCCCTCCAGCGCATAGGCCGGCGCCGGGCCGTCGATGATCGGCGCTTTGCGCGGGCGCTTGACGACCACGCGGTGCGTCGCCAGATCGAGTGCCGCGGCGAGCAGGGCCGGGGCATCGTTGTCATCGCCGACCAGCGGTCGGAAGACGCGCATTTCCTTTTTTACCAGTGCGCTTTTGTCGCGATGCGGGAACATCGGATCGACGTAGATGACCTGCGGTGCCTCGCCGGACCAGGCGCGCATCTGCGTGATCGCATCGCCGGGCAGAAAGCGCATCAGGCTGACAATGGGCGCGACATCCGGGTCCTGCGCCGCCCGTGCCAGACCATCGGCGAGCAGGGCGCCGATCAGCGGCTGGCGCTCGGTCATCCAGACCGGGCAGCCCAGGCAGGCAAAGACAAAACTGTCCCGGCCCAGGCCGGCCGTCGCATCGAGCAAGCTCGGCCGGACGCCGGGCTGGACGCCGATCGCCTTGGCAATCATCTGCCCGCTGCCGCCGCCTTGCTGCCGACGATGGGCCAGCGCGCCCTCGACAAAATCGACCCGCACCGGCCCACCGGCCCCCTTGGCCAGATCCTGCAACTGCAGGCCGTCGACCGTCAGCTGCAAGGCAAACTCGGCCTCGCCCTCGGTGGGAAGCGAGAGGGCGTGGGCCAGTTCGGCCAGACGCGGGGCCGCCTGACCGGTCAGGTCTTCCAGGCGGATACGAAGCGGGGTGTCGGTGGGGCTTGAGGTCATGCCAGGGTCGATGCAAAGGGTGCGTTCAGATCGGGTGAGGCCTTATAGCCGGAATGGAGAATTTTGCCAAACAGACGCCTTACAGCGGCGCATCCTCGCCCTGCCACTCGGCCAGAAAGCGGTCGACGAAGGCGTGCATGAACTGGTGGCGTGCTTCGGCCAGACGGCGGCCGGTGGCGGTGTTCATCCGGTCTTTGAGGAGGAAGAGTTTTTCGTGGAAGTGATTGAGGCTGGTGCCACGGGCAGCTTTGTAGGCCTCGGCGCTGGCGTGCAGGACGGGGCTGTCCTCGGGGTCGTAGAGGGGACGTCCGGCATGGCCGCCATAAGCGAAGCAGCGGGCGATGCCGATGGCGCCCAGGGCATCGAGGCGGTCGGCATCCTGCACGCAGGCACCGGCCAGGCTTGCCATGGGCGTGGCGACGCCAGCCCCTTTGAAGGAAATGCTGGCCACGATGTCGACCACGCTGTCGATCAGGGCCGGCGCTGCCCCGGCCTGTTCGAGCAGGGTGCGTGCGGTACGGGGGCCGATGCTGTCGTCACCGGCATGGAATTTCCAGTCGGCAATGTCGTGCAGCAGGGCGCCGAGTTCGGCGACTTCTAGCGGCGCACCTTCGGCTTCGGCGATCCGGCGGGCGAGGCGCCAGACGCGCTCGATGTGGAACCAGTCGTGGCCGGAGCCTTCGCCCATGAAGCGCTGGCGGACATGCGCGGCAATATGGGCAACGAGGGGCGTGGTCGGGATCGGGGATATGGGCTTGAGGGGCATGGGGTTTGACGGCGTTTCCGGCGGTCGACCGTCAGGGAGCGCCGGAAATGGCGTGCGGGATGAAAAACGGAATCGGGAACCGGGGCTGCGTAGCGGTGACCGCCGTGTCGCGATGCCGGTGCGGGGCTTAGAAGTCGGCATTGGCCATGCGTTCCGCGAGAAAGTCGAGCAGGCTGCGGTGGGCGGCGGGCTGGTAGCGGCGCGAGGTGTACAGGGCGTGGAAGCCCAGCGTGGGTACCGACCATTCGGGGAGGACGGGAACCAGTTCGCCGCGGGCCAGGGCATGAGTGGCAAGGTAGCGGGGTTGCATGCTGATGCCCATGCCGGCCAGGGTTGCGTCGAGCAGGCAACTGACCTCATTCCCGCTCAGGTTGCCGCCGACCTGCACGGGCAGCGTCTGGTTGCCGCGCGACAAGCGCCATTCGCTGCGCGAGATGTAGGTGTAGGTCAGGCAATTGTGCCGGCTCAGGTCTTCGGGCCGCGTTGGCATGCCGTGTCGGGCCAGATAGTCCGGGCTGGCGCAGAGCAGGGAGTGGCAGGTGCCGAGCTGGCGGGCAATCAGGGTCGGGTCGAGTACGTTGGTGATGCGCAGGGCGATATCGATGCGCTCTTCGACCAGATTGACGCCCCGGTCGGAAAACTGGAGATCGACCTGAACCTTGGGATAGCGCGCGAGAAAGTCGACCATCGCCGGCATCAGGAAAACCCGCCCGATGGAGGGCGCGCAGGTGATGCGCACCGGCCCGCTCGGTTCGGCATGGCGGGCATCGGCGATGGCTTCCAGTTCGTCGACTTCGGCGAGCACGTGCTGGCAGCGCAGCAGGCAGGCCTGGCCGGCATCGGTCAGGCTCAGGCGGCGGGTGGTCCGGTGCAGCAGGCGTTCGCCGAGCCAGGCTTCGAGTTCGGCGAGATAGCGCGTGACCATGGCGCGCGACATGTCTAGGCGGTCTGCCGCTGCTGTCTGGCTGCCGGCCTGAACGACCTCGACGAAGACGCGCATGGCGGTGAGTCGATCCATGATTTGCTCGATCTGTGCAACAAATATGGACGTAATACCCGGTTTTTTGCACTCAGGCAAGCCAGCATACTGCGCTGCATCGCAAACCTGACATCCCGAACCGGAGGATCACCATGAATATCGCTTTGATTGGCAGCACCGGCCAGATTGGCCGTGAAATCACCCAACAGTTGCTCGCGCATCCGCATGCCGTGACCGCGCTGCTGCGCCCGGGGCGTGTCTTGCCGGGCGAACTGGCCGCAGCCCTCCCGCTGGCGGTCAACCTGCAGGATGAGGCCGAACTCGCCCGCGCACTGACCGGGCACGATGTTCTGGTCAGCGCTTATGCGCCGCCGCCGGATCAAGCCGATGCCCTGCCGTTGATGACGGCCCGCCTGGTCCGCGCCGCCCGTCAGGCGGGTGTCCGTCGCGTCATGGTGGTCGGCGGCGCCGGCAGCCTCTATCTGGCCCCGGGGCAGCAACTGGTGGACTCCCCCATGTTCCCGGCTGCCTACAAGGCCATTGCCCTGGCGCATCGCGAGGCCCTGGCCGTACTCCAGGCTGCCGATGATCTGGACTGGACCTTCTTTGCGCCGGCCGCCCTGATCGAGCCGGGCGCGCGGCGGGGCGGCTATCGGGTTGGCCGCGATCGTTTGATTGCCGATGCGGACGGCCAGAGCCGAATCAGCTACGGCGACTATGCCGAGGCCTTTGCCCGCGAAGTGACGCAAGGCGAACATCTCCGCGCCGTGGTCACGGCGGCCTATGCATGAGCGGGGTGAGCATGCGTTTGCATTACATTTTTGATCCGTATTGCGGCTGGTGCTACGCCATCTCGCCCTTGATCGCTGCGGCACGCGCCGCCGGGCTCGAGGTCGTGCTCCATGGCGGCGGGATGTTGTCCGGGCAGGCTCGGCTCGCCGTCAGCCCGGCATTGCGGGATTACGTACTGAGTCACGATGAGCGCATTGCCAGCCTGACCGGCTTGCCCTTTAGCGAGGCGTACCGGGATGGCTTGCTCAAGGATCAGTCGGTGATCTTTGATTCGACCCCGCCCATTGCCGCAATCCTCGCAGTCGAGGCCATGCAAGGCGATCCGGTCGCCTACCTGGGGGTACTGCAGCGGGCGCATTATGTCCGGGGAGCGTCGATAAGCGCGTTGTCGACGCTGACGGACCTGGCCGTGCGTGCCGGGCTGGCACCGGCAGCGTTCGAACGGGCGCACGCGGAAGCCATGCTCGGCCCGGTCGCGCAGCATGTGGCCGAAAGCCGGGCGTACCTGCAGGCCGTCGGTGGTCAGGGCTTTCCATGCCTTGTGCTGAGCCAGGGCGATACCGCGCAACGCTTCGATCCCATGCCATGGCTGGGTAATCCGGATGGCTTTGTCGCAGCGCTTGTCGAGCTTGCACCGGAGGCTGCCCCAACCAGCACCGTGTGTGATCTGAGTGGCGCCTGTCCCTGAGGGCGCTCAGTTCAGGGGCCGCATGCCTTGACAGCACAACGGCGGCGCGTCAAAGTGGAATCCTTCCTGTTTGGCCTCCTGACAAGGCTTCCGCATGACGCCCACTTCCTCGCAACGCGATGGTCATGCCCGATTTCTCTTCCTGGGTGATCGGGCCGGGCGGCTGTTTCCGGCGGATTGCCTGCCACCCGATGCCAGCTGCTGCGAGATGGATTCGTTCTCCGCACTTGTGGCTGAGGCCGCGCGTGCGCGGCCAGACCTGATCCTGCTTGCCGATGGCCAGGATACCCTTGAATGGGTAACGGGCATCCGCCGTCTGACCTCGCTGTCGGGCGTGCCCGTCTTGGTGCTGGCGGAGTCCGAGTGTGATCATCAGGCCGCTTATCTGGACGCCGGCGCGGATGATGTCTGTACGGCATCGGGCGGCCTGGCCTTGCTCGCTGCCCGCCTGAACCGCCACCTGATGCGTCGGCAGCAGCAGGTCGCAGCCCAGGGAAGTGCCGACTCGCCCGACCTCTCGGCCATGGCCCGCATTCTCGATCACTTGCCCTTGCCGGTGCTGGTGGTCGATACCACCGGCCGTTGCACTTATTTCAACGCAGCCAGTGAGCAGGTCTTTGGCATTCGGGCAGCGGACTATATCGGCCGCACCGATCTCTGGCGCATGTTCTACAAAGAGCCGACCGATCTCCTGGCGCAGCAGATTGCCAAAGGGCAATTCTCGCGTGATGCGTCGATTTATCGTGACGAACTGAGCATGCTGGCGGGGCAGGAGGTCTATGTCCTGGAGCATTATTTCCCGATCATCGGTCGTCACCTTTCGGTGACAGCCTCCCCCCTGCGTGATGAGCAGGGGCGGTTGATCGGCGCGATCGAAACGGTCTCGGATGTGACCGGTCTCAAGCAGCGTGAAGACGAGGCCTTGTCGCTTCAGCGCAAAGCGCAGGCAGCCACCGAGACCAAGAGCCGGTTTCTGGCCAACATGAGCCATGAGATCCGGACACCGATGAATGCCATCATCGGGATGGTCGAACTCTGTCAGCGGACCCGCCTCAACGAGCGCCAGCGGCATTACCTCTCCAAAATTCGTCTGGCGTCGGAGTCCTTGCTGCACATCATCAACGAGATCCTCGATTTTTCGAAAATCGAAGCCGGACGGCTTGAACTGGAAGAAGCGCCCTTTGTACTCGAGAGCGTCTTCGAGCAATTGTCGGCTGTCGTGGCCTTGCGTGCAGAGCAGCAGGGGATCGAGCTCAATTACGACATTCAGGACGACAGCCGGGTGTTGGGGGGCGATGCAATGCGCCTCGGGCAGGTGCTGACCAATCTGCTCTCGAACGCGATCAAGTTTTCAGCCGGCGGGCGTGTCCTCGTCAAAGTCCAGGATGGCGAAGTCACGCCGGAGTTGGTGGAACTGCATTTCTCCGTCCAGGATAACGGCATCGGGATCGCGCCCGAGGAACAGGATCGTCTCTTCCAGCCTTTCTCCCAGGCCGATGCGTCGACAACCCGCAAATATGGCGGGACGGGTTTGGGGTTGGCCATTTCCAGCTTCCTGGTCCAGCGCATGGGCGGAAAAATCTGGGTTGAAAGCGAACTGGGCAAGGGCAGTACCTTTCACTTTACCGCCCGTTTCCGCCATATCCGCAAGGATCGCCGTTCAGGCATCGCGGCACTGGCGGCCAAATTGGCAATCCATGCCGAGCAGCCGGTGTTGGTGGTCGATGATAGCCTGACCGCGCGGGAAATCCTGTCACGTATCCTGGGGCATCTGGGCTTGCAAACGCTGACAGCGGCGACCGGTGAAGAAGCGCTGGAAATGGTCGCGCGGCACAAAGGCCCCCCATTTTTGGCGGCCTTCATCGACTGGAAGATGCCGGGCATGTCCGGCCTGGAACTGATCGACCGCTTGCGCGATGCGCTTGCCCGGGATGGCGGCAAGGTGCCGCCGATGATTCTGGTGTCCGCCTACAGCCACCACGAAGAGTTGCGCGATCTGGTGGGACGGATCGACAGCCTGCTCGGCAAGCCGATTTCGGCGCGTCAGCTCTATGTCGAACTGGCCAATTGCCTTGGCTTGTCCGATCCGGTCGACCTGCGCCGCGACCGCCGGGGTGGCGGCAATCAGAATTGGGCGCCGTTCCGTCATCTGGATGTGCTGGTGGTGGAAGATATCGAGGTCAATCGCGAGGTGATCGGCGAATTGCTGATGTCGGTCGGCATCAATCCGCGCTTTGCCGAAGACGGCGTTCAGGCCATCGATGCCGTGACCCGCAAGCGTCCGGATGTGGTCTTGATGGATTGTCAGATGCCGGTCATGGATGGCTACGAAGCCACCCGTCGCCTGCGCAGCACCCCGGATGGCGAATGCCTGCCGATCATCGCACTGACGGCGAATGCGTCTTTTGAAGACAAGGCCCGCTGTCATTTTGTCGGCATGAACGGACATATCGCCAAGCCGGTTCGGCTGGATGATGTGTACAGCCAGTTCCTGGTTCATTTCCCGCCGCAGGGCAATCCCGTGCCGGCCGATGCGGCGGAGGCCGGACGCCCGCCGCCGCTGACGGCGGAAACGCTGGATTTGCCGGGGGTTGAAGTGGCACTTGGCCTGTCGCAGACGGGCGGAAAATTACCGCTTTACCTGCGGGTCCTGAAAAAATACCGCGAAACGCAGGTGCGCAACTTTGAGCAGGAATTCCGCGATGCGGTCGCCAAAGCCGAGCGCATGACCCAGATCCGGCTCGCCCATTCCCTGAAAGGGGTGTCGCTGATGCTCGGCGTCATGGAAACCGGTGAGGCGGCTGCGGCGCTGGAGCGTGCCTTGCGGGACGATCATGCAGACCTTGCGGAGCGCATTTTCACCCGTCTGATTGCGGAACTGGGTCGGGTCGGCCAAGGCCTGCTCCAGCTCGACCTGCACGTCCCCGACGAGTAACGCGGCCTGGGCCGGCGCTCAGCCGGCGCTCAGACGGTACTTAGCCGGTGCGGATCGTGAGGCGCGAGTGGCCGATGCCACCGCCTTTATCAACGCAGATCTGGACCGGAATGCGTTCCTTCAGGCTCTCCACATGGCTGATCACGCCAATGGTCTTGCCGCTGGCGTTGAGCGTATCGAGCGCTGTGAGCGCGATTTCCAGCGTCTCGCCATCGAGTGTGCCGAAGCCTTCGTCGAGGAAGAGCGAGTCGATCGAGGTCTTGTGACTGACCAGATCGGAGAGGGCGAGGGCCAGCGCGAGGCTGACGAGAAAGCTCTCGCCGCCGGAGAGGGTCCGGGTATCGCGGCTGACGTCGCCCTGCCAGGTATCGACAATTTCCAGTTCCAGTTCGCCCACCGCCTTGCGGCGCAGGGTATAGCGGGCATGGAGCCGCAGCAGGTGGCGGTTGGCGAGGCGCAGCAGGTGATCGAGGGTGAGGCCCTGGGCGAACTTCCGGTATTTGTCGCCGCGCGCGGAGCCGATCAGCCCATCGAGGCGCTGCCAGAGATCGCTGTCGGCGGTTTTTTCTGAAATCTCCGCAAACAGGGCCTGGCGGCTGGTTCGCAGGCTATCGTCCTGCAACAATTCGGCACGCAGCCGCCCCAGGGATTCGGCCAGTTGCTGGCGGGCGGCGTCGAGTGCGTGCAGATGAGCCTGGAGTTCGTTCAGCGGGGCGATCTCGGCCGACGGGCTGCCATCCGGCGTGGCCGGCGGGTGATCGAGGCACTGTTGTCGCTTGGCTTCGGCAGCGGCCAGCAGTGCGCTCGCCTGCTGTACGGCCTGCTCAAGGGTGCGCTGGCGTTGCTCAAGGGCCTGCTGTGCCTCGGGCGAGAGCTGTGCGGCGGCATGGGCTGCCGCATCCGCAAAGGGGCTGGCAGCCAGGGCCTGCTGCCAGGCCGTGTCGGCCATGTTGGCAGCGTGCGCCTGCGCTGCCAGCTGACGGGCCAGCTCTTCCTGGCGCCCATGGCTGGCAGCCAAGGCTTGCCGGGCGGCGGTATAGGCGGTGCTCAGTTGGTCGAGCCGGGTCCGCGCCGCAGTGATCGCATCCGGGCCGTCCGGGAGACAGATCGGGTCGCCGGCGGTCAACTCGGTTTCAGGGGCCAATTCGCTCGGTGCGGGGTCGGTGACCGCTGCTTCGCGTGTGCTTTGCCAGTGGCGGGCGAGGGCGGCGTCTTCCTTGCACTGATGCGTCTGTTCGATCAGGGTTGCCCCCAGCGCCTGACGGCGTTGTTGGCAGGCTTGCCAGTCCTGCCAGCGCGCGTGCTGCTCGGCCAGCCAGGTTTCGCACCATTCGGCGCTCCATGCGTTGGCTTCGGGAACATCCTGGCCGGCTGCGCGGAGGTTGTCTGCGAGTGCGTTTTCCTGAGCGTGCAGCGCCGTGAGCGTCGCGGCCTGGGCTTGCGTGAATTCGGTCTGGCGGGAGAGCAGGGCCTGGCCATCCCGTTCCAGCAGGGCGAGCCCGTTTTGTGCCGTTTGCCAGGCCTGGGTGGCTTGGCTGGCCTGTTGCCGGGCCTGGGTCAGGGCCTGCTCCGCCGCATCGATGGCTTGCAGGGCGGTGGCTTGTCGGGCTGCCGCCGCCGCTGCATCGCGCACGGCATGGGCCAGCATTTCCGGTGCCTGCCAGACGTCGACCGTCGGCTCGGCATCACCGAGTGCAGTCAGGCGCGCGGTCCAGAGCGTCTGCCAGGCCGCAATCTGCCGGTCCATCTGGGCACGTTGTTCCTGCCAGCTTTTCTGTTCGGCTTCCTGGGCGGCCAGGCTCGCCTTGGCCTGGCTGCCGGCCTCATGAATCTGGGCCAGGGCGTCTTCGGCGGCCTTGAGAGCGAGCCGGCTCTGGTCGATATCGAGCGCGGCATAATCGGCCACGGCCGGGTGCGACGACGACCCGCAGAGCGGGCACGGGGTGTCCGGCTGGAGTTCGCGGCGCAGGGCATCGAGGCCCTTGATGCGCTGTTCCTGTTCGAGCAGTTTTTTCTTGTCGGCGACGCTGTCCGATTGCTGTTTATAGCGTTGGCGCAAGGCGGCGAGGGCGGTCTGGCCATTGGCCATCGCCAGTTGCCCGCGCTCGATCCGCGTTGCCAGCGCTTGTGCTTGCTCAGCCAGGGCTTGCCGCTGCGTGGCGAGTTCTGCGAGGGCCTGCCAATGGGCCAGAGCCTGCTGTGCGGCCTGGGTGCCCTCGCGCCAAAGCGTCAGCGGGCGTCCGTCCAGGCGGGCGTGCTGGGCCTGCTCGAGCGTGGCCAGCGTGGCATCCGCCGCGATTTTGGCCTGTTGGGTACGGTCGACCGTCGCCGTTTGCTCGATCCGGTTTTTTTCCAGTGCGCTCAGTTGGCTGCCGATTTGGGCCAGGGTGTGCTGCTGGCTGGCGAGCTGGGTCCGGAGGGTGCGGATTTCGGTGAAATCACGTGTCCAGGCAACCAGCGCTTCGCCCAGGCGTGCGGTTTGGGGCGCGGCGGCAAACTGGGTGTCCAGTTCGTGGCAGGCGGCCTGGATGCGGGACAGGGTCCGCTGGCTGGCGGTGTCGAGCGCGGCCGCCAGTTGAGCCGCCTGCAGGCCCTGTTGCTGCGCTGCTTGCTGCCATTGCCGGTGTGTGGCGGCCTGGGCCGCAGCTTGTTCGCGCGTGGTTTGTAACGCGGCCTGGGCTGCCCGGTGCCGTTCAAGGATGGCTTGCAGTGCACGTGCCGGTTCGGCCAGAGCGAGGCGGGCGAGTTCGGGTGCGGCTTCCGCCTGCGCTTGCCGGGCCGCGTGCAGGCGCTCTCGGGCCTCGGCGGCGGCCTGTTCTGCCTGCGCCAGGTCGAGACGCCATTGGTGTTGCTGGGTCAGGGCTTGGGCTGCCTGCTGTTGCTGCTGTTGTTGGGCCGACAGGGCCTGAATCTCGTTGTTGAGATGGGTCCGGGCGTCCTCGCTGAGCAGTTGCATGCCATCGGCGCGGGCGGTCAGCTGGGCAAGCTGTTCGCGCGCTGCCCGGGCCTGTTCGAAAACGCCTTTGGAAATCTCGCCGTAGATGTCGCTGCCGGTGAGCTCTTCCAGCAGTTCGGCCCGATCATTGGCATTGGCATTGAGAAAGGCGGCAAAGCCGCCCTGGGCGAGCAGGATGGATTTCGTGAAGCGGGGAAAGTCGAGGCCGGTGATGCGGGCGATGTGGTCTAGCTTGTCCTTGGCCTGGCTGGCGAGAATCTCGCCATCGCCACGGGCCAGTTCGACCTTGGGGGCCTGCAGGGCGCCGTCTGTCTTGTCCCGTGCCCGGCGCTGGCTCCAGAAGGCGACGTAGGCGGTGCCTTTGACCTCGAAGGTGACCTCGGCCAGACAGTCCGCCGTGTGCCGGGTCATGATGTCGTTGTCGCTGGCCGAAATACGGTCGAGACGCGGCGTCTGATGGTAGAGCGCGAGACAGATGGCATCGAGCAAGGTCGATTTGCCGGCCCCGGTCGGCCCGGTGATCGCGAACAACCCGTTATCGGCAAAGGGCGGCTGGCTGAAATCGATCAGCCATTCGCCTTTCAGCGAATTGAGGTTTTTCAGGCGCAGGCGAAGGATTTTCATGGTCCGGGCAGGGAGGGTGACAGCCGGCGGATTTTAGACTGCTTTTGCAGCGCGGGGCAGCGCGTTGTCTCGCCGTTTGTCCGTCGTGAGCCCGCCCTGAGCAATGTGATTCACATCAACGCCATGGCCGGGGTGGAAACGTTAGGCTCGCTTCCCGGAAGGCACGCGCGTCCGCGGTGGGCGCTGCCTGAACGGGTGGAGACAAGAATGCGTATACGTGACCGGTTGCTGTGGTTGATCCTGATTCCCTTGGTGTGCATGCTGGGGTTCGCTTTTTCATCGGCGGCTTCGCGCTGGCAATAGGTCAGGGAAATGACGGCCCTGCAGTCGCTCTCGCATGTATCGGTGGCGATTGGCCGCCTGGTGCATGAGATGCAGAAGGAACGCGGCATGAGTGCCGGGTTCATTGGCAGCAAGGGGGCGCGCTTCCAGGCTGAACTGCACGCCCAGCGTCAGGTGGTGGATGGTGCCCAGCAAGCACTCGAGGCGCAGTTGCTCGATTTTGATGCGGCCGCTTACGGTGATGAATTGGTCGCCCAGATCGGGTCGTTCCGAAATGGCATGGCGCAGCTGGATGGCAAGCGGCAGGCGGTGAGTGCATTGCAGATTTCCGGCGGCGATGCTGTGGCTTATTACACCGGGACGATTTCAGGCTTGCTGCGGGTTGTGGCGACCTCATCGGTGCTCTCGCGGGATGCCGAGGTAACCCGTCTGGCCACGGCTTATGGCGCCTTCCTGCAAGCCAAGGAGTTTGCCGGGATCGAGCGGGCCACGATGGCCAACATCATCGGGGCCGATCGCTTCAGCTCTGAGAGCCTGCGCCGCCTGCTCACGGTGATGGCGACGCAGGATGCCTGGTTCTCCGCTTTTTCCAGCTATGCCAGCCCGCAACAGCTGAGCCTGCTCAATACGGCCCAAGCGACACCGGTGTTTGCCGAGGTCAAGGCCCTGCGGGAATCGGCGCTCGCCCAGGTGCAGTCCGTTTCGCTCGGGATGGATGCCTTGCACTGGTTTGCCAAGGCCACCCAGCGCATCGATCAACTGAAGGATATCGAGGAGCAGCTGGCGGGTGAACTGCTGGCCGTGGCCACGGCGCACCAGGTGGCGGCCCAACGCTGGTTGCTGGTGATCGCGGGCACCATGGTGCTCGCCGTGTCGCTGACCGTGTGGGTCGCGCATCGTCTGATCATCGGCATCCTGGCCCAGTTGGGCGGCGAACCGGCCGCCGCCGTTGCGCTGGCGCAGGCCATTGCCGAGGGCAAACTCGATAATGCGGTGGATTTACGGCCGGGCGATGAAGGGAGCCTGTTTGCCAACATGAAGCGCATGCAGCAGGACCTGCGGCAACGCATCGAAACCGAGCGTGCCGTTGCCTCGGCCAATCAGCGTATCCGGGTGGCGCTCGACAATGTGAGTACCGGGGTCATGATCGCGGATGCCGAGCGCAAGATCATTTACGTGAATAAATCCGTGCATCGCCTGCTCAAGGGGGCTGAGGCGGGCATTCGCAGGCAATTGCCGGATTTCGATGCGGATGCCTTGCTCGGCCAGAATATTGACCGTTTCCACCGCGTGCCGGCGCATCAGGCAGACCTGCTGGCAGGGTTGCAGGCGCCCCATACGGCACATCTGCAGGTCGGAGATTGCGCCTTGAGCGTGACAGCCAACCCGGTGCTCAGCGAAACCGGCGAGCGTCTCGGGACAATCGCCGAGTGGGTGGACCGGACGGCTGAAGTGCGGGTCGAAGCGGAGGTCGGCGAGATCGTCAGTGCAGCCGCAGAGGGCGATCTCGCCAAACGGATTGATCTGGCCGGGAAGCAGGGGTTCTTTGCCATGCTGGGTGAGCGGACCAACCGCCTGCTCGACACCACGCAGGAGGCGCTGGACGCCACGCTGGACATCCTCGACCGGCTGGCCCAGGGCGATCTGACGCAAACCATCGAGCGGGATTATGCCGGGGTCTTCGGTGCCTTGAAGTCCGATGCGAACCAGACGGTGCTGAATCTGCGCGAGGTCGTCGGGCAGATCAAGCAGGCGTCGGCGGCCATTCATACGGCCGCGCAGGAAATCGCCGCCGGCAACCAGGATCTGTCGACCCGGACAGAGGCGCAGGCGGCGAGCCTGGAACAAACGGCCAGTTCGATGACCCAACTGAGCGAAACCGTACGTCAGAACGCTGAGACGGCCCAGGAAGCAGCCCGTCTGGCCACGCACTCGAATAGCGTCGCCAGTGAAGGCGGGGCGTTGGTGGGCGCGGTGATCCAGCGGATGGGCGCGATTGAGCAGAGTTCGCGCAAGATCGGTGACATCATCGGCGTGATTGACGGCATCGCCTTCCAGACCAATATCCTGGCGCTGAATGCCGCAGTGGAAGCGGCACGGGCGGGCGAACAGGGGCGCGGCTTCGCGGTGGTGGCGACCGAGGTTCGTAATCTTGCGCAGCGCAGTGCGGTGGCTGCACGCGAAATCAAGGGCTTGATCGAGGCGTCCGTGGCGGAGGTGGCCGAAGGCAATCGATTGGTGAGCCAGGCCGGGAATACCATGGAAAACATTGTCACCAGCGTCAGCCAGGTTGCCGGCATGCTGGCAGAGATCAGCCTCGCCAGCCAGCAGCAGCGTACGGGCATTGAGCAGGTAACGGTTGCGGTGAGCCGCATGGATGAAGTGACGCAGCAAAATGCAGCACTGGTCGAAGAAGCGGCTGCCGCAGCGGAAAGTCTGGAGGAACAGTCGCTTGAGTTGATGCAGGCGGTCGACAGCTTCCGGCTGCCGAATACGGCGGTGTTGGCGGCGCGCTTACCAGCGAGCTTGCCGACCCGCCCATTGCCGGCGCCGGTACCACGTTTAAAGTAAAAGACCGCGTCATCCATGGCCCCGCGTGTCGTGAGCGGGGCCATTTTTTTGCCTTTACGGCATCCAGAATTTCGATTTTTCGGTCGCGGACAGGCTGGCATCCTGCGGGTCGCTAACCTTGAAATCAATCCGGTTCGGCCCTTGCGGCAGGCTGCCGGGCTCGGCGCGGACGCTCAAGGTCAGGGCGCCGTATTCGCCTGCCGGGATGGTCAGGGCTGTTTCGCCGGCGAGTTGCAGGCCTTGATCCTGAAGCAGACTCACCTGCAGGCGACGCGGGGCGTGGCCGGCGTTCAGGATGCGCAGGCGGAAGGTGTTTTCGATCTGGCCGTCGTCGGCTTCGCGGGCGAGCGCCGTGCGGTCATCCTTCTGGATTTCGACGCGCAGGACCGGGCGCGTGGCGAGCGACCAGGCAGTGCCGATGGCGAGCGCGCCGAGGAGCAGGGCGTAGATCAGCACGCGCGGCCGGATGGCCCGGCGGATGACCGTGTCCAGGGTATAGCGCTGGGCAATGGCGTTTTCCGTCGAATAGCGGATCAGGCCGCGCGGGTAGTTGAGTTTGTCCATCACCTGATCGCAGGCATCGATACAGGCGGCACAGCCGATACACTCGTTCTGCAGGCCTTCGCGGATGTCGATGCCGGTCGGGCAGACCTGCACGCAGATGCCGCAATCGACGCAGTCGCCGAGGCCGGCGGCCTTGGGATCGGTGCCTTTGGGGCGGGCACCGCGCGGATCGCCGCGCTGCGTGTCGTAGGCGATGATCAGCGTGTCCGGATCGAGCATCACGAACTGGAAGCGGGCGTAGGGACAGATCTGGCGGCACATCTGCTCGCGCAGGAAACCGGCATTGCCGTAGGTCATGCCGCCGTAGAACAGGACCCAGAAGACGGACCAGGCGCCGGCCGAAAAAGCGAGCAATTCGCCCAGCAACTCACGGATGGGCACAAAGTAACCGACGAAGGTGATCCCGGTCCACAGCGCAAAGAGCGACCACGCCAGGTGCTTGGCGCCTTTGATGGCCAGTTTGCGGGCATGCCAGGGCTGCGCATCGAGCTTGATGCGCTGGGCGCGGTCGCCTTCGATCTTCTTTTCCATCCACAGGAAAATCTCCGTGTAGACGGTTTGCGGGCAGCTGTAGCCGCACCACAGGCGCCCGGCAACGGCGGTGAATAAAAACAGGGCGAGGGCGCCGATGATCATCAGCATGACCAGATAGATCGTGTCCTGCGGCCAGAGCACGAGGTCAAACAGATAGAACTTGCGGGCATCCAGATCAAAGAGCACGGCCTGGCGGCCCTCCCAGGGAATCCAGCAGATGCCGTAGAAGACGATCTGGGTCAGCCAGACGAAAAACCAGCGCCAGCGTGTGAACGGGCCGTCGACCGAACGGGGATAGACCTTGGCCTCGGGGTCGCCGGCGGGTTTGATGTCGATGATTTTGCGCGGGGGTTTGGCTGAAGACATGAGGCGATCCGTGAGGCAGTCCCGCTGCGGCGGGGCGGCAAAGGCGGGTGATTAAACCGGAATTTGAAATTCCAGTTTATGCTAAAGCCTCGGCTTTCTATAATCAACATTTCGAATGCCACTTTTGATGCCCTTTATCGCATGCACCTGAGCCGCTTTTCCGATTACAGCCTGCGCGTCTTGCTGTACCTAGGCGCGCACGACGGTCGACTGGTCAATATTGGCGAAATTGCCGAGCGGCACGCCGTCTCGGAGAGCCATTTGATGAAAGTCGCCCTGCATCTGGGGCACGGCGGTTATGTCCAGACCGTCCGCGGCAAGGGCGGTGGCATGCGTCTGGCCAAGCCGCCGGCCGAGATTGGCCTGGGGGCGGTGCTGCGTCACACCGAGCGCGACTTTGCGCTGGTCGAGTGCATGGGGGCGGATGCCAGCTGCCGGATTACCGGCGGCTGTGCCTTGCGCGGCGTCTTTGGCGAAGCGCTGGCGGCGATGTGGGCGGTGCTGGACCGGCATACCCTGGCCGATCTCCTGCGTGATCCGCAGGCGGTGGTGCCGGTCATCCGGCTGCAAACGGCATGAGCGGCGAACCGCATCTGCGCGCGCTGGCGGGCTATCCGCCTGCGATCATCGATCAGGTCCGTCAGGCAATCGCAGCCGACCGGATGGGGGCTTGGCTGCGTGGCAAGTATCCGCGTTTGCACGACATCCGCACCGACAAGGCCTTGTTCAACTATGTCGATGCGCTGCGTGCGCGCTATCTGCGCAATGCCCCGCCGCTGGCGCGCGTTTGCTACGACGGGAAGTTGCAGCAGGTGCAGCAGGCATTGGGTACGCATGCCCGGATTGCCCGGGTTCAGGGCGGACGGCTGTCGACGCGCCGGGAAATCCGCATTGCCAGCCTGTTCCGCAGTGCGCCCGAGCCGTTTCTCGAAATGATCGTGGTGCACGAACTCGCGCATCTCAAGGAAGCCGATCACGACAAGGCGTTCTACCAGCTTTGCAATCACATGCTGGCCGATTACCACCAGCTGGAGTTCGAAGTGCGTGCCTGGTTATGCCATCAGGCGGCAGGTGGCGCGCCGGTCTGGGATGCAGCCGTCACGGCGGCTTAGCCGTCACATTGTTCTTACCGTTCAGAACGAGATGTAGCGGCCGCGTTTGTGGTTCATCGTGATGGTGAGGTTGAGCGCAAGCACGCCGATCAGCGAGGCAGCTACGCGCTCGGGCGGGACAGCGAAAAAAGCACCGAGCAGCACAGCGGCATCAATGGCGAGCAAGACCTTGCCCGCCGGCCAGCCGAGTTTGTCCTGAAGATAGAGCGCCAGGACGTTGAAGCCGCCCAGGCTGGCGCGGTGACGAAACAGGATCAGAAAGCCCACGCCCATCGTAAATCCGCCCAGAATGGCCGCGACCAGCGGGTGCAGGACATCGAAATGCAGAACCTGCGGCGCGCCTTCCGTCATCACCGCCAGCAGGCCGATTGCCACGAAGGTCTTGAGCGTGAAAGCGCCCCCCATGCGGCGCAGGGCCAGCCAGAAGAAAGGCAGGTTGGCGAGCACGAAGAGCAGGCCGAACGGACGCTGGGTCAGATAGTGCAGGAGGAAGGTCAGGCCGGCCGTGCCGCCGGTGAGCAGGCCGGCGGTCTTGAACATGACGACGCCGGAGGCGACCAGCAGGGTGCCGATGAAGAGGGCTTGCGCATCTTCGAGCAGGGTGTGGGGGTTGGCGGGCGGGACAGCGGTCATGAGCAGGCGGCCTGAGCAGCAATGAAAAAGGCCGCGATGGTAGCAGCGCGGCCTCGATTTACGGTCTGTTTTGCGGTCGACCGCAGGAAAACCCTTACATCCCGAGCGATTTCAGCAATTCGTCGTGATCGTTGCTGTCGGCGACGGTCGACGCGGCCGGGGCCGGGTTTTTGCCGGCAACCACCTGGGCGAGCAGTTCGTCCGGGTCCGGCGCATCGCTGGCCTCGAACTCGTTCATCTTGATGAACTCGGTGCGATCCATCGCCAGCTCGAGATAGAAGATGTTGTTGCGCCCCGTGAAGAAGGTGACGCGGCGGGCTTCCGGCTGGTCCAGATTGGCATCCACGCTGAGCATGACCTGCTTGTTCAGGGCCACCATCTTGGGCTGGTTCTGGGTGATGTGGGTTTGCAGATCACGGGCGATCTTGCCGGTGAAGTCGCCGACAATCTGGTTCATCAGTTCGCCCATCACATTACCGACTTCATCGGAGGTGTGGCTGGTGGCCAGTTCTTCCTTGGCCATGCCCATGCTGAGCAGGTAGCGCTCGTAGAGCTCCATCGCGGCGGCAGCGGAAAAGTTGATCACGACCAGACCGGAAAAACCGCCGTCGAACAGCACAAAACAGCCGATATCCGGCTTCAGACCGGTTTTGGTGATGCGCTGGACCATCCCGGAATAGCGCACTTCGCTCTGCGTACCGACGGAAAGGACGTGGGTGACCGCGTTGCACAGGGTGCGCAGGATGTCTTCGGTGCCGAAGGTGACGGGCGTGTTCTTGTCAGTCATGGTGTCTCGCTCTTGTTATGCGTGATGAAGGTATGGCGTCACTCTAGCGCATGCCCTGGCTCCGCGCACCTTTAGCGTGCGTTGCTGGCCCAGACACGACGGCAGGTGGCAATCTCCTGATCGGTCATCACGCCTTTGATCTGGCATTGCGCTTCACGCGTTGCCGCCTCGGCCAGACGGGTCTGGCGGGCGTTTTCCTGCGCCTGGGCGCGATCTTCGGCCGCTTTGCGCTGGCGTGCTTCTTCAGCGAGCCGGGCGTGCTCGGCGGCCTGCTCGCGGCGCCGGGCTTCATCAGCCTGCTGGGCATCGCGCATCGCCAGCTTGGCGTCGGCCTGTGCCTTGGCCTTGGCTTCATCCTGAGCCGGGGCTGGCGCATTGCCGGCGGGCGAAGCCGCCGCCTGGCCGCCAGTACCGGACGAGTCACGCTCACCATCGCGATGCGTGCGTACGGTCTGATGCAGGTTCAAGCCACCGCTTGAGGTATGGCTGTCGTGGCTGGTGTGGCTGCTGCTGTGGTGACCCCCGCCTTTACCGCGTGCCTCCGCAGGCGGGTTCAGACAGAGGAGCAGGGTGGCGAGGGCCAGGAAAACAGGACGGGACATGTGAGGCTCAACAGAAAAATACCGTCGGAATGTAACCGCCTCGCGTGCCCGCGTCCAGCGCTGCAGTCGTTTTCAGGCCTTGATCATGGCTTGCAGCGCCCACAGGACGGCCATGCCGATCAGGAAGGGAAGCCAGGGATTACGCCAGCGCGCGGCGACCCAGACGGCGGCGAAGCCGGCGGCCAGCTTGGGATTGAGTGGCGTGACGCTGCCGCTCACCACCAGCAGATCCGGTATGACGATGGCGGCGAGCGCGGCAGCCGGGGCATAGCGCAGGGCACGTTGCAGGCGTGACGGCAAGGCCACCTTGTTGCCGAGCACGATGAAACTGGCGCGCGGCAGCGTGGTGGCCAGGCCCAGCAGCAGGAAAATCAGCCAGAGGGAGAGGTCGTTCATGCTTTCTCCTGGGCGTCTTGCCAGTTTTCTGCTGCAAAGCCGGCGGCAATGCCGAGGCAGATCGCCGTCACCACGCCCAGGCGCAGCGGCATGCCGCGCAGCAGCGTGGCACTGGTGCCGCCGACCAGGGCGGCGACCAACATGGGGCGGGATTTCGCCATCGGGACCAGCAAGACGATCAACGCGATGGTGGCCATGAATTCCAGCGACCAGGTTTTCGGGATGACGCCGGCAGCAAAAATGCCGGCCAGGGCAAAGCTCTGCCAGAGCAGCCAGGACCAGAGCCCCGGTGCGACAAAATAGCCGAAGCGCCAGCGGGCATCGTCCACCTGCATCATCTTGTCGTAGCACACGGCAAAGGTGCCATCCGTGAGCAGGTGGCCGCACAGCCAGCGGGCGGAGCGGTTCATGCCACGAAAGCCCGGTGCAATCCCTGCGCTGAAGATGACGAAGCGCAAGTTGAGGGCCAGTGCAGTGGCCACGATCAGCCACAGGGGCGCATGGTCGGCAATCAGCGGCAGGGTACCCAGTTGCGCCGTGCCGGCGAAGACGATGATGTTCATGCCCATCGCTTCCAGCGGCGTGAAGCCGGCGCTGATCATGGCCATGCCGACGACGAGCGCCCACGGGATGAGCCCGACGGAGGCCGGCATGAACGCGGTGAGACCGGCGCGGGCGCCGGCCAGGAAGCCCGTGGGCGAAGAAACAGGTGACATCGATGGAAAACAGGGTTGGGTGACGGTCGACCGTCGGACCATGCCAAAAATCAAAGGGTCATGAAAGACGGGTTTTCCCAGGGAAGGTTCCCGTCTTCTTGGCGGCGACGTGGCGCATCGGGCAAATCGGCTCAGTCCGCCTGGGCGACGCGCAGGGCCGTAAAGATCGCGAGCGCCTGAAAGACGGCAATCCCGACGAGAACCTGGCTGAACTGTCCGGCATCCATCCAGTGCCCGAAAATCAGCGGGGCCGTGGCCAGCCCGAGATCGAGACCGGAATAAACAAAACCGTAAATCCGCCCGAATGCCGCCTTGCCGAAGCGGGCCGTGGCCGCCTTGCGCACGAGCAGGTCGCGCGAGGGGCCGGCCAGGCCGGTGCAGAAGCCGATACCGGCCATCAGCGGCAGGATCAGCGGCGGCGGCGTGACCCCGGCGGCCAGCAGCATGGCCAGCGCGGCGGCCAGCCCGAGCGCCCCGGCGATCAGGCGGTCATGCGCCTGTTTCTGAGCCAGAAAACCACCGAGGATGATGCCGGCTGCACTGCCCAGCAGGTAGATGGTCAGGGCCAGCGCGCCCAGCGTGAGCGACAGGCCATACAGCGCTTGCAGCACGGGGCTGGCAAAGTTCTGGATGGCCCCGAAAGCAGCCGTGATCAGGAAGAAGAACAGGAAACACAACCAGACGGCGCGCACCGACAGAAAGGCAAACGTCGACGTGGGCGAACCGTCGGCAATACTGTCCTGCCGGACGTCGGAGTCGTGCAGCGCATGCCGGTGCCAGTAGAGCAGGCCCAAAGCCAGGCAGGCCACCGCACTGGCCCCCAGCCCGGCGATACGCCAATCAAAGGCGGTGGCCAATCCGGTCATGAAGAGGGGCGCCAGCGCCCAGCCGATATTCCCGGACAGACCATGGACGGAGAAAGCATGCCCCAGGCGTGCCTGGCTCACCTTGCGGTTGAGGACCGTGAAGTCGGCCGGGTGAAAAATGCTGTTGCCCAGGCCAGCCAAGGCGGCCACCAGCAGGAGACTGGCCAGTCCACTGGCGACATAAAGCGCGATGCCGGCGAGAACGAAGCAGGCGATACCGCCGGCCAGCACCCGGGTCGGACCAAAACGATCGACGAGAAAGCCGGCCATGGCCTGTCCGATTCCGGAGACCACGAAGAACAGGGTCATGGTGACCCCGATGCCCGTGAAATTCAGGCCAAATTCCGGCATCAGCCAGGGAAAGAGGGGCGGCAGAAGCAGGTGGAAAAAATGGGAAACCCCGTGCACGAAGCCGATCAGGCTGATCGTTTCCAGGTCATTTTTGCGTGCGGAATGCGGATGAGGCAGGCTGTCAGTCGTCATCGTTCAACATCGTGTACGGTCATTGGAGGGGCAGTTTAGAGGCGGTTCGGGCTTGCGGTATTTCAATAATCAGTCAAAAATTATCGAGATGCTGACACACCTCGATTTCGATCCGGTCCCCCGCCGGGCCCCGACGCCTGATGAGCCGATTACGGTCAATTTGCGCCGTCCGCCGCCGGATGTGTGCGTGCCCTGGCATCGCCATGACTGGGCTCAGCTGGCCTATCCCCTGCGCGGCACGATTCAGGTGGCGGCAGCCGGCATGAGCTGGCTGGCGCCCGCCTTGCGGGCGGTCTGGATTCCTCCGGGGATCGAACACGAGGTGCGGATGCTGGGCGCGGTCGAATTGCGCACGGTCTATGTGGCACGCGAAGCCGCGCCGCTGCCGCTCGACGCGTGCACCGTCATCGAAGTCTCCGATCTGATGTCGGCGCTGATCGAAGCGCTGAGTCAGGCAGCGCAAGGGACAGCGACGGAAGGCGCTCGCCGGCAGCTGATGATGCAGTTGCTGCTCGGCGAAATGGCGCGCGCCCCCGCCTTGTCCCTCGGCTTGCCGCTACCGGCAGATCGCCGCCTGCAACAGGTGTGCACCGCCCTGATGGCCGATCCGGCCTGCGCCTGGACCTTGGCCGAATGGGCCGCGCAGAGCGCGGCCAGCGAGCGGACCCTGGCGCGCCTGTTCAAAGAGGAACTGGGTATGGGCTTTGGCGCCTGGCGCCAGCGTTTGCGCCTGGCCCACGCGCTCGAACGGATTGGTCGCGGACAGCCGCTGGGCAAGGTTGCGGCCGATCTCGGCTATGCCAGCCAGGCTGCCTTTTCCGCCATGTTCAAGCGGACGTTCGGCTTGCCGCCGGGACGTTTCCTGCAGGCGCGGCGCCATGTCGATCCGGGGCAAGTGGTAGAATAATCGCCGTTTGCCATGTTCCACCATGGCCCGAATGACTGATTACCAAGGAAAACATCCCATGCAGGTCGCAAAAAACAGTGTTATCACCATCGATTACCACGTCACGGACACCGACGGCGAAGTGGTCGATGAGGGCCGCGAGCCCATCGTCTATCTGCATGGCGGTTACGACGACATCTTCCCGAAAATTGAAGAAGCCCTGCAAGGCAAGGCCGTGGGCGAATCCGTCCAGGTCAAGCTGCAGCCGGACGAAGCCTTCGGTGACTACGATGCCAGCCTCGTCCAGATCGAGCCGCGCAAGGATTTCCCGAAAGAACTCCAGGTCGGCATGCAGTTCGAAGGCGGCCCGGAAGACGGTGGTGAAGACGATTTCGTGATCTACCGCGTGACCGACATCGCCGACGACAAGGTCGTGCTCGATGGCAACCACCCGCTGGCCGGCATGGCCCTGATCTTCACCTGCACCGTGACGGCCGTCCGCGCCGCCAGCGCAGAGGAAGTCGAGCACGGTCATGTGCATCATCCGGATGACGAGGATGCCTGCCACTGAGCAGCCTGACCCGGATAAAAAAACGCCCGCCTGATGCGGGCGTTTTATTTTTGGGTTACGGGCTCGCGGGCGATTCGATACGACCCGTTGCGCTCACGACCTGATTGCGCCCCCGGGCCTTGGCCTGATAGAGCGCATGATCGGCCTGTCCCAGCAGGGCTTCCTGGGAGAGCGGCAGGGCGTCCATGACGGCGACGCCGAGGCTGACAGTGAGGTGTCCGGTGGGCATTCCGTCGTGCGGGATGCCCAGTGCGGCAATGCTGGTGCGGAGTTGCTCCGCCAACTTGACGGCCCCCCGCAAGGGCGTATCGGCCGCGACGATCACGAATTCCTCGCCGCCGTAGCGTGCGACCAGATCGCCGGGGCGGCGCGCCATCCCGGCAAGATGCGCGGCAATCCGGCGCAGGATGGCATCCCCGGCCGGATGCCCGTAGCGGTCGTTGTACTGCTTGAAATGATCGACATCCAGCAGGATCAGCGCCAGTGGCTGACGGGTGCGTTGATGGCGGGACCATTCCGCGGCAAAGAATTCGTCAAACCGGCGGCGGTTAGCGATGCCGGTCAGCGGGTCGGTGGCCGACAAATGGGCATAGCGGGCGCGGGCCTGCTCCAGCGCATGCTGCATCCGGCTCATCAGCAAAATCGGGAAGGCCACGTTCAGGGTCATGAAGACGACAATCAAGGTGATGAATGCGGTGGGCTGAAGCCATTGGTTGGCGACCAGAAAGTCCGGCGAGAGGGTGCTGCCGGGCGTTAGCAGGGCGCGGATCAGCATCATGCTGGCCGCCAGCATCAGAATGGTGCCGGTGGCCCGTGCCGGCAGGAGCGCCATGCCGGGCTGCCGGGGGCCTTCGATCAGGTAGAGCCAGCCGTGGTGCAGGAACAGGACGGCCAGGACGCTGGAGACAATGACGATGCGCGCGGCCAGATTGGGCGCGCCGTAGGTAAACGGGATGAATCCGGCCAGGACGATCAGCCCCAGGGCCAGATCGAGGCGTCGCAGCGGCGGCTGGTTCAGGAATTCCCGGGAGCCGAGATAGACGCGAGACAGACCCCAGACAATCAGGAAATTGGCGAGCAGGATGCTGACCGCATCCGGCAACTGCCCCCTGAGGGCAACCAGAAGACAGCCCAGCGCCGCGACATGCGCCCCCTGCGCCCATTTGCGCGTACAGGCATGGTCTGTGCCGATCCGCTTCAGTGCCGCCATGCTGAGGGCAAAAACGCTGCCGGCCAGTACTGAAACCAGAATTAGGGTGCGGATATCAATCAGGGGCATGGGCGGTGACCAAGGTCTCTTTGGGTTTGATCTTACGCCTGTGGCACCGCGGGGTGTGTGAAGAATCCTGAAGCCCTGCCGGGGAAAATGCGTCAGCGCAGCAAGCGGCCGTCCTTGTTCAGGATGGTGATGTCGACGTGGTTCATGCCGAGGTGGTTGGTCGTAGAGAAACCTACATAGTGGCCGCCGATGTCGTAGTCGCGCATCTGCTCCAGACTGTCGCGCAGCTTTTGGCGGCTCGGGTTGGGGCCGGCACGGCGCAGGCCTTCGCCGAGGATCTTGGCACCCAGATAGCCTTCCACCAGCGTGTGATTCAGCGTGACGCCCTTGGGTTTGAATTTCTCGAAAGCCTCCTGGATTTCCCGGATCATGGGCGTGGCCCGGCTCGCCGGGTCCGGTACCACTTGCGTGATGGCCAGGCCTTTGGCGGCGCTGGCGCCGATCCGCTCGACCACCTGCGGCCCATCCGTGACCGAAAGGGCGACGTATTGCGCCAGATTGCCGAGTTCACGGCTGCGCTTGAGAAACGCGGCACTGGCAGCCGTATTGGCAATCAGGATGACGGCCTGGGGCGAGGCCGCCGCAATGGCTTTGGCGGCAGCCTCTACCTCCGTGCTGTTCTTTTCGTAACTGGCGCGTGCCACCAACTGCCCCCCAGCCTGCCGGATGGCGAGCTCTGCACTGGCTGCACCATCCAGACCAAAGGGATCGTTCTGATAGAGCAGCGCAAAACGCTTGTAGCCGATGGTTTCGTATTGCTGGACGATCTTCTCGATTTCCTGGGCGTAGCTGGCCCGGGTCAGAAAAAGCCAGGGATTGTTGGCGGCCACAATGCTGTTGGCGCCGGTGCGGGCAGTGATCAGGGGAATGGCGTGACCTTCGAGCAGCTTGTCCTTCAGGATGGCCTCGACATTGCCTGTGCCGACGTAGCCAAAGAGCGCAATCGGTTGGGCTTCCGCCAGCAGGGCACGGGTTTGGCTGAGGGTGTCGGCGGCCTTGTAGCCATCATCCCGGCTGACCAGCGCCAGGCGTTTGCCTTGAATACCGCCCTTGGCGTTGATCTGATCGATGTACAGCTGGGCGCCGGCCCTCAGGTGTAGTCCGGTGGGCGCGAGCGGACCGGTGAACGGGGCGACCTGAGCGATCACGATGTCGGCGGCCAGGCACAAGGGGGCTGCCACGGCGAGCAGGGCGGCCAGAATGAGTTGAGACATCAGGGGCTTCCTGGGGAAATGAATTTCAGGAGGCGTAATTTAGTGCCGGCTGCGGCCGGCGGATATTGTGGAAATCCGCGATGGCCGCCCCGGGCTAGTGTGCCTTGCCCGGCCAGGAATAGGCCTCGAAGCGGAAGAGGCGCGGCTGCTCGGTGTCGATAAAGCCTTTGGTCCAGCCCATCAGGGGGTAGCCATGGGTTTCGACCCGCGTGAAGTTGGCGAGCGTTTTCCCCTGGGTATCGCGCAGGGGCTGATCGATGCGGCTGGTATGGGTGTCGCCATGCACGGCAACAACCTGCCCCGGGAAGGCCAGGGTTTCATCGCGCAACAGACTCAGGAAGTCGCGATAGCTGCGGTGGCCGAGGCCTTGGGAAAAGTGCCGGAAACCCGGATTGGCCTGAAAGAGCAGCACCACGCCGGCGAGTTTCTCGCGCTTGGCCAGGGCAAAACTGTCCTTGAGCCAGGCCTGGACGACGGGCATGCGCTGACGCCATTCCTCGCGCGGGGTCTCGGTCAGGCCCCAGTTGTTGTTGCCGCCGGGCAGGTTGAGCGTCACGAAGAGCACCGGGCCGAGGCGGAAACGGGCATGTTCCGGATAGCTCCCGGCTTGCCGCGCCTGCGTCAGCGTCTTCTGGCCAAGCGACTGCGGAGACGACCAGAACAGTGCCCGCAGGGCATTCAGCCGTTCCAGCGGGTCGTAGGCGCCGTTGTTCACGCGGTCGCAATCCGCCCACTCGTTGTCACCGGGGATAAACACGAAGGGGATGCGGCTAGCGTTGAAGAGCTGGTAACGGTCGGCGAACAGGGCGTCGTCGCAGCGGTCGCGGCCATGCTTGATGTCGCCGATATGGGCGACGAATTCGGCATGGCTGTCGGCAATGGCGTCCAGCATTTTGGGCAGTTCGGCGCGTTCGTGATCGGAGTACGGCGTATCGCCGATCAGGGCAAAGCGCCAGATTTCCGCCTGGGCGAGGCCGACGGTCAACGCGGCCAGCAGGGCAAAAACCAGCCGTCGGCCGTGACGCAGCACGGCGCTCACTTGAGCAAGCCTTTCAGTGCGTAAAGGGCATCGAGCGCTTCACGCGGGGTCAGGCTGTCCGGATCGATGGCGGCCAGGTGTTCGATGGCCGGATGCGGTTCCGGCTCGAGGTATTCGGGCTCCGGGGCCGACTGAGCGAACAAATCCGGCTGCAGCGGGTCGACCGCCGCCCGCTGCTCGAACTCGCGCAACTGCTTGCGGGCTGCGCGGACGACGCTGCTCGGGATGCCGGCCAGCGCCGCCACCTGAATCCCGTAACTCTGGTTGGCCGGGCCTTCTTCAACCGCGTGCATGAAGACGATGCGGTCATTGTGTTCGACGGCACCCAGATGCACGTTGGCCAGTTCCGGATACTCGTGGGAGAGCCGGGTCAGTTCGAAATAGTGGGTGGCGAACAGGGTCAGGCTGCGGTTCTTGTCGATCAGGTGGCGCAGGATGGCCGAGGCCAGTGACATGCCATCGAAGGTCGAGGTGCCGCGCCCGATTTCGTCCATCAGGACCAGGCTGTTGGCGGTGGCGTGGTGCAGGATGGCGGCGGCTTCGGTCATCTCGACCATGAAGGTCGAACGCCCGGAGGCCAGGTCGTCGGAGGCACCGATGCGCGTGAAAATGCGGTCGAGCGGGCCGAGCACGCAACGGTCGGCCGGCACGTAGCTGCCGATGTGCGCGAGCAGCGCAATCAGCGCCACCTGACGCATGTAGGTCGATTTACCGCCCATGTTCGGGCCGGTGATCAGGAGCAGGCGGCGCGCGTCGCCGAGCAGGCAGTCGTTGGCGATGAAGGTTTCGGCGCTTTGCGCCAGTTCGTTCTCGACCACCGGATGGCGGCCGCCCTCGACGGTCAACTGCGTTTCGGCGGCAAATTCCGGCTTGCACCAGTTGCGCTTCAGGGCCGATTCGGCAAAGCCGGCCAGCAGATCGAGCAGGGCAATGGCGCGGGCGATGCTTTGCAGCGCCGGGACAACCGGCAACAGGGCATCGAGGATCTGCTCGTAGAGCAGCTTCTCGCGGGCCAGCGAGCGCTCCTGGGCAGACAGCGCCTTATCCTCGAAGGCCTTCAGTTCCGGCGTGATGTAACGTTCGGCATTCTTCAGCGTCTGGCGGCGGCGGTAATCGTCCGGAATCTTGTCGACGTGGGCGTGCGTGACCTCGATATAGAAGCCATGCACCTTGTTGTATTCGACCTTCAGGCTGTTGATGCCGGTGCGCTCGCGTTCGCGCACTTCCATATCGACCAGGAAGGCGCCGCAGTTGTCGTTGAGGGCGCGCAGTTCGTCGAGTTCGGCATCGAAGCCGGGGGCAATGACGCCGCCGTCGCGGACCTGGGCGCCGGGTTCGGCGGCAATGGCGCGGACCAGCAGGTCGAGCGTGCCGGCCGGCGCATCGAGATCGGCATGGGCCTGATCGAGCAACTGGGCGCTCGTGCCGGCGATCGGCCCGCGCAGTGCGGGCAGGCGGGCGAGCGATTCGCGCAGGCTGGCCAGGTCGCGCGGGCGGGCATTGCGCAGGGCAATGCGGCCGGCAATGCGCTCGACGTCGGCCATGCCGCGCAGGGCTTTTCTTACCTCGCCGGCGAGTTGACCGTAGTCGGCGAGCAGCGCTTCGACAGCCACATGGCGGGCGGCCGGCAGCGCGCGGTCGCGCAGCGGATGGTGCAGGGTGTGGCGCAAGAGGCGCGAGCCCATGCTCGTTACGCAATGATCTAGCAGCGAAAACAGCGTCGGCGAGGGCTGGCCGCGCAGGGTTTCAGTCAGTTCCAGATTGCGGCGCGTGGCCAGATCGAGGCCGAGGTAGGCGCCTTCGATCTCGACGGTCAACCCGCGCAAATGTGGCAATTTGCCGGCCTGGGTGGCCTGGGCGTACTGGAGCAGCGCCCCGGCGGCCGCGATGGCCGGTTTCAGGCCCTCGGCGCCAAAGCCGGCGAGCGAGGCAACTTCAAACTGGTCGCAGAGCAGGCGGCGGGCCGAATCGACATCGAAATACCAGTCCGGCTGGCGCGTGGCGGCGGCATTGCCGGTGAAATTGGGCGTCCAGCTTTCCGGGTAAAGGATTTCCGCCGGGCGGATGCGTTCCAGCGTGGCCGGAATCTGCTCGGCGGCCACCTCGATCAGGATGAATTCGCCGCTCGCCAGGTTCAGGCGGGCAATCCCCGCCGTGTTGCGCAGCGTGGTCACGGCGAGCAGCCAGATGTCCTGCTTGTCGTCGATCAGCGAGGCATCGGTCAGCGTGCCCGGCGTCATGATCCGCGCCACGGCGCGTTCGACCGGCCCCTTGCTGGTGGCCGGGTCCCCGATCTGCTCGCAGATCACCGCTGATTCGCCCAGCTTGACCAGGCGGGCGAGGTAGGGCTCCAGCGAATGGAAGGGCACGCCGGCCATCTTGATCGGCGTGCCGTTGGTCTGGCCGCGCGTGGTCAGGGTGATGTCGAGCAGGCGGGCCGCTTTTTCGGCATCCTCGAAAAACAGCTCGTAGAAGTCGCCCATGCGGTAGAAGAGCAGGGTGTTGGGATGGTTCTTTTTCAGCTTGAGGTACTGAACCATCATGGGCGTATGGCCCGCAAATTCCGGATCGACGTCGACGGCGCTTTTCTTTTTACTCATTGAATTCAGGTGTTTAGTTGTGTTGCGGCAGCAAAACGGGCCGTGGCTCAGGGGCGGCTGGCGGATGGGGGCCGGCGGCAGACGGCGCGTTGCTGCAATCACGAAGCCGCCATTGTTCCACAGCACCGCCTTTTTCTCAGCAGGCAGCGCGGTGTTTTCCCGTTCGTCGCCTGCTTGACGCTGGAATGACGCAGGCCGGACAGCCGGCGTGAGCGCATTTTCCCGGTGATTGCCAAAGGTGCATTGCGCGGCGCACTTCTCTATAATCCGCGCCCTTTCCCCGCAGGAACCCGACCGGCGGCGCCTTGCTGCGTCGCCTGTGCAGCAGCATGGCCAGACAGACGCGCAAAAAGCAGGAACAACTCTCTTTCCCCGAACTCGCCTTCCTGGCACCGATCACGACGGTCGACGCAGAAAAGACCGGCAATTTGCCGGAGGCCGCAGCGTCGTCCGGGGTATCAGCAGGTGACGCAGCCAGTGACGCAGCCGGGCGCAGCCCGCGCCGTGCAAGCCGGCCGCGTATGGTGGTCGTGCGCGAGGGCGGTGATCTGCCGGTTGATCCACCCGCGCCGGATACGTCCCTGCGTGCGCCCGACGGGGCTGTATCCGTGCTCCCGGTGGCCGATCAGCCCGTCTCGTCGATGCCGGTCCTGGCTGAACCGGTCGGTGTGCAGCCGGCCGAGTTGTCGGCGTCGAACGATCCTGCTGCCACACTCCCTGATTTGGCCGCCCTGCCGAGTATTCCGGCCGGGCTGTCCGACATTGTCGGACACGTTTCCCTGCACCTGGGGGAAACCCCGAAGGGGGCGCCGGTATCGGTCCCGCACGCTGACCGCGCAGAGACAATGCCGCAACCGGCGAGCGCGCCGATCTCGGTGGCGGGCGTCGCGCCAGCGGCAAACAGCATGGATCGCATCGCCCCCACCGCGCCTGCGGTGCCGTCGCCGATGCCGGCCGCCTCAGTCAGTCGACCGGCCTGGCTGCGTGGCAGCGCCCAGGCGGCGAGCTTGCTGGCAGCGGTGGTGACGGTGGGGGTGTTGAGCATTGGCCTGATGCAGTTCATCGATACCCAGCGCGTGCAGCGCGAACTGGCTGCCGCCCAGCAGGCCGCCCTGACCGATACCCGCAACGGGCAACTGCTGGACATCCAGACCCGCGCCGTCGATCTCCTGTTGCGATACAACGAACTGACCCAGCAAACGGCGCTCCTGTCGCCGCGTACCGCCCGCAAGGAGCGCCTGCAACGCGAGCTGCTGGCGCTCGGCCTGCTCGACACGTTGTACACGCAGACGCGGGGCATGCCGACCTGGGAAGCCACCCTCAGCATCGCCCTGGAAAGACATCAGCGCTTCGTCCGCGAGCAGCGCCTGAATTGCAGCGACTACACCCCGGGCTTCCTGGCCCTGCTGGAAAAGGTGCTTGGTCTCAAAGCCGCACAATGGTGCCGGGACTGAGGGCGCGTCGGGCCGGATAAGATCAGACCTCAAACGCAGTCGGGCTGGACTGCATGTGAGGTCAGGTCGGATACATCCGGCGGGAACTGTCAGGCGGCCAGGGCGCTATTCAGAATG
Source organism: Dechloromonas sp. ZS-1 (assembly GCF_039649255.1). NCBI lineage: Bacteria > Pseudomonadati > Pseudomonadota > Betaproteobacteria > Rhodocyclales > Azonexaceae > Dechloromonas > Dechloromonas sp. ZS-1. The sequence continues at coordinate 47,598 of NZ_JBDIYD010000007.1, read as the reverse complement.
CGGCTGGCGTCTTCGATCAATTGCGCTAGATGCTCGGCACCCAGCAGGCTTTCGGCATAGAGCTTGTAGACCGGCTCGGTGCCGGAGGGGCGGGCGGCGAACCAGCCGTTGGCGGTGACCACCTTGAGACCGCCGATGGCGGCACCATTGCCCGGCGCGTGGGTGAGCGCGGCGAGCACCGGTTCGCCGGCGAGCAATTGGCCGGTGCTGACGCGGTCGGCCGTCAGGTGCTTGAAGGCGGCGCGCTGGGCATCGCTCATCGGGCTGTCGATACGGCGGTAGTGGGCGGTGCCGAACTGCGCGGTGAGATCGGCGTAGTACTGGCCCGGATTCTTGCCGGTGACCGCCGTGATTTCCGCCGCCAGCAGGCCGAGCGCAATGCCGTCCTTGTCGGTTGTCCAGGCGCGGCCATCCCGCTGCAACAGGCTCGCGCCGGCGCTTTCCTCACCGCCAAAACAGAGCTCGCCGTGCAGTAGACCGTCGGCAAACCATTTGAAGCCGACCGGCACTTCATACACCGGACGCGCCAGCGCCGCAGCCACGCGGTCGATCAGCGAACTGGAGACCAGGGTCTTGCCGATCTTCAATTGGGCCGACCACTGCGGGCGGTGCGTCAGCAGGTAGTGAATGGCGACGCAGAGGAAATGATTGGGGTTCAGGAGACCGTGCGTCGGCGTCACGATGCCGTGGCGATCCACGTCGGCATCGTTGCCCCAGGCCACATCGAAGCCATCCTTGAGCGCAACCAGCTTGGCCATGGCGGGCGGGCTGGAGCAGTCCATGCGGATCTTGCCGTCGTGATCGAGGGTCATGAAGGCGAATTGCGGGTCGACCGCCGGATTGACCACGCTCAGATCGAGCCCGTAGGTCTCGGCAATGCGCGACCAGTAGGCCACGGCGGCCCCGCCCAGCGGATCGACGCCGAGCTTCAGGCCGGCGCGGGCAATGGCCGCCATGTCGATGACTTCGGCGAGGTCGGCGATGTAATCGGTGGCGAAATCAACGCGCCGGATGCAGGCGTGGGCGCGGGCGGCGGCTGCGTCCAGACGGGCGATGCCGGCGGGGTCGGCCAGCAGGACGTTGGCGCGATCTTCGATCCACTTGGTGACATCGGTGTCGGCCGGGCCGCCGCCGGGCGGGTTGTACTTGATCCCGCCATCCGCCGGCGGGTTGTGCGAGGGCGTGAGCAGCAGGCCATCGGCCAGCGTGTCCGGATGTTGCCGGTTGTGGCGGATGAGGGCGCGCGAGAGCACGGGCGTCGGCGTGTAGCCGTCGTCGGCCTGAATCCAGGTGGACACCTCGTTGGCAGCCAGCACTTCGAGTGCGGTTTGCTCAGCCGGTGCGGACAGCGCATGCGTATCCTTGCCGAGCAGGAGCGGGCCGGTGTAACCCTGTGCCCGACGGTAATCGATCACGGCCTGGACGACGGCGGCAATGTGCGCGTCGTTGAAACTGTGCTTGAAGGCCGTGCCACGGTGGCCGCTGGTGCCAAAGCTGATGCGCTGGGCAGGCTGGCTCGGGTCCGGCTGCACGCGGTAAGCGGCGAGCAGGGCGGCGATGTCGGTGAGGTCTTCGGGGCGGGCCGGCTGGCCGGCGTGAGCGTGGGACATGATGGGTTCCGCAGCAAAATTCGGGCGGGCGGCATTATCGCCGATATTCCGCTGTAATGGGTGCGGCATGGCATCAGCGCGTCAATGCGACGCGCTCATGTGGCGATGTCGGCGCTTCCCCTGACCCTTTCTCTCAGTGTGCGCTGCTCAGCCGATCCGGCATTCCACAAGGTGCGCGCCGCCGGCCCGGGTGCGGTTCTGCAGGGCTGCGGCCAGGCTGTCCGGGGTGTCGGCCCGAGCATAGTCGAGGCCGAAGGCGGCGGCGGCATGGGCAAAGTCGATGGTTTGCGGGGTGCGCCAGCCACGTTCGAATTCCGGCAGGGCCGCTTGCGGCAGAAAATCGAAAATGCCGCCGCCGCCGTTGTTGACCGTCAGGATCACCAGGTTTTGCGTCGCGGCGAGCGCCAGGCTGCCCAGATCATGCTGCGTCGTCAGATCGCCGAGCAAGGCCACGGCCTGACCATGGACGGCGGCCAGGCCGGCGGCCGTGGCGATATTGCCATCGATGCCGCTGGCACCGCGATTGCCATAGACGCGGCAGGGCTGTGCGGATCGCGCACCGTGCAGGTCGAGCTGGCGGATGGCCAGCGAGTTGCCGACAAACAGGGCGCAGTCAGCCGGGAGCGCCTCAAGCAGCACCGGGATGAGCCAGGCGGCGCCGAGCGGTGGGGCTTCGGCCTCCGCCGCCAGCACGTCGGCCAGCCAGTCGGCCGGGCCGGGCGGCAGAGACTGCTCGAGCATGGCCTGAGCCAGCGCCCGGCAGGTCAGGACCAGATCGCTGCGCAGCAGGTGGTTCAGGCGATGGGCCGGATCTGACCAGCGCGCCTGCGGTTCGATCAGGATCTGTTCCGGCACCTGCGCGACCCATTGCTGCAGGGCGCGCGTCACCGGCCAGGCGCCGAGGCGCAGCACCCATTCAGGGCGACGTGCCAGCGTGCCGCTCCAGTGGGCGTAGCGCGTGCAGGCGTGGGGCAGGAGCGTCGGGCCAAAACGCAGACCGGACAGCGGTTCGATCAGGAGCGGGCAAGCCAGGGTATCGGCCAGCGCGCCGAGTGCCGCGTCCAGGCCGGGTGTGGGCGGCAGTTCGCCGACCACGATGGCGCCCGGGCGGCCAGCGATCTGGCGGGCCAACTGGGCGATGACGGTGGGCTCCGGGGCGGGCGGCAGCGGGCGGGCAATGCGGATCTCCGGCATTTTGGCCTCGGGCAGGGCGTCGACCGTCGGGATCAGCGGTTCGTGGAAAGGCTGATTCACATGCACCGGCCCCGGCAGCGGGCCGCAAGCCTGTTCGACCAGGCGCGCCGCCAGCCGGTGCAGGTAGGCCGTCTCAAAACCCGCCGAGGGTGCGCCCAGGGCATGGGCCGCCCGCACGTGGTCGCCAAAGAGCTTGATCTGATCGATGGTCTGGTTGGCGCCCACGCCGTAGAGCTCGGGCGGCCGGTCGGCCGAGATCAGGATCAGCGGATGCCCGCCCTGGCTGGCTTCGATGACGGCGGGCAGCCAGTTGGCCGGCGCTGTACCGGAGGTGGCCAGCACGATGACCGGGCGCTGGCTGGCCTTGGCGATGCCGAGTGCGAAAAACGCCGCGCTCCGCTCGTCGACCGCCACGCGGGTCGTCAGCCCCGTCTGCCGCAGCAGTGCCAACGCCAGCGGCGTCGAGCGCGACCCGGGCGAGAGCACGGCATGGCGGCAGCCGGCGGCAAGCAGCCCGGCGGTCAACGCCTGCGACCAGGCAAAATTCAGTGTTCCGGTATCCATGGCGAGCGGCAGAGAGTCATCGTTGGCGCCGTTCAGCGGGAGGCCGGCGCATCGGGCAAAGCACGATGATCGGTGTTATTTGCAGTCGCTGCAAGGATTTGGCGCCGGCTGTGTTATGATCCGCCCCGTTCTGCATCCGACCGGATGCGCACCAACGCGGAGTGGTAGTTCAGTTGGTTAGAATACCGGCCTGTCACGCCGGGGGTCGCGGGTTCGAGCCCCGTCCACTCCGCCAATCTATAAAGAAGCCTGATTTCTCAATCGAATCAATCGGTTAAGAAGTCAGGCTTTTTTGTTTTACCACACGGCTTTACCACACGTTTGTCTGATGGTCTTACCCCCAAGAGAAGTTGTTTCTGGAGAATGCTGATAGAGTAGATGGCTTCATAAAAACTACCTTAATCGGCTGTGGTGTATGTTCCAGAACAACCTTCTCAAATGCTTTTTACGCCTCGTACTTTGTGTTCCGGCCATTGCTATTGCCGCAACGATTTCTGTTGTTGAGCGAGGAGATTACAAATATCCGATTATTTCCTTAGTCGGTGACATCACTAATGCTGACGGGGATCGGTTTTCTTCAATCGCAAGCCGTTATACAAATGCGCTTGTTGAAATGAACAGCCCCGGTGGAAGCTTACTGTCTGGCATCCAAATTGGCACGGTTATTAGGCTAAGAGCCTTTCATACACTAGTGCGCAACGGAAGCACATGTGCATCTGCTTGCGCATACGCATGGCTGGCCGGCACCGAGCGATTTGCCGAACCCGGGTCCAAAATTGGCTTTCATGCAGCTTATGTGCTGAACCAGGGTATTGCCAAAGAGACCGGCTCTGGGAATGCACTTCTTGGTTCGTACCTTTCACGTATTGCGCTGTCTGATTACGCTATCGTTTATTTCACATCTGCTGCACCTCAGGACATGAATTGGCTGACCGGTCAAACGGCGGTCCAACTTGGACTAAATGTACAAGACTACTCTTTGGCAAGAAAAACACCTGCGGTGTTGCCCACCCAGAGCAGCCCACCTGTCTATCCCAAACCCACTGCCGTTCCGGTTGGTGGTAGCTTAGAACAAGCAAGCATTCAATTTGTTAAGAAGTATTTTTCATACTGGTCGGCTGACAACCAGCTGGCCCTTCAGTTTCTTGAAGACACGTTCGATGAAAAAGTGGATTTTTATGGAACTCAGAAGGCAAAGCGCGAAATCGTCAAGGAAAAGATATCCATCATAAAAAGGTGGCCTGCTCGTGCCTACATTGAGCGACCTGATTCAATCAAAGTCACATGCAGCCAGGCTGAGAGAAAATGCAGCGTAACGGGCTTAATTGATTGGGAAGCAAAGAGCGAAGCACGTAATGCAGTCGCATCTGGAGTCTCGGAATATGCTTTTGTTCTTGATTACTCACGGGGCGCACCAAAGGTTATTTCCGAAACAGGAGCTGTTGTTGAGCGCAAAAAAATATAGGCGCTAACGCCCCCAGCAGCTATGTCTATCTGAAACTGTGGGGGCGTGACTGGTTCTACGCTTGGGCAGGCGAGATGGCTTAACGTTCAACGCCAGCAGCCACAACGGGCCATCCTTCGGGGTGGCCTTTCTTCTTCCATAGGGGCGGGATTACCTCGGCTGCACTGACGATGGAGCGAACGTAGGCAGGCGGGTGCGCGTGAAGGTGAATCGAAGGGGGGCACGGGGGGAGTCGCGCCTGTTGCAGTTCAAGGACACCCCTCGCAATTTTGCAATGGAAATAAAGGGTGATTACCTACATCCCAAGACGCGCTTCACTGCGTCATCAAGCTCTTCCCCGGTTGGCAGATTGGGGCCGGAAATAAAGCGTTGTGCAAACTCATCCAAGGACACCCGAAGTTGCCGATTAAGCACCAACGTCCTCTGCTGTCCGTGACCCGTTGCTGCAGATAAGTCGTAAGTATGGATGGTCAGCACATTGGGACCAGTGTCCTCAATAGTTGGAATGTCAGCGCCAATTATTTCTTCAAACTTCCGATATACAACCTCTGGAAGTACGAAATACAGTCCAGCCTTAACCATCTCTGAGCTTGAATATACAACGCCCTTGCGGATAATTTGGGGAATGAGTCGCTTATGAACATTTGCCCAATTCATTCCATGCTCAGATGCAGGAATGGTCCTGGTTGTTGGAGTGAGGTTCTTATATGCGTATCGGCGAATGGGAAAAGCTGCTCGGCGATTGACGGCGGTTCGTGCGGCGCCTTGCCCCGGGGTCATCTCCGGGGCGTTTTGATATTGGGGCGCCCGGCTGTTTGTCTCAGGCACGGCTGACGGCCTGATCGGCCACGATCCGGCCATCCACCAGTTCGATGATGCGGTCACAACGGGCCGCTAGGCGCGGATCGTGGGTGACGATCAGGAAGGTCGTCCGCTGGCGCTGGTTGAAGTCGCGCAGGAGATCGAAGACCCGGTCTGCGGATTGGGTGTCGAGGTTCCCGGTGGGCTCGTCGGCCAGCACCAGCGGGGGATCGGTGATCAGGGCGCGGGCAATGGCAACCCGTTGCTGCTGGCCGCCGGAAAGGCGGTTTGCGAGATGGTGCCGGCGATCGCCGAGGCCGACTTGTTCGAGCAGGCGGCCGGCCCGTTCGAACATCTCGGCATCTGGCCTGCCCCGCGCCACGAGCAGCGGCATGGCGACATTCTCCTGGGCGGAGAACGCCGGAATCAGGTGGTGATGCTGGAATACGAAGCCAATGCGCTCGCCGCGCAGGCGGGTCAGGCCGGTGTCGTCGAGGCCGACCGTGGCCTGGCCGTCGATATCGAGCTGGCCGCCAGTCGGCCGGTCGAGCAGACCGATCAGGTTGAGCAGGGTACTTTTGCCGGAGCCGGAGGGGCCGATCAGGGCGGCAAACTCGCCGGCCCGGAGCGTCAGGTCGAGACCGTGCAGGACCTCGCTTTCCATCTCGCCGCTGCCGTAAGACTTGCGGATACCGACGAGGCTGAGGACGTTGGCGATCGGATCAGCCACGGATGGCCACCACTGGATCGAGTTTTGCTGCACGCCGTGCCGGCAGGAGCGCGGCGAGGATGCCGACCAGGCTGGCGCCGCCTGCGGCCAGCGCAACCAGGCCCGGTTCGAGGCCGATCACGAACATCGGCGTGCCATCCGGATTGCGCGCCATGAGTTGCCAGAGCATGAGAAAGCCGGCAGCAAGCAGCGAACCGAGCAGGGAGCCGAAAAAGCCGACGATGGCGCCCTGGAGCAGGAAGATGCGCCGCATCTGCGCCTGGGTCGCCCCCATCGCACGCAGGATGCCGATTTCCTTGCTGCGCTGGATGACCGATACCACCAGCACGCTCGCGATGCCAAAAGCGACCGAGAGCGCAATGAAAAAACGGATCACGTTGCTCGAAACACGCTGCGAACTGAGGGCCGTGACGAACTGCGCGTTCGTCTTGATCCAGGAATCCGCCGTCAGCCCCGTTTCGGCAGCAATGCGCTGAGCCAGTTTTTCGGCGAGATCGAGGTCGTGCAGGGCCAGGTCGATGCTCGACACCCCGCCCACCAGATCGAGCAGGCTCTGCGCCGTGCGCAGGCCGACATAGACGTTGCGCGCATTGACGCCCTTGTTGCCGAGGTCAAAGAGGCCGGTGATGGTCAGGGTTTCATCCCGTCCGTCGGCCGTGGCCAGGCGCAATTTGTCGCCGACTTCGGCACCCAGGTCCTTGGCCAGGTCGATGCCGATCACGGCCTCGCCGGCGCCCACGCGCAGCTGGCCGCTGGTCAGGCGTTCATCGAGCGCGATGACCTGCGTGTAACGCTCGGGTTCGATGCCGACGACGCTGATCGCCTTGCGTGCATCGCCCCGGATGGCAAAGGCGGGGCCGCTGGCACTCGGCGAAATGGCGGCAATCTCGGGCCAGCCGGCCAGACGCTCACGCAGGGCCTGCCACTGGTCTATGGCGCGCAGGCGCTGCGCCTGTTTTTGCAGGCGCAGGGCAGTCTGGCCGGTGGGCTGCTGCGGTCGGGCGATTTCTTCCGGCGGCAACAGGGTGAGGTGCGGTTGCGACGAGAGGGTGCGCTTGATCAGGTTGCCCTGCAGGCCGGAGAGCAGGGCCGACATGAAGACGATCACGGCCACGCCGACACCGACGCCCACGATGATGAGCAGCGACTGCATGCGCCCTTCGCGCAGGAAGCGGATCGCGGCGATCCATTCAAAGGGGAGCCAGGGATGCATTTTGGCCGTTTATTTCCGGTCGACCGTCGAGATGCGTCGGCCCTCGGCAATCGCCGTCCCGGCGAGCAAGGCGGTATCGCCTGCGGCCAGACCCTCGAGGACTTCGCAGCGCCCGGCGCCACGCAGGCCCGGCTTGATCGGCTGACGTACGGTCTTGCCGTCACGCGCCAGCATCACCCACGGGCTGCCGGCCGGGTCACGGATGCTGTCGCAGGGCAGGCTCAGGGCATCCTTGCGCTGGGCGGTTTCGATGTCGATGGAGACCGTCATCTCATGTTTCAGATAGGCCGGGGGCGCGGGCACGGTCAGGCGAATTTCCACCGAGCCGCGCTGCGCGTCGATGGCGGGGGCGATGAAACTGAGTTCGGCCGGAAAACGGGCCTGCGGATAGGCGTCTGACGAGACCTGGGCTGTTTGTCCCAGGGCGAGCAGTCCCAGATTTTTTTCGTCGATTTGTGCGGTGAGCTCGGTCTGACCGTCCGGTGCCAGGGTAAGCAGAACCTTGCCGGGCTGGGCGGTGTCGCCGGCCTCGGCACTACGGGTCAGAACGCGCCCGGCCACCGGCGCGCGCAGCGTGGCGTAGGCTAGGCGCGCTTCGGCAACGCCGAGTGCGGCGCGGGCCTGCTCGAGGCTGCTGCGGGCGACCTGCACCTCGCTGCCCGCCGGCTGATTGTTCGCCAATTGCACGCGGGCGGCTTGCAACTGGCTGGCCGCCACGTCGCGGTTGCGCTGGGCGTCATCCAGTTGCGCCGGACTGTAAAAGCCTTTGGCCACCAGTTCGCTCACCCGCTTGAATTGGCGCTCGGTCTGCTGGGCGGTGGCCTCGGCCTGGCGCAGGCTCTGTTCGGCCAGCGGCAGGCCGGTCGTGCTGATCTGCTGCAGGCGGCTTTCGGCCTGGCGCAGGCTGGCGCGGGCCTGGGCGACGCTGGCCTGCCACTCGGCGGCATCGAATTCGATCAGCGCCTGACCCGGGGTGACCAGATCGCCCTCCCGGACGCGGATCGCCTTGATCGTCGCCGTGATCTGGCTGGCGACATCGACACGCAACGGGGTCCGGACCCGGCCGCTGGCCACCACCGCCTGACGCAAGGGACCCTGTTCGACCGTGACGACCTCCACGCGCTCGCCGCGCAGACCGAAATAGGCGGCCCCGCCTGCTGCGCAGGCAAGCAGGATCAGCGCCAAACGGCGTCGGGAAGCGGGGCGGGGTGTCGGGGTCATGGCATGGACAGGAAACGGTACGGAGTCTGACCGTCAAGTTTAGGGGAAAGCGCATCCATTTCGGGAACGAAGGCGCGGATGACTGCACATTTCGGGCAGCTGGGCATGGGCCGGATGAGGGCGGGTCGCGCACCGAACGCCAGCGCGCCTGGCGTTTCGGGGCGGCTCGGCGGCGGCGTGCGTTGAGGCCAATCGCCTGCGGCGTGCCGTTCAGGCGCTGGGGTGTGGGCCGGCCTCCGGCTTGGCTGCGGCGCGCCAGGCCGCCAGTGCGGCCAGTGCCGAGGAGAGGTCGTGCATGATCCGGACCCCGCTCAGATCAGACAGCCGGCGCACGCCTGCGCCGCCGGCCCAGAGTTCGACCGTGGCAGGCAGTACGCTGCGCAGGTGGGTCAGCAGGCCGCTGATCTGGCGCTGCGGGAAAGCCACGGAAAACGAGAGCGCCACGATGTCGGCCTGGTGTGCCTCGGCAGCGCGGGCGATATCGAGAATGGGCATCTGCGTGCCGAGCGGGATGCAGTCTGCCCCCTCCAGCGAGAGCACGGCTTCGACCATGAGCAAGCCGAGGATGTGCTGCTCCTCCGGCACGCTGGTCAGCACCACCCGGGGCGGCTGGGCGGTGCGCGGCAAGGCGGCAATGGCCTGTCGCAGCTGGCGCTTGGTCAGCTCGGTAAACAGATGCTCTTCGAAGACTTCGATGTGGCCGGCTTCCCAGGCCTCCCCGATCAGAGTGGCCAGCGGCGCCACGGTGTCCTGGACAAAAGCGAACAATCCCTGGCGGGCCAGGCGTTGCTGCAAGGCCTGCTGGTAACCGGCGACATCATGCTGGCGAATGTGTGCGACGAACTCCTCGAAGTGGCCATCCGGCAGGGCTTGTGCCGTGTGCACCGCCTGAGGCGGGCGTTTGGGGGCCAGGGCGAGCAGGTCGTCGTCGGCCAGGGCGAGCAGCTTGCCGGGCCGGTGACCCGCATCCATCAGCCGTTTGACCAGGCGCAGGCGCTCGACTTGCGGGGCCGGGTAGAGGCGTTCGCCGTGTTCGTCGCGATCCGGTGTCGGGAAGCCGTAGCGGCGTTCCCACATGCGGAGAACGTCCTTCGAGAGGCCAGTGTCGCGTTCGACGGCGGCAATCGTGAAAGCCGGGGTATTCATAATTTGTCCTGAACAAACAATCGACAAACCGTTGACAAAGAAGAGCTTGATGCCTATCTTACGAACAAAGCGTTAATTTGTCCAGGACAAACGGAGGGTTTTATGAGCTTTGTTCATTTTCGTCAGTGGTGCCTCGGTCTGGCGGGCTGCCTTTCCCTGGGCGTCCTGCCGGCGGATGCCGCACCGGCTTGCCCGCCCTTGCTGCAACACAGTTTTCCCGGCTTGCAGGATGGGAAGCCCCAGTCCCTCTGCCAGTACGCCGGCAAGGTCGTCCTGGTTGTGAATACCGCCAGCTATTGCGGCTTTACGTCGCAGTACGACGGCCTGGAGAAACTCTATGCCCGCCTGAAGGATCGGGGGCTGGTCGTGCTGGGCTTTCCGTCCAACGATTTCGGCGAGCAGGAGCCGGGCAGCGACAAGGAGATTGCCGATTTTTGCCGCCTGACCTACGGCGTGGAATTTCCGATGGTTGCCAAGAGCACGGTCAAGGGCCGCAACGCCAATCCCTTCTATCGCCAGTTGATCGAGCGCACCGGCAGCACGCCGAAGTGGAATTTTCACAAATACCTGATCAGCCGGGATGGCAACGAAGTCGTGGCCTATACGAGCTTCACCAAGCCGGACGACAAGGATCTCCTGAAGAAAATCGATGAATTCCTGGCTCGCCCCTGAGCCTTTTTGCTGACCGACCCCACGAGGATACCGATCATGAACGCACCGGAAACCATTTTTCTGCCCGACGTGCAGTCGACCGCCGACACGCGCAGCCTGGCCATTCAGAAGGTCGGCGTGAAGGGCTTGCGCTACCCGCTGCAATTGCAGACCGCGACGGGCGAGACCCTGAGCACGGTGGCCAACCTGACGATGGCCGTCGGCTTGCCGCCGGAAGTCAAGGGCACCCATATGTCCCGTTTTGTCGAACTGCTCGAAGCGCCGCGCGGCGTCCTGACGCAGGACGGCCTGTTCCGCATGCTCGATGAAATGCTGCTGCGTCTGGATGCACAGAGCGGGCGGATCGAAATGACCTTCCCGTATTTCATCCGCAAGGCCGCGCCGGTGTCCGGCGTGGAAAGCCTGCTCGACTACGACGTGACCTATGTCATCGACAAGCAGGAGGGCCAGTACACAACGCTGACCCTGCGTGTGACGGCGGCGGTGACCAGCCTCTGTCCGTGTTCGAAGAAGATTTCCGATTACGGCGCCCACAACCAGCGTTCGCACATCACACTGGAGGCCCGCTTGCGCGAGCTGATGCCGGTTGAGGACCTGGTGCGCATTGCCGAAGAGGAAGCCTCCTGCGAGGTATTTGGCCTGCTCAAGCGTCCGGACGAAAAATGGGTGACGGAACGCGCCTACGACAACCCGAAGTTCGTCGAAGACCTGGTGCGCGATATCGCCCTGCGCATGATGCAGGACGGCCGCATTGCCGAATGGAAGGTGGCTTCGGAAAACTTCGAGTCCATTCATAACCACTCCGCGTACGCCGAACTCTACGGCGTGAACGCCTGATCGGAGGGCGAGGCCATGGCACGCACGCAACGCATTGCCGTCATCGGCGCCGGCATTTCGGGACTGGCCAGTGCCTGGCTGCTCGGTCAGCAGCACGCCGTCACCCTGTTTGAGGCCGCGCCCACGCTGGGCGGGCATACGAACACGGTCGACGTCACGCTGGAGGGCAAAACCCATCCGGTCGATACCGGTTTTCTGGTCTTCAACGACCGCACCTATCCCAACCTGATCGCGCTCTTTGCGCTGCTCGGCGTGGAGAGTGTCGAGACCGAGATGTCCTTCGCCGTCAGCCTGGAAAACCCGGATCTCGAATGGGCGGGCAGTTCGCTCGCGACGATTTTCGGGCAGAAGCGCAATCTGCTGCGTCGCCGTTTCTGGGCCATGCTCTCGGACATCCTGCGTTTCAACCGGGAAAGCACGGCCTGGCTCGCCACCCATCCCGGCGAGGCGCGCAGCCTGGGTGATTTTCTGAAGGCCGGGCGCTATTCGACCAGCTTTGCCGACTGGTATCTGCTGCCCATGGCGGCGGCCATCTGGTCCTGCCCGACCGGCCAGATGCGCGACATGCCGCTCGCCACCTTTATCCGCTTCTGTCAGAACCACGGCTTGCTGCAGGTCTTCGACCGGCCGATCTGGCGCACCGTGAAAGGCGGCGGGCGGGAGTATGTGCGGCGCATTGCCGCCCAGCTCGAGGACATCCGCCTGGCCTGTCCGGTGGCCTCGGTCACGCGCCGCGAAGGCAAGCTGGATGTGGCGCATGCCCAGGGTGTCGAGCGCTTCGATCAGGTCGTGCTCGCCTGTCACAGCGATCAGGCCCTGGCCATTCTGGGCGATACCGCCTCAAGCGGGCAGCGCGATGTGCTGTCGGCCATCCGCTACCAGCCCAACCGCGCCGTACTGCATACCGATCCGGCCTTGCTGCCGCGTAACCGCCGGCTCTGGTCGGCCTGGAACTATTTTGCCGGCGCCGGCCGGCCGGGCGATCAGGCGGTCGGCGTCTCCTACCTGATCAATACCTTGCAGCCGCTGCCCTTTGAAACGCCCGTCGTGGTCACGCTCAATCCGGCGCGCGAACCGGACCCGGCCGCCATCCTGGCCGAATTCGACTACGCCCACCCCATCTTCGACGGCCCGGCCATTGCCGCGCAAACCCGTCTGCCGCTGGTACAGGGCGAGGGCGGGGTCTGGCTGGCCGGGGCCTGGGGCAGCTACGGTTTTCACGAGGACGGCCTCAAATCGGCCCTGCGCGTGGCCAACGCGATGGACATCAAGGCACCGTGGCAGGGCGCAGAGCGTGCGGCCGACCTCACGGTGGCGGCCTGAGCGGCGAGATCATGTCTCATCCCCCGCGCCTCTTCCTCGGCCATGTCATGCACCGGCGCCTGCGGCCGCGCGTGAATGCCTTTGTCTATCCGGTGTTCTACGTCGAGCTGCCGCTGCGCCAGCTGGCAGCGGCAAATTGCGGCATTTTTTCGGTCGACCGCCGGAATGTGCTCAGTTTCCGTCAGGCCGACCACGGCCCGCGCGACGGCTCGCCGCTGCTGCCCTGGATCGAGGCGCTACTGGCCGGACAGGGCCTGAAAGCCGAGGGCGAGATCGTGTTGCAGACCTTTCCGCGCCTGTTCGGCTATGTCTTCAATCCGGTCAGCTTCTGGTATTGCCACGCCGCCGACGGCGCGCTGATTGCCATCCTGGCCGAAGTGAACAACACCTTCGGCGGTACCCACAGCTATCTCCTGCATGACGGCGGCGCGCCCCTGGCGGACGGCTGCAAGTTCCAGGCAGACAAATTGTTTCATGTCTCGCCCTTCAACGAGGTCGAAGGCGGCTATCGCTTCCGCTTTCAGCGCAACCGGCACGTGCCGCTGGCCCGCATCGACTACGACGATGCCGAGGGGGAAGTCCTGCTCACCTCGATTTCCGGCAAGCCCCAGGCGTGGACCGCCGGGAACCTCGCGCGCGCCGTTCTGCGCATGCCCCTGATGACGCTCGGTGTCATCGCCCGTATTCATTGGCAGGCCTTGAAGCTCTGGCTGAAAGGCGTGCCCTTCGTCGGTGCCGTCTCCAAACGGCAGCCGGCCCCGTATTCGGAGTCCGCATCATGAACCACACCTTGCTGCTGCGCGGGAACGAACCCCTGGCCCGCGATACCCGTACCGTTTTCGAACTGCTGGAGGGCCTGCGCGGCGGCCTGCTCGAAGTGCGCCTGCCGGATGGCGGCATCGCGCTCTTTGGCGATGGCGAATCGCCCCAGATCTGGCAGGTGCATGATGAAACCGTGTTTGGCCGCATTCTGGCGCGGGGCGACATCGGGCTGGCCGAAACCTACCTCGACGGCCTTTGGGACAGCCCCGATCTGACGGCCTTGCTGGCGCTCCTGGCCAGCAACCGGGCGGCGCTCAAGAAGGGCATCTACGGCTCCTGGCGCGGCCTGATCGCGGCCCGCGTGCGGCACTGGCTGAACCGCAACAGCCGCAGCGGCAGCCGCCGCAACATCATGGCCCACTACGACCTGGGCAACGATTTTTACGCACGCTGGCTCGATCCCTCGATGAGCTATTCCTCGGCGCTCTACCGCGAGGCCGACGACGGCAGCCTGGAAACCGCACAGTGGGCGAAATACCGGCGCATCCTGCAGCGTCTGCATGCGCGGCCCGGCCAGCAGGTGCTGGAAATCGGCTGCGGCTGGGGCGGGTTTGCCGAGATGGCCCACGCCGAAGGCCTGCGGGTGACCGGCCTCACCCTGTCGCCCGCCCAGCTGGCCTGGGCGCAGGCCCGCGTACCGGATGCCGATCTGCGGCTGCAAGACTACCGCGATCTGCAGGGACTGTTTGACCACGTGGTCTCCATCGAGATGTTTGAAGCTGTCGGCGAGCGTTACTGGCCCGGCTACTTCCGCAGCGTCGCCAAGGCGCTGAAACCGGGCGGCAAGGCGGTGATCCAGAGCATCACCATCGATGAAGGCCTGTTCGGTCAGTACCGCAAGGGCACCGATTTCATTCAGCAGTTCATCTTCCCGGGCGGCATGCTGCCGTCGCGTACGGCTTTCCGGCAAGCAGCCTGGAAGCAGGGCCTGAGCGTCCAGAACGAATACGCCTTTGGTCTCGATTACGCGCAGACCCTGGCCGAATGGCGCAAGGCTTTCGAGGCCAACTGGGCCGAAATTGCGCCACTCGGCTTCGACGAGACCTTCCGTCGCCTGTGGCGCCTCTACCTGTGCTACTGCGAAGCCGGTTTCCGCGTGGGGAACATCGATGTCGTCCAGTTTGAACTGGCACATCGCTAGGCGCTGCGTCGGGCTGATCGCGCCCGGTCTGCAGGCGCCCGAAGCGCCGGCCGCCGTCATACCATCGACCACCCGGCGCAAGCTCCTGGTGGCCTTGGCGGCCGCGCCCTCTGCGGCCTGGGCGGTGAGTGATCCGCTGGCCGGTCTGCAACGCTGGGGGCAGGGCGAGTATCGCCGTTTCGGCTTTCTCATCTACGATGCCGCGCTCTGGGCAGCGGCGGATCCGACGCAATGGCCGCTCGCCTTGCGCCTGACCTACCGGCGCAGCATCGCGGGAAGTGTGATTGCCGAGGCCAGCGTGCGCGAGATGCGCGCCCTCGGTGCGCCGGAGACGGCCTTGCCGCGCTGGGGCAACTGGATGCAGCTGATCTTTCCCGATGTGCGCCCGGGCGACCAGATTCTGGGGGTTTTCCGCGAGAGCGGGGTGCGTTTCCTGTTCAACGGGCGGGAGATCGGGGTGCTCGATGATGCCGAGTTTGCCCGCTACTTTGCCGGCATCTGGCTTGATCCGCGCACCAGTGCGCCGGATCTGCGGGCCGCGCTGCTGCGGCGCAAGGAGGGCGGAGCATGAAGCCGGCGGAGGCAGCCCTTGGCCAGGCCCGCGTGGCGGCCACGCCGACCCCGGCGCTGGCTTACGGCCTGCTCGGCCTGCCGCTGGCTTTCGGCGCCATGCCCATTTATGTTCATGTGCCGCGCTATTACGCCGAGGTGGCCGGGATGGAACTGGCCGTGCTGGGCGCCATCCTGCTCGCCACGCGCCTGATCGACGCCGGGATCGATCCCTGGCTCGGTCAGCTGGCCGACCGCATGCCACGCCCGCGCCTGCTGGCCTTCGCCCTGCTGCCGTTTGTCTTCGGCTTTGTTGCCTTGCTCCATCCGCCGGCGGGCGTGGATAGCCTGTGCTGGCTGCTGGGCTCGCTGCTCCTGACCTGTACCGGGTATTCCGCCGCGACCATCGCCTATCAGGCCTGGGGCGCGGACCTCGGCGCGGATGCCGGCGAGCGCACCCGACTCACGGCCTGGCGCGAAGGCTGCACGCTGGCCGGGGTGATCCTGGCGGCGGCCTTGCCCGGCCTGCTGGCTCCGACGCCGACGGCAGGCGTCCGCCTGCTTGCCTGGGTGTTGCCGGTCTTGCTGCTGGTGGCGATCGTCGGCGCATTTTCGCGTCTGGGGAGCGGTCGACCGTCGGCCAGCCTGAGTCCGCAGGGCGGGCGGGTGCGCGATGCGCTGGCCGATCCGGCCTTTCGGCGCCTTTTGTTGATCTTTCTCGCGAATGGCATCGCAGCGGCCATCCCGGCCACGCTCTTCCTCTTTTATGTCGAGGATGTGCTGCATGCCGCTTCGGCAGCGCCCGGTCTGCTCGTGCTGTATTTCGCCTGCGCGGCCCTCTCGCTGCCGCTCTGGCTGCGCGTGGTGGCCCGTCATGGGCGTGTCGTGGCCTGGTTTGGCGCCATGCTGCTGGCACTGGCCGCTTTTGCTGCAGCGCTCCTGCTCGGGCCCGGCGATGTCCTCGCCTTTGGCGCGGTGTGCGCCCTGACCGGCATTGCCCTCGGTGCCGATCTCAGCCTGCCTGCGGCCATCGCGGCCGATCTGGGCGAGCGGCGCGGCCAGGCCGGGGCCTGCTTTGGCCTGTGGAATTTCGTCGCCAAGCTCAACCTCGCGCTGGCGGCCGGCCTGGCCTTGCCGCTGCTCGGCTTGCTCGGCTACACGCCGGGTCAGGCCGGTGTGCCGACGGCCTTGATCATCACCTACGCCGGTCTGCCGCTCGTATTCAAAACCCTCGCCGCCGTGCTGCTTTGGCGCTGGCAGGCTTATCTGGAGATTCGGCCATGAAACGCATGTTGACCGCCGCTTGCCTGTGTCTCGGCCTGGCTGGCTGCGCCAGCCCGGGTGTCGAGATGTACCGGACAGCGCAGCCCGTGCTCGACCTCAAAACCTACCTCAATGGCACGCTCGACGCCTGGGGCATGTTCCAGGACCGCAAGGGCGTCGTGCAAAAACGCTTCACGGTGGTCATCGATGCGCGCTGGGAGGGCGATGTCGGCACCCTGGACGAACGTTTTTCGTGGTCGGACGGCACAACCTCCCGCCGGGTCTGGACGCTGACGCGGCAGGCCGACGGCAGCTATCGCGGCCGGGCCGACGACGTGATCGGCGAAGCGGTGGGCGAGGTGGGCGGCAATGCCCTGCGTTGGCGCTATGTACTGGCGCTGCCGGTGGATGGCCGGGTCTGGCATGTCGACTTCGATGACTGGATGTTCCTGATCGACGACAAGGTGATGCTCAACCGCTCCCTGATGTCCAAATGGGGCTTTCATCTCGGTGAAGTGACGCTCTCCTTCACGCGCCGCGACGGCGCTGTCCGTCCCTGAGGCGAAGGCAGTCCGTCATGGCCCTGAATCCCCGCCTGCGTGACTGGTCCGGCCGCCGTGTCTGGCTGGTCGGTGCCTCCAGCGGCATTGGCGCAGCCCTGGCGCACGCGCTGGCCGGGCAGGGCGCCCGTCTGGCCTTGAGCGCCCGCCGCGCCGATAAGCTGGCCGGGCTCGGCATCATGGATGCCCTGTGCCTGCCCGTGGATGTGACCGATGCCGGTGCGCTCCAGCAGGCCCGCAACCACCTGATGGCTGCCTGGGGCGGCATCGATGTCGTGATCTATCTGGCCGGGGATTACGTGCCCATGCGCCGCGAGAACTTCGATCCGGCCGTGGCGGCGCGCATCCTGGCGGTCAACTATCAGGGCGCGGTCAATCTCTTCGCCGCCGTGCGCGACGACCTGCCACCCGGTGGCGGCATCGTTTTCGTGGCCAGCGTCGCGGGCTATCGCGGCCTGCCGCAGTCCTTGTGCTACGGGCCGGGCAAGGCGGCGCTGATCCATTTTGCCGAATGTCTGCATTTTGATTACGCGCCGCGCGGGATCGGCGTCTGGGTGGTCAATCCCGGTTTTGTCGAAACACCGCTCACGGCGCAGAACCGCTTTGCCATGCCGGCCCTGATTTCGGCGACAGCGGCCGCCAAGGCGACGGTCGACGGCCTGGCCAGCGGCGATTTCGACATCCATTACCCCAAACGCTTCACTCGCCTCATGAAATGCCTGGCCCACCTGCCGTACCGCCTGTACTTTCCGTTGATTCGCCGCCTGACCGGAGGATGACATGCCCGACCTCGACCGCCTGATCGCCTTTTACCAGAGCCTGACACCGGACAGCGTCGGGCGCTTTGCCGAGTTTTACAGCGACGACGCCTACTTCAAGGACCCCTTCAACGAAGTGCGCGGTCTGGGCGCCATCCAGCGCATTTTCAGCCACATGTTCACGCAAGTGGGCGAGCCGCGTTTCGTGGTCAGCGAACACATCGCCGATGCCAAAGGCGCCATGCTGGTCTGGGAGTTTTACTACCGTGTCCGCCTCTGGGGACGCGGCGAAACCCAGGTCATGCGCGGTGTTTCCCATCTGCGCTTCGATGCGGCGGGCAAGGTCTGCTTCCACCGCGACTACTGGGACACGGCGGAAGAGTTGTACATGAAAGTGCCCGCCCTCGGCTCCCTGATGCGCGGCCTGCGCCGGGCCTTGTCGGCCTGATCGGCGGCGGGGTGGCCTGAATTTGGCCGGCTTCCGACGGTCGTCCATCGGCCAGGCCGCGATTCCGCCCCGATGCCGGGCGCAGTCACCCTTCGAGGCAGCACGGCGCTGCCTTGAATGTCTGCTTTAACCCACTTTTCAATCGGACACCGATGTTGAAGAATCTGATCGCTGCCAGTCTCCTTACCCTTGCTTGCCTGTCGCCGCTGCGGGCCGATCCACCGGCGCTGAACACCATCGAGCGCCTTGATGCGGCGCGTTACATGGGGACCTGGTACCAGATCGCCCACTACCCGAATCGCTTTCAGGCCAAATGCGTCGGCGAAACCAGCGCCACCTACAGCCTCACACCCAGTGGTACGGTCAGCGTGCTCAATCGCTGCCGTCTGGCCGATGGCCGCATGAATGAAGCCCTCGGCGAAGCCCGCCAACTCGACGGCCCCGACTCCCCACGCCTACAAGTCCGCTTTGCCCCCGCCTGGCTCGGCTTCTTGCCCTTCGTCTGGGGTAATTACTGGATCATTGACCTCGACCCGGCATACGACCTCGTCGCCATCAGCGAACCGCAGCGCGACTATCTCTGGATCCTCGCCCGTCGGCCGGAAGTCGATCCAGCGAGGCTGGCCGCGCTCAAACAGCGCCTGGCCGGGATGGGGTTTGAGGTGGGGCGGCTGGAGTAGCTATCCGAGCGGTGCAAGAAGTACAAATCGATAACCTCAAGTAGAGCGGATCAACGTTGTCAGTGAGGGAATTCTTAATTCATTGATAATTATGGCTTTGTTTTGATGGGGGGTGAAAATTTCTGGATGTTGATTCGCAAACAGAGTGGGCTAGACACTATTGGCTAGTCACAAATGACTGTAATGAACCATTATGACTGAAGAGTATAATTATTATCTAATTTGATAAAAATCAATTTTCATTATCAGGTATTCGGTCTTATGCTGAAAAATTTCAAAATTGGAACACGCTTGTCGCTGCTATTGAGCAGTCTTATTTTGTTAATGGCGGCGATGTTTTTTGTCGGTCAGTCCGGCATGGCAAATATCAATGCAAAAGCGAATTCCATGAACAATGACCGTTGGCCCAAAGTCCTTTTGCTTCAGGAGGGGCTCGCCAGCGTAAATGGTATTGCGGTTGCGGCACGTGATTTGATGCTTGCTGAGAACAGTGAGATTGTGCAACGGCACAAGCAAAGAATCCTTGATGAACGAGCCAAGATTGGTCTTGTGTTGGGTAAATTGAAGCCCAGCCTGACTGATCCGCGCGGTATAGAACTCTTCGGAAAAATTCTTGAAGCGCGTGAGGCTTACATTGCCGGTCAAAATAAATTGATCGCATTGGCAGAGAGCGGTCGAATGCACGAAGGACGGGGCTATCTCGATGAATTTTTGATGATCGGCCGCGAATACAGAAACCGACTCAATGCCCTGATCGCCTTTCAGGGAGAGTTGATGGCCGAGGCAGGGGAAGCAGCGAATGTCGAATATGCTAATGCTCGTAACCATATGATCATCTCGGCCTTGCTTGCACTGCTCATCGCCATTGGTATTGGTATTTGGATTACACGGAGCATTACACGTCCGCTTGGCGAGGCTGTTCTTATCGCGGGTGAGTTGGAGCGAGGCAATCTGAGTGTTCGCATCGAGCACCAAGGTCAGGATGAAACAGGTCAGCTTTTGCTTTCAATGCGCAGCATGGTTAGCAAGTTGGCAGAGGTTATCGGGGAGGTAAAACAGACTGCTGATTACGTTTCTGGCTCCGCGAGTCAGTTGAATTGCAGCGCTCAAGAACTTCTCGCTTCGACAGATCGACAGGCAACCTCAACTGCTGCTTCAGCTGCGGCTGTTGAGCAGCTGACGGTCAGTATTGATCACGTGGCGACTGGTGCTCGGGAAGCGAATATCAAAGTTGTTGAGACAGGAGAAATAGCAAGTGCTAGTGGTGTGGATGTAGATGCAGCTACGCTGCAAATTCAGACAGTTGCCCAGTCTGTGGACGCCACCTCGCGAGAGATGGATCAGCTCTCTGACTCGATACGCCAAATTGGCCATGTTGCAACTGTTATTCGCGAGATTGCTGAACAAACCAACTTGCTTGCACTGAATGCAGCAATCGAGGCCGCACGCGCAGGGGAGCAAGGCCGTGGCTTTGCGGTCGTTGCCGATGAGGTCCGTAAATTGGCAGAACGGACAACAGGTTCTGTCCAAGAAATTAACAGTATGATCGGTAACATCGAACAAGGGACGCAATCAGCTGTAGCAGCAATGCGCCAGAGTAGTGATGTCGTTGCTGCAGTGGTCAGCCTGTCCGGCAAGTCGAGTTCCTCAATTCGCGACACTTGCGTTGCGACTACCCAAATCGTTCAGTCGATCAATGACATTGCATCGGCACTTGATGAACAGCGACTCGCTTCAACGGAACTGGCGACAAATGTCGAAGCTATTGCACAAATGTCAGAGCAAAACATGATATCCGTTACCGGTGTGACAGACGCTTCTCAAGGATTGGCGAATGCCTCTGAGAAACTGCGGGCTTCTGTTAGCTTCTTCCGTATCGGCTAACCTCACTTTCTTGGAGGGGAAACTTCCCCTCTAAGCGTGAGTACTGCCGAAGCAATCAGAGAAGTCCCTCTTCAGAAGATCAACACCCACCCCCCGCCTGCCTTACAATCCTCCTTTTCCCGCGCAGCACCGGCTGCGCTGACCCTTCAGGCAAGGAGCATCCATGGCGGACCGGCGCCTCCAGGTTTTTCACGCGGTGGCGAAACACCTCAGTTTTACGCGGGCGGCGGATGCCTTGTTCATGACCCAGCCGGCGGTGACCTTTCAGGTCAAGCAGCTGGAGGAGCAGTACGGCACGCGCCTGTTCGAGCGGCGGCACGGCAGCATTGCGCTGACGCCGGCGGGCGAGGTGGCCTTGCAGTACGCCGAGCGCATCCTGGCCTTGTCCGACGAGATGGATACGCGCATCGGCGAGATGACCGGCGAGATGCGCGGGCCCTTGCTGGTGGGCGCAAGCACGACGATTGCCGAGTTCATGCTGCCGCGGGTGCTGGGTGAATTTAACGCGCTGTATCCGCAGGTGCGGGCGCGCCTGATCGTGGCCAATTCCGAGAGTATCGAGTCGCGCGTGTCGGAACTGACGCTCGATGTCGGCTTGATCGAGGCGCCGTCCAAGCTGGCCGGGCTGGAAAGCCAGGTCTGTTGCGAGGATGAGCTGCAAGCGGTGTGTGCGCCGGATTATCCGCTGGCCGGGATGAAGTCGGTCAAGCCGCGCCAGCTGGCCGACTATGAATACATCTCGCGGGAGCCGGGCTCCGGTACGCGGGAGATCACCGATGCCTATTTCCGTGCCAACAAGGTGCCGGTCGAACAGCTCAAGATGCAGATGGAGCTGGGTAGCCCGGAGGCTTTGAAGGGCGTGGTGGCGACCGGTCTGGGCTTTGCCATCGTGTCGCGCGCCGTGGTTGCCAAGGAAACCCGATTGGGTGAGCTGGTGGCCGTGCCCTTGCAGCCGCCGCTGACGCGCAACCTGTATCTCATTCACCCCAAGGATCGCTTTCAGTCCCGCCTGACGGCGACCTTTATCGAATTCGCCCGCCACAAGCTGCGAGAACTCGCCGTATGAAAGTCTCCCGTCCGATCCGCGCCCGCATTGCGCCGGCTGCGCTCCGTCACAATTACCGTCTGGCCAAGCAGAAAGCACCGCAGGCCCGTGCCTGGGCCGTTATCAAGGCCGATGCCTACGGCCACGGCCAGTGGCGCGCCGTTGAAGCACTGCGCGACGAAGCCGATGGTTTTGCGCTGCTGGAAACCGAAAATGCGGTTGCCTTGCGTGAAGCCGGGGTCACCCAGCCCATCCTGCTGCTCGAAGGCATCTTCTCGACGCGCGATGCGCGGGCGCTGGTCGAGCATCGGATCAGCTCGGCGGTCCACTGCCTGGAACAGCTGGAAATGATCGTCAGCACCGTCGGCAAGACGGCTGCGCTGTCGCTCTGCGTCAAACTCAATACCGGCATGAACCGTCTGGGCTTCACGCCGGCCAATCTGCCCGCCGCACGTGCCTTGCTGGCCGAGATGCCGAATGCGGACATCACCTTGATGACGCACTTTGCCGAAGCCGATGGCGAACGGGGCATTGATTGGCAGTTGGCGCGTTTTGAGGCGATGACCGCCGGCTGGCAGGCGCCGTGTACCCTGGCCAATTCCGCCGCCATCCTGCGCCACCCGGTGGCGCACGCAGACTGGGTGCGGCCCGGCATCATGCTCTACGGCGCCAGCCCGTTTGCCGACGCTTCCGCTGAAGCGCTCGGCCTTAAGCCCGCCATGACACTGGAGAGCGCCCTGATCGGCGTGCAGACCCTGCAGCCGGGCGACCGCGTGGGCTATGGCGGCACCTTCACGGCAAGCCGTCCGATGCGTATTGGCATCATTGCCTGCGGTTACGCCGACGGTTATCCGCGCCACGCTCCGAGCGGCACGCCGCTTGCGGTGATGGGCAAGCGCACGCAGACGGTGGGGCGTGTTTCCATGGACATGATGGCCTGCGACATCACCGACATCCCGGAAGCCGGCCTCGGCGCGCCGGTCACGCTGTGGGGTGAGGGCATTGCCGGTACGGTGCCGGCCGATGAGGTGGCGACGGCCGCCGGCACGATTTCCTATGAACTTTTCTGCGCGCTGGCCCGCCGCGTGCCGCTGACGGTCGACGCCTGATTTATGGCCAAATCCAAAACCCATTACAGCTGCACCGAGTGCGGCGCAACCAGTCCCAAGTGGCAGGGCCAGTGCCCCGGCTGCGGCGCCTGGAATACCCTGGTCGAAACCCTGGCGGACAAACCCGCCAGCGGCCATCGCTTTGAAGCGCTGGCCCCCGGGGCGCGTCTGCAGAATCTGTCCGAGATCGAAGCCCGCGAGGCAGACCGCATTCCCACCGGCATCGGCGAATTCGACCGGGCGCTCGGTGGCGGCCTGGTGGCGGGCGGGGTGGTCCTGATCGGCGGTGATCCCGGTATCGGCAAGAGCACCTTGCTGCTGCAGGCGCTCGCCAGCCTGTCGCGTGATCAGAAGGTGCTCTATGTGACCGGCGAAGAGTCGGGCGAGCAGGTGGCCTTGCGGGCCCGTCGCCTGAATCTGGATACGACCCGCCTGCAGTTGATGGCGGAGATCAACCTGGAGCGCATTCTCGGCACCTTGCAGGTTGAAAAGCCGCAGGTGGCGGTGATCGACTCGATCCAAACCCTGTGGTCGGAGCAACTCTCCAGCGCGCCGGGGTCGGTGGCGCAAGTGCGCGAGTGCTCGGCCCAGCTGACCCGGCTGGCCAAAGCCAACGGCATCACGGTGATCCTGGTCGGCCACGTGACCAAGGATGGCGCCCTGGCCGGGCCGCGCGTGCTCGAACATATCGTCGATACCGTGCTCTATTTCGAGGGCGACACGCATTCCAGCTTCCGCCTGATCCGCGCCTTCAAGAACCGCTTTGGCGCAGTCAACGAGCTTGGCGTCTTTGCCATGACCGAAGGCGGTTTGAAGGGCGTGAGCAATCCGTCCGCCCTGTTTTTGTCGCAGCACGGGCAGGATGTGCCGGGTTCCTGTGTGATGGTCACGCAGGAAGGCACGCGCCCCTTGCTCGTTGAAGTGCAGGCGCTGGTCGATACCGCCCACGGCAATCCGCGCCGCCTGACGGTGGGGCTGGATGCCCAGCGGCTGGCCATGTTGCTGGCGGTGTTGCACCGGCATGCCGGGATTGTCTGCTTTGATCAGGATGTGTTCGTGAACGCCGTCGGCGGGGTCAAAATTACCGAACCTGCGGCTGACTTGGCTGTGATTTTGTCAATCACATCTTCATTGAAAAACAAGGCATTGCCAGCGAAACTTGTTGTTTTTGGTGAGGTTGGTCTGGCCGGTGAAATCCGTCCTGCGCCGCGTGGGCAGGAGCGTTTGAAAGAGGCCGCCAAACTCGGCTTCACCCGCGCCCTGATTCCGGAAGCCAACATGCCCAAGCAGCCGATTCCCGGCATGGAGATCATTGCCGTGCGCCGCGTTGAAGAAGCCGTGACGCGCATCCGGGAACTCAGCTGACGAACTTTGTGGCCGGGGCCGGTCAAATGCTGACCCTGGCCCTTTGTTTTCAGGAGTGCGAGCCTGCATGAGCCGTTACGGCCCCGATTTTGCCTTTGCCCTGCGTTGGGGGCGCCGCGAATGGCGCTCGGGCGAGTTGCGCCTGCTCTTTGCCGCGCTGGTGGTGGCGGTGGCCGCCGTGACCGCCGTGGCCTTCCTTGGCGACCGCGTGCGGCTCGCCCTGGTGCAGGAAGCGCAACGCCTGATCGGTGGCGATCTGGTGATCAGTTCGGACACGCCCTGGCCGGAAACGGTGATTGCCGAAGCGCGGCAACGCGGCCTGCAGACCGTGCCGGTGCAGACCTTTCCGAGCATGGTGCAGGCCGCAGAGGGCGTGCAGCTGGCCGACATCAAGGCCGTCGGGACCGGTTATCCCTTGCGCGGTCAACTCGGCATCCGCGATGAAAATGGCCATACGCGCAGCGTCGACCGTAGCCCGGCCCCGGGTGAAGTCTGGCCGGATGAGCGGCTGGCGGCCGCGTTGGGCGTGCAGGTGGGCGCATCGGTGCAGGTCGGGCGGCGCACGTTGCGCGTGGGGGCCATCCTGACGCAGGAGCCGGATCGCAGTTTCAACCTCTTTGCGCTGGCGCCGCGCCTGCTCATGCATGTGGACGATCTGGCCGACAGCGGCCTGAACGGTTTTGGTGCCCGCGTGCGCCATCGCTGGCTGATCGCCGGGGCGGAGGCCGATGCTTTCAAACGCTGGCTCGAACCGCGCCTGTCCCGCGGTCAACGCCTGGAAGATCTCGAAAATGCCCGCCCGGAAATCCGCAGCGCACTGGATCGGGCGCAGCGCTTTCTCGGTCTGGCCAGCGTGCTCACCGTGATTCTGGCCGCCGTGGCCACCGCCCTGACCACGCGCCGTTACCTGCAACGCCACCTCGATGCCTGCGCCATCCTGCGCTGCCTGGGCTGCACCCAGGCCGATGTGCTGCGTCTGCATGCCTGGTTGTTCGTGTTCATTGCGCTGGCGGCTGCCGTGCTCGGCAGCCTGGCCGGCGCGCTGGCCCAAACCGTCCTGGCCGACGGCTTGAGCCGCATGGCCGGCTTCAGCCTGCCCGCACCTGGCTGGACACCCATGCTGTGGGGCGGCGCAGTCGCCGCGGTCTTGCTCTTCGGCTTTGCCTTTCCGCCCCTGCTGCAACTGGCCCGCGTGCCGACCTTGCGCGTCCTGCGCCGCGAGCTGGGCGCCCCGGCGCCCGGTTTGCTCGGGGCCTACGGGCTGGGCTATGCCGCGCTCGCTGCGCTGGTTGTGCTGCTGGCCGGTGATCTGCGTCTGGGCGCGCTGGCGGCGGCGGGCTTTACCGGCGCCTTGCTGGTTTTTTGGGGCGTTGCACGAGGCGCGGTGGCGGGACTGGTGCGTCTTCGCGGCGGCGGCTTTGGCTGGCGTCAGGGGCTGGCCAGCCTTGGCCGGCATCAAGCCTCGGCGGTGTTGCAGGTGGTGGCGCTGGCCATCGGCCTGATGGCTTTGCTGCTGCTCGCCGTGACCCGCGGTCAACTGCTGGACACCTGGCAAAACGCCTTGCCGCCGGATGCGCCCAACCGCTTTGCCATCAACATCCAGCCCGATCAGCGTCAGGCAGTACAGGACTGGCTGGCCGGGCAGGGGATCGCTGCCGAGCTCTCTCCGATGGTGCGGGCGCGTTTGCTGGCCATCGACGGTCGACCGGTCAGTGCGGCCAGTTTTCCGGAGGACGAACGGGCGCAGCGGCTGATCGAGCGCGAATTCAATCTCTCCTGGCGCGCCGAACTGCCTGCCGGCAACCGGGTCAGCGCCGGGCAATGGTTTGGCAGAACCGCCTCGGCGGAGGCTTCGGTCGAAGCCGGCTTGGCCAAGACGCTGGGCATTGCCTTGGGCGACGAATTGCAATTTACGGTGGCCGGCGTTGAAAAACGTCTGCGTGTGACCAGCCTGCGCGAACTGGAGTGGGGCTCGATGCTGGTCAATTTCTTCGTGATCGCTTCGCCCGGGGCGCTCGACGACGCGCCGGCCAGCTACATCACGAGTTTTCATCTGCCGGCCGCCCGGATTTCGGCCTCAACGGCCTTGGTGCGCGCCTTCCCGAACCTGACGCTGATCGATGTGGCGGCCTTGGTGGATCAGTTTCAGGCGGTCATGGGGCAGGTCGCCCAGGCCGTGCAGTTCGTGTTCCTCTTTACGCTGGCAGCGGGCGGGCTGGTGCTGTACACCGCCTTGCTCGGCGCCTTTGACGAACGCCGCCATGAGATTGCACTGCTGCGCGCACTCGGGGCGCGCCACCGCCAGTTGCGCCAGGCCTTGCTGGTCGAGTTGGCGGCGAGCGGGGCGCTGGCCGGGCTGATCGCTGGCCTGGGCGCCAGCCTGACCGGGCATCTGATCGCCCGCAAGGTGTTCGAACTGGATCTGCCGCTGGCGCCGGGCGTGCTGCTCGGCGCGCTGGTGGCCGGGGCGCTCTTGTCCACGCTGATCGGCTGGCTGGCCTTGGGGCGCCTCCTGGAAACGCCGCCTTTGCAGGTTTTGCGGCAGGGCGGCTGAACTTGTTGTATCGCGGATAGTCAAAGGCCCGTTCACCCCGGCGGCGCACACGCGGCAGCCGTTTGCCTCAGGTAAAATACGCCATGGATTCAATTCAGCAAGTCGCCCGACCGCTTTTCGGGTACCGCAAGTTCTGGGCTCACCGTTTCGGTCCCGCGCCCTTCCTCCCGATGTCCCGTGCAGAAATGGACCAGCTTGGCTGGGATTCCTGCGACATCATCCTGATTACCGGCGACGCCTACATCGACCACCCCAGCTTCGGCATGGCCCTGATTGGCCGGCTGCTCGAAGCACAGGGCTTCCGGGTCGGCATCATCAGCCAGCCGGAATGGAATTCGGCGGATGCCTTCCGCCGCCTGGGCAAGCCCAACCTGTTTTACGGCGTGACCGCGGGCAACATGGACTCCATGGTCAACCGCTACACCTCCGACCGCAAGATCCGCTCCGACGACGCCTACACGCCCAATGGCGAACCGAACAAGCGTCCGGACCGTGCCGTGACCGTGTACGCCCAGCGTTGCCGCGAGGCCTTCCCCGGGACGCCGGTGATCATCGG
Organism: Dechloromonas sp. ZS-1; assembly: GCF_039649255.1. Lineage (NCBI taxonomy): Bacteria > Pseudomonadati > Pseudomonadota > Betaproteobacteria > Rhodocyclales > Azonexaceae > Dechloromonas > Dechloromonas sp. ZS-1. The sequence goes on along the minus strand of NZ_JBDIYD010000007.1, from coordinate 20,088 downwards.
CTCGATTGAGGCCAGCCTGCGCCGCATCGCGCATTACGACTACTGGTCCGACAAGGTGCGGCGTTCCGTGCTGCCGGACTCGAAGGCCGACCTGCTGGTCTTCGGCAATGCCGAGCGCGCCATCGTCGAGATTGCCCATCGCCTGGCCAAGGGCGAAAAGGTGTCGGAGATCCGCGATCTGCGCGGCACGGCCTTCATGGTGCCGTCCGGCTGGTTGCCGAGCGAGGACTGGTCGGTCATGGATTCGAGCGAAGTCGACACGCCGGGACCGCTGATGCAGCACAAGGACCCGTACGCGATGGAAGAGAGCCCGGCGAAATCGGACTGCGCCAGCGCGTCGACCGCCGGCAAGCCGACGGAGCAGACCATCCGCCTGATGCCGCGCGCCGAGCGCCTGGCGGCGCGCCGCAACCTGCGCGCTCATACCGTCGTCCGCCTGCCGTCCTACGAACAGGTGCAGGATGATCCGGTGCTCTACGCCCACGCTTCGCGCACCTTCCACCTCGAATCCAATCCGGGCAATGCGCGCGCCCTGGTGCAGGCCCATGGCGAACGTGACGTCTGGCTGAATCCGCCGCCGTTCCCGCTGTCGACCGAAGAGCTCGACGGCGTCTACGAGTCGCCCTATGCCCGCCGGCCGCATCCGAGCTACGGCGACGCCAAGATCCCGGCCTGGGAAATGATCCGGTTCTCGGTCAACATCATGCGCGGCTGTTTTGGCGGCTGTACGTTCTGTTCGATCACCGAGCACGAAGGGCGCATCATGCAGAGCCGCTCGGAGGATTCGGTCATCCGCGAAATTGAGGAAATGCGGGACAAGACGCCGGGGTTTACCGGCGTGGTCTCCGACCTCGGCGGCCCGACGGCCAACATGTATCACCTGAAGTGCAAGGACGAGAAGATCGAATCGGCCTGCCGCCGCCTGTCCTGTGTCTATCCGGACATCTGCGAGAACATGGACACGGATCATTCCCGGCTCATCTCGCTGTACCGTCGGGCGCGCGCCGTGAAGGGCGTCAAGCGCATCACCATCGGCTCCGGCCTGCGCTACGACCTCGCCGTGCGCTCGCCGGAATACATCAAGGAACTGGTTCAGCATCACGTCGGCGGCTACCTGAAAATCGCGCCGGAGCACACCGAACAGGGTGTGCTCTCCAAGATGATGAAGCCGGGCATCGGCACCTATGACCGCTTCAAGCAGCTCTTTGACCGCTTCTCCCGCGAGGCCGGCAAGGAGCAGTACCTGATCCCGTACTTCATCGCTGCACACCCGGGCACCGAAGATGTGGACATGCTGAACCTGGCGCTCTGGCTGAAGAAGAACAACTTCCGCCTCGATCAGGTCCAGACCTTCCTGCCGACGCCGATGGCGCTGGCGACGACCATGTACCACACGGAAAAGAACCCGCTCAAGAAACTGCAGCGCGAAGGCGGGGAAGTCGTCGGTTCAGTCCGCAACGGTATCCAGCGCAAGCTGCACAAGGCCTTCCTGCGTTATCACGATCCGGAAAACTGGCCGCTCCTGCGCGATGCCCTGAAAAAAATGGGCCGTGCCGACCTGATCGGCAACGGCAAGAAACAACTGGTCCCGGCCTGGCAGCCGGCCGGCACCGGCGCCAAGGCCGCCGCCATGGTCGCCCGCGATGCACGCGAGACGGCGAAATCCGCCCCGGCCCGGCCGTCGACCGGCGGAAAACCGGGGACGGGTCATGCCCGCCCGGGCGATCGCCGCAGCGCCAGCCCGCAACGTCCGGGCAGCCGCCCGACGGGCACCGAGCGTCGTCCTGCCGGCAGTTTCGGCAAGCCGTCCGGTCTGCAGAACAAAAAGCGCAAGCCCTGATTCACGGAGAACACCATGGAAGAACAACAGAACACCGTCACCACCTACGAAAAAATCGGCGGCGAAGCGACCGTCGCCCGCCTGTGCGACCGTTTTTATGAACTGATGGACGTCACCCCCCAGTTCAAGGAACTGCGCGAGATGCACCCGGCTGATCTCAAGAGCTCGCGCGACAAGCTCTACATGTTCCTCTCCGGCTGGTTCGGCGGCCCGGACCTGTTCGTCGAGCAGTTCGGCCACCCGCGCCTGCGCGCCCGCCACATGCCCTTCGCCATCGGCGTCCAGGAGCGCGACCAGTGGGTCGCCTGCATGGTGCTGGCCATGGAGGATGTCGGCATTGAAGAGAACATCCGCAAGATCCTGATCGGCAACTTCTTCAACACCGCCGATTTCATGCGTAACCGCGAGGGGTGAGTCTCCATCTGCGACTGCTTGGAACAGCAGTACGCATCCGGAAAAGGGGCCGCAAATCAGGCCCTTTTTCTTTGTCCGCCCCTGCGGCAGCTGCCCTTCATTGCGCTGTTGCCCACGCGCGAACCCATGATGCGCTCACGGTAATGCAGCGCTGTCTGGCGTGCCCGCCAAGCGTTGGGGTGCGGCTGTAATTAATGTAAATTATTCAATACAAACGATAATGTATTGAAATTAAAATAATTGATTGTTTTCGTGTCTCCCGACTCGCTGCGTGCGCCAGCGATGGCGTCGCCAATGATCCCGATTTGGAAGCCTGCGCGGTAAGTGCATGAAACACAAATTTATTTATTGCCTTCGGTCCGGAATGATGCTGCGCCGCAGCACCGGATGGTAGAATCACGCCTTTGATTTTTTTGACCAATTACGAAACCCATGTCCGTTCGCCCCATCCGCAACATCGCCATCATCGCTCACGTTGACCACGGCAAGACCACGCTGGTTGACCAACTGCTCCGCCAGTCCGGTACCTTTGCCGCCCACCAGCAGGTGGTCGACTGCGTCATGGACTCCAACGACCTGGAAAAAGAACGTGGCATCACGATTCTGTCCAAGAACACCGCCGTGGAGTACGAAGGCATTCACATCAACATCGTCGACACCCCGGGCCACGCGGACTTCGGTGGTGAAGTCGAGCGCGTGCTGGGCATGGTGGATGGCGTGGTGCTGCTGGTCGATGCCGCTGAAGGCCCGATGCCGCAAACCCGTTTCGTGACGAAGAAGGCACTGGCCCAGGGCCTGCGCCCGATCGTGCTGGTCAACAAGGTTGACCGTGACGGCGCCGATCCGGACAACGCCGTGAACCTGACCTTCGACCTGTTCGACAAGCTGGGTGCCACCGACGAACAGCTGGATTTCCCGATCGTTTACGCGTCCGGCCTGAACGGCTGGGCCGCCATGGAACTCGACCAGCCGCGCGAAAACATGAAGCCGCTGTTCGACACCATCCTGCGCCACGTGCCGGCCCCGGATGCCGATGTCGATGCGCCGCTACAGCTGCAGATCACTGCGCTGGATTACTCCTCCTACGTCGGCCGTATCGGCGTGGGCAAGATCATCCGCGGCCGCGTCAAGACCGGTCAGAACGTGATGGTCATGTTCGGTACCGATGAAGAGGCTGCCGAGCACGATCGCAACCCGATCAAGGCCAAGATTGGTCAGGTGTTCGGCTACAAGGGCCTGAACAAGGTTGAAATGGCCGAAGGTCTGGCCGGCGACATCGTTCAGATCACCGGTATCGAAGACCTCGTGCTGGGCTGCACCGTGACCGATCCGGATCAGCCGGAAGCGCTGCCGCTGCTCAAGATCGACGAGCCGACCCTGTCCATGCAGTTCATGGTCAATACCAGCCCGCTGGCCGGTACCGAAGGCAAGTTCGTGACCAGCCGTCAGATCCGTGATCGTCTGCACAAAGAACTGCTGACCAACATGGCCCTGCGCGTGCATGACACCCCGAACGGCGACGTGTTCGACGTGGCCGGCCGTGGCGAACTGCACCTCGGCATCCTGCTCGAAAACATGCGCCGTGAAGGCTACGAGCTGGCCGTCGGTCGTCCGCGCGTCGTCAAGAAGGTGATCAACGGCGTCGAGTGCGAACCGTACGAAATGCTGACGGTCGACGTTGAAGAAGATACCCAGGGTGGCGTCATGGAAAGCCTCGGCCTGCGTAAGGGCGAGCTGCAGGACATGGTGCCGGATGGTCGCGGTCGCGTCCGTATCGAATACCGCATTCCGGCCCGTGGCCTGATCGGTTTCCAGGGCGAGTTCATGAACCTGACCCGCGGTAACGGCCTGATGAGCCACGTGTTCGACGAATACGCCCCGGTCAAGGAAGGCTCTGTTGCCGAGCGTCGTAATGGCGTGCTGATCTCCCAGGACAACGGCGAAGCCGTGGCCTACGCGCTGTGGAAGCTGCAGGATCGCGGCCGCATGTTCGTCAGCCCGGGCGAAAAGCTGTACGAGGGCATGATCATCGGTATTCACAGCCGTGAAAACGATCTCGTTGTGAACCCGATCAAGGGCAAGCAGCTGACCAACGTGCGTGCTTCCGGTACCGATGAAGCCGTCCGCCTGGTGCCGCCGGTCCAGCTCAGCCTCGAGTCCGCCGTCGAATTCATCGCCGACGACGAACTGGTCGAACTGACGCCGAAGTCCATCCGTCTGCGCAAGCGTCACCTGACCGAAAACGAGCGTAAGCGCGCCCTGCGCGAAAACGCCTGATCAGGTATCCGGCATGATCTGCCCCGCTTGTGTTGAATGGGCGCGGCAACATAAAAAGGCGATCCGATGGATCGCCTTTTTTGTTGTCCTGGCCGCAGGGCTGACGCTCCTGGGGCGTTTCAGTGAACCGGTGAATGCACCGGGGTTTTGCCTGGTTTATCCCTGAGCCTGACGGTCGACCAGAAATTGATGGGCAAAATCATCGGCGGGTAGCGGTTTGCTCACCAGATAGCCCTGAATGAGGTCGCATTGGCGTGCGGCAAGCAGGGTGCGCTGCGTTTCCGTTTCAACGCCTTCGGCCACTACCTCGAGACCCAGCCCGTGCGCCATGGTGATGATGGCGCCAACCATGGTCAGATTGGCATTGCGCCCGGTTTCATCGGTCATGTCGCGGATGAAGGCGCGATCGATCTTGAGGGTGGAGACGGGAAGGCGCTGCAAGTAAGCCAGGGAGGAATAGCCTGTGCCGAAATCATCCAGCGCAATGGCAATCCCGGCGTTGCGCAATTGCTGCAACTCGCCCAGCGCCCCGGCTTCGGCATGCAGCAGGACAGACTCGGTCACCTCGACCTTCAGGCATTCCGGCGGCAAGGCATGTAATGTCAGTGCATCGAGAATGTGTTGTGCCAGACCGGCTCGCCAGAACTGGCGCGGCGACAGATTGATGGCCACCGGCGGGGCGTTGTGACCGGCCTGGCGCCAAGTCGCGATCTGGCGGCATGCGGCCTCGATCACCCATTCGCCAATGGGCAGGATGAGCCCGGATTCCTCAGCGACCGGAATGAAATGATCGGGGGGAATCTGCTGTGTGCCGTCATGCCAGCGGATCAGCGCCTCCATGCCCAACAGGCGTCCGTCGCGCGTATCGGTTTGCGGCTGGTAATACAGGGAGAGCTGGTTCTCGGCGAGTGCGCGACGCAGGCCGGCTTCCACCTGGTGTCGGCGATTGACCCGGATGTCCATGCTGCTGTGATGAAGACGGATGGCGTTGCCGCCCGCTGCCTTGGCTTCATACATGGCGGTATCGGCGTGCTGGAGCAATGTGCCGCCATCCTGCGCATCATCCGGATAAATGCTGATGCCGATGCTGACCGAGGTGAATAACTCACCGCGTTCCCCGCTGAAGGGGTGACCGATCCCTTCGCGCACGGCACTGGCTACCGAAAGGGCCAGTTCCGGCCCGGCATTCGAGTCGATCAGGACGATGAATTCGTCCCCGCCCTGGCGATACAGGCGAGCGCCTGTCGGTAACAGCGATTTGAGGCGCTGGGTGACCAGTTGGAGGAGTTGGTCGCCGGCGCGGTGGCCCAGTGAGTCATTGATGTTCTTGAAACGGTCCAGGTCGAGGAACATCACTGCGATTCGTGTCTGGCGCTGGTGGGCGCGCTCCAGCGCAAAGCCCATGTCCTGGGCGAGCAACAGACGGTTGGGCAGGCCGGTCAAATTGTCGTGCTGGGCCAGGAATTCCATCTCTTCCTGATAGTGGCGTTTGGCCGTCACATCGGTCACGGAACCAACCATCTGGTAGGCGACGCCCTTGTGGTTGCGAACGGCCAGCCCGCGTGACGCGATCCAGCGATAGCGGCCATCGCTTGCCAGGACGCGGTACTCGCAATAGAAGTGGGGGGTTTCGCCTTTGAGGTGTGTGGAGACGGCGTGATTGTAGGTGTCTCGGTCGTCCGGGTGCACAATCCGCAGCCAGGCGTGGGTGTCCTTCAGGAAATCATCGTGATAACCCAGGATTTCCAGCAGCCGATGGCCCACCTTCAACTCTTTGGTGACGGGATTCCACTCCCAGAAGCCGTCATGCGCAGCCAGCATGGCCATCTGGTAGGCCCGCTTGATTGAGCGAAAATGATGCAACTCGATGAAGGCCAGTGTGCTCAGGGCTGCGAGCGAGAGCCAGAGCAGACTCCAACTCAGGGTGATGGGGTTCAGCATAGTGGCCAGCAGGCTGATCGCCAGCAAGGCCAGGGCTGCCAACATCCATCGCGGTCGGTGTAGCGAGGTGGATGGCAGCGGCGTCATCATGGCGGGTGTCAGCCGCCTGTCATGGACATGAAGCGGACGACCTGAGGTGCATCCATTTGCTGCGTGAAATCATGCCCGTAGGGCTTGATGCCCATGCTATCGATGATGCGCTGGCGTAGTGCAGCATCATCTGCACCGCTGCGCAGTACCTCAAGGAGATTCACGGCATCGTTCTGGCCGAGGCAGGGATACAGTTCGCCCTTGGCGGTGATCCGCACCCGGTTGCAGGTGTCGCAGAAGTTGTGGCTATGCGGGGAAATGAAGCCGATTCGGCTATCGCTGCCCGGGATGCGCCAGTAGCGGGCAGGGCCGCCAGAGGATTCGGTGGATGGAATCAGGTCGAAGTGTTCTGCCAAGCGCTCCCGGGTTTCTTCCGAAGAGATGTAGGTCGTGCTGCGCCCGTGAATTTCGCCGAGCGGCATTTCTTCGATGAAGGAAATATCGAGGCCGTGATCGACGGCGTAGCGCACCAGCGTAACGAACTCATCGTCGTTTACGCCCTTCATCATGACGGTATTCAGCTTGGTTCGGGTAAAACCGGCGTTTGTCGCCGCATCGATCCCGCGCAATACCTTGTTCAGATCACCGATCCGCGTAATCTGGCGAAAACGTTCGGAGTCCAGGGTGTCGAGGCTGACATTGAGGCGTTTGACGCCCGCGGCCTTGAGCGGGGCGGCAAACCGCTCCAGTTGCGAGCCGTTGGTGGTGAGCACCAGATTGTCCAGACCGGGCAGGGCGCCCAGGCGCTCGATCAGCCACATGACATTCTTGCGGACCAGGGGCTCGCCGCCGGTCAGGCGCAGCTTGGTGGTGCCGAGACTGACAAATGCCTTGGCGACACGCAGGCACTCCTCGAAATTCATCACTTCATGCCGGGGCAGGAAGGTCATTTCTTCCGCCATGCAATAGGTACAGCGGAAATCGCAGCGATCGGTGATCGAGAGGCGGACGTAGGTAATGCGGCGGCCGTATTTGTCGACCAGCGCGCCCGCCTCATGGCGAACCTCAGGGCTGACCTGCGGTTTGAAATCGTTCATGCCCGCCGGTGTGTTTTCCGGCATCAGTGTTTCATTGTGCATGGTTGCGGTGCGCGTGGGAGCAGATCAGAATAGGGTATCGATCATCGAATGATATTGATTATCGTCACCCTATCCCCAACACACAAGTGGAGAAATCAAAAATGAAAAAGCGCATTTCTTTCGGCCTGCTTGTTGCCATGCTGGCGCTTGCAGGATGCCGCGGTGGCTTCGTCGGTAGCGCGCCGGAGCGCGCAGAGTCACAGCTCAAACCGACGGCCGGCAATACTGCAAACGGTACGGTGAGTTTTACGCAGGCCGGGAAGAAAATCCGTGTGGTTGCGGAAGTGTCCGGCCTGACGCCGGGTGCTCATGGCTTCCATATCCACGAGAAAGGGGATTGCTCCGCGCCGGATGGCACGAGTGCGGGCGGCCATTACAACCCGCATGGCCAGCATCACGGCCATCCCGATACCGCGCAGCATCACGCCGGCGACATGCCGCAATTGATTGCTGACAGCACGGGCCTCGCGCGCCTGACGGCCTATCTGGATGGGTTGGAAATGAGTGCTCTGAAGGGCTTGAGCATCATCGTGCATGCCGCGCCGGATGATTTCAAAACGCAGCCGACCGGCAACTCCGGGGCACGCCAGGCCTGTGGCGTGATTACGCTGCGTTGATGTGAGGCAGCTGAACCAGAAATGCAAAAGGCCCGCAAAAGCGGGCCTTTTTCTGTTCTTTGGCTCCCCGACCTGGGCTCGAACCAGGGACCTACGGATTAACAGTCCGGCGCTCTACCGACTGAGCTATCGGGGAACAGAGGCGCGCAGTATAGTTAGGCACAGAAATTCAGTCAAGCGCCTTTTTACAATTTATAATAGCGCCCCATGGACTTCCAAAAACAGATTTACGCCAAGACACCCAGCGGGGACGAAGCGGTTCGTCAAAGCTCGCATGTGGTCGACCGTAATTTGCGCATGGTGCTGGTGCAGGTGGATGGCAAGCTTTCCGTGGGCGAACTGGGCGACAAGATCGGCAACCGCTCATTGGTCGAGCAGGCCATTCGCGCGCTGGAGCGCGGTGGCTTCATCGCACCGGTGAGCATTGCCAGCGAGGTCTGGGAAGCCACGCGCCGAATCCGGGAGAGCCAGTTTCCGCCATCCGTGATGTCACGTTTTCCGAATCCAGGTCCGGCGTCCATTCTGGGCAATCCCGGACATCGGTCCTTATCGTCGGCGAGCGCTTTTTCCACATTCGGCAAACCCATATTGCCGACCCTGGAGGGGGAGCAGTCCGGCGGGGCAGGCAAGGAACGCCCGAAGGCCCCGTCTGCACCGATCAATGAGCCGCCCGTTGCTGCAAAGCGCGCCTTTCCCTGGGGCAAGGTGATCGCCGGCGGTGTCCTGGGCTTGCCTGTATTGGCCGGTTTGGCTGTGGTTTTTTATCCGTACGACAGCCTTCGTCCTGGCATGGAGCAGGCTGTCAGCAATGCCTTGCAGCAACCGGTGCGTTTCCGCAAAGTCGAACTGCAGATTCTGCCGAAACCGGTCTTGGTTGTGCATGACATGACGCTCGGTCAAGACACCCAACCGCTGGTCGGGCAGTTGCGGATTCCCTCGCCCTGGTCCCTGCTGGGATCGAACAATCGTCGGATTGAAAAGCTGGAAGCCAGCCAGATCCGGTTTCCCGTGGATCGCTTGCTCAGCCTGCCGTTGCTGCGGGGGATGCCGCTTGCCGGGAACGCTTTCCGTATCGATCAGGTGGTGCTGCGTGACCTGCGCATCGATGCGGCCGGGATGTCGCCCGGTGAATTGGGGGGGGAATTCGCGTTGACCGCCGGACGCCTGGAGGCGCTGACCTTGTACACCGCTGACCGTGTCCTGACGGCGAATCTCGCACCCAGCGGCAACGGCTTCACGGTGCAGTTCGAGGGTTATGGCTGGCGGCCGGCAGAGACGATTCCCCGTCTGGACAGCATTCGCGCACGCGGAACATTGCAGGCCGGGCAACTCAGTCTGAGTGAAGTCGATCTGCGCATGCTCGGTGGTGGCGTCAAGGGCGCCTGGCAACTGGATTGGTCGAATGGCGTGCAAATGCGGGCTGATGCGGGGTTGAGCATGCTTGACCCGCGTCAGATTGCTGCGGCTTTCGCACCGGGATTGCGGATGGATGGTCCGCTGTCCGGCGTACTTCGCCTGTCAGGGCAAGGTCGCTCTGCGGACAGCATGTTGTCTCAGCTGGAGGCCTCCCTGGATGTGGATGTGCAGAATGGCGTCCTGCACGGAGTCGATCTTGGCGAGGCGGCACGGCGGAGCGGGAGTGCGCCGGTGCGGGGTGGTGCGACCAAGTTTGAGCGTTTGCGCACGCAGGTGACGGTGCAGCCCAACCTGGTCAGCTTCCGCAATATTCAGGTGGCGTCCGGTATTTTCAACGCTTCGGGTCAGGCCTCCGCCAATCGTGGCAGCGGCGCCATCGACGGGCAGTTCAACGTGACCATCCATTCGACGTTGTCATCGCTCCGTGCCAATGTGGCGGTCTCCGGTCGCCTGCCGGATCTGACGGCCAGCGGAAGCAAATAAGCGCGTTGACGCGCACCGACCGGCCCGGCACCGTCCGACGGTCGACGTAAAAAAAGCGGGGAAATCCCCGCTTTTTTCATGCTGGCGTGCAGCAGATTACTTGGTCACGGCGGCGATGGCCTTGGCGACGTAATCGATGTTCTTGCTGTTCAGCGCAGCCAGGCAGATGCGGCCGGTGGACACGGCGTAGATGCCGAACTCGTCCTTCATGCGTTCCACCTGAGCGGCGGTCAGGCCGGTGTAGGAGAACATGCCGCGCTGTTGCACGACGAAGGAGAAGTCCTGGGCGCAGCCGGTGGCCTTGATGGCGTCGACCAGACCGGTACGCATGGCGCGGATGCGGTCACGCATGCCGGCCAGTTCGGCTTCCCACTGGGCGCGCAGTTCGGTCGAGGCGAGCACGCCGGAGACCAGGGCGGCACCGTGGATCGGCGGATTGGAGTAGTTGGTGCGGATGACGCGCTTGACTTGCGACATGACGCGGGCCGACTCGTCCTTGGAGGCAGTGACCACCGACAGGGCGCCAACGCGCTCGCCGTACAGCGAGAAGTTCTTGGAGAACGAGCTGGAGGCGAAGAACTGCAGGCCGGAGGCGGAGAAGGCGCGGATGGCAACGGCGTCGGCATCGATACCGTCGGCAAAGCCCTGGTAAGCCATGTCGAGGAAGGGGACCAGGCCGCGTTCCTTGCAGATGCCAACGACTTCAGCCCACTGTGCGTCGGTCATGTCGGCGCCGGTCGGGTTGTGGCAGCAGGCGTGCAGCAGCACGACGGAGCCCGGGGCCATCTTGTTCAGGTCGGCAACCATGCCGGCGAAGTTCACGCCACGGGTGGCGGCATCGTAGTAAGCGTAGTCTTCAACGATGAAACCGGCGGCTTCGAACAGAGCGCGGTGGTTTTCCCAGGACGGGTTGGAGATGTAAACCTTGGCATCCGGGTTCAGGCGCTTCAGGTAGTCAGCACCGATTTTCAGGGCGCCGGTGCCGCCGATGGCCTGGGCGGTGATCACGCGGCCGGCGGCCAGCAGGTCGGAGCCCTGACCGAACAGCAGGTTCTGAACGGCGCCGGTGTAGGCGGCCGGGCCTTCGATCGGCTGGTAGCCGCGCGGCGGGGCGGCCTTCAGACGGGTCTCTTCGGCGGCCTTGACGGCGGCCAGCAGCGGAATCTTGCCGTTGTCGTCAAAGTAGACGCCAACGCCGAGGTTGACCTTGGTGTCGCGCGTGTCGGCGTTGAAGGCTTCATTCAGGCCGAGGATCGGATCGCGCGGGGCCATTTCCACCGCTGCAAAGATCGAAGAGGACATAGGAACTCCGTGGAATAATAGGGACAAACTGACAATAACGCGCGACAGGAGTGTTGCGCTGACAAAACCGCAAAATTCTAGCATGAGTGAAACCACCGCACCCCAGGTTGTGACGTATCCGGACAGCCCATTTCGTCTGCATCAGCCGTTTCCACCCGCCGGCGATCAGCCTGAGGCGATTCGCCTGCTGACGGAAGGCCTGGAGGATGGCCTCGCCTTTCAGACCCTGCTCGGGGTCACGGGCTCGGGCAAGACCTACACGATGGCGAATGTGATCGCGCAGAGCGGTCGACCGGCGCTGGTGCTGGCGCACAACAAGACGCTGGCCGCCCAGCTGTATTCCGAGTTCAAGGAGTTCTTCCCGGAGAATGCGGTCGAGTATTTTGTCTCGTACTACGACTACTACCAGCCGGAAGCCTACGTACCGTCGCGCGACCTGTTCATCGAGAAGGACAGCGCGATCAACGACCACATCGAGCAGATGCGGCTCTCGGCCACCAAGAGCCTGATTGAACGGCGCGATGTCGTGATCGTGGCCTCGGTCTCCTGCATTTACGGTATCGGCGACCGCGACGAGTATCACAACATGATCCTCACCATGCGCGTCGGCGACCGCATGGACCAGCGCGACATCATCAAGCGCCTGACCGCCATGCAGTACGAGCGCAACGAACTCGATTTCCATCGAGGCACTTTCCGCGTGCGCGGCGATGTGATCGACATTTTTCCGGCCGAACACGCCGAACACGCCATCCGCATCTCGCTCTTCGACGACGAGGTCGAGGCGCTGCAATTCTTTGACCCGTTGACCGGCCAGATGCTGCACAAGGCGCTCCGTTTCACGGTCTTTCCGGCCTCGCACTACGTGACGCCGCGCGCCACGGTGCTACGCGCCATCGAGGCGATCAAGGAAGAACTGCGCCTGCGCGTCGATCATTTTTCTAAAAACAACAAGCTGGTTGAGGCGCAGCGCATCGAGCAGCGCACCAAGTTCGACCTTGAGTTGCTTGATCAGATCGGCTTCTGCAAGGGCATCGAAAACTACTCCCGCCATCTCTCAGGCCGTCAGGCCGGCGAACCGCCGCCGACGCTGATCGACTACCTGCCTCAGGATGCGATCATGTTCATCGATGAGTCGCACGTCACCATCGGTCAGGTCGGCGGCATGTACAAGGGCGATCGCTCGCGCAAGGAAAACCTCGTCGATTACGGTTTCCGGCTGCCTTCGGCCCTCGACAACCGGCCTTTGCAGTTCGAGGAATTCGAAGATTTGCTGCGTCAGACCATCTTCGTCACCGCGACACCGGCCGATTACGAGAAGAAGCGGGCCGGGCAGGTGGTCGAGCAGGTGGTACGGCCGACCGGTCTGGTCGATCCCATCATCATCGTGCGTCCGGCGTCGACCCAGGTCGACGATCTCCTGAGTGAAATCAACCTGCGCATTGCCGTCCAGGAGCGGGTCTTGGTGACGACGCTGACCAAGCGCATGGCCGAGGATCTGACCGACTTCCTGGCCGATAACGGCATCAAGGTGCGCTACCTGCACAGCGACATCGATACGGTGGAGCGTGTCGAGATCATCCGTGATCTGCGCCTGGGCGAGTTCGATGTGCTGGTCGGTATCAACCTGTTGCGGGAAGGCCTGGATATCCCGGAGGTCTCGCTCGTCGCCATTCTCGATGCGGACAAGGAAGGCTTCCTGCGTTCCGAACGCTCATTGATCCAGACCATCGGGCGGGCGGCGCGGCATCTGAACGGCACCGCCATCCTGTACGCCGACAAGGTCACGGATTCGATGCACCGGGCCATTGCCGAAACCGAGCGTCGCCGGGAAAAGCAGCTGGCTTTCAATGCCGAGCACGGGATTGTTCCGCGCGGCGTGACCAAGAAGATCAAGGACATCATCGACGGCGTCTACGATGCCGAAAGCGCCCAGAAGGAACGCAAGGCAGCCGAGCAGGCAGCGCGCTACGAGGTCATGGACGAAAAGGCGCTGGCCAAGGAAATCAAGCGCCTGGAAAAAGCCATGCTCGACCATGCGAAGAATCTCGAATTCGAGCAGGCGGCGGCGGCGCGCGACGAACTCTTCAAGCTGCGCGAGCGGGCCTTCGGGGCATCGGTGCATGACGCCGATTGAAAAAGGGGCCTTTCCGACGGTCGACCGTCGGCGGATGCTAAAATCCGCGCCCTTTCTCCCTGGCCCTGCGTAATTCCTGATGCTGACCGATGTTCTGATCATTGGCGCCGGTGCTGCCGGCATGATGTGCGCGGCCCAGGCGGGCTTTCGCGGCCGGCGCGTGCTGCTGATCGACCACGGCGAGAAGCTCGGCGAGCGCATCCGGATTTCGGGCGGCGGGCGCTGCAATTTCACCAACCGCACGGTCAGCCCGGACAACTACCTGTCGCAAAACCCGCATTTCTGCCGGTCTGCGCTCGCCCGTTTCTCGCAATACGATTTCATCGAGATGATCGAGCGGCGTGGCATCCCGTATCACGAGCGCGAGCACGGCCAGTTGTTCTGCGATGAGTCCGCCGAAGACATCATCGACATGCTGCGCGATGCCTGTGACGATGCCGGGGTGCAGCGTCGTATGGGCTGCGCGGTGCATAGCGTCACTGCATTGGCCACGGATGATGCAGCGGCCCCGCGTTTTGCCGTAGCGACCGATCTCGGCACCATTCGCTGTCAGTCGCTGGTGGTGGCCACCGGAGGCCTGGCCATTCCCAAGATCGGTGCCACGCCATTTGGTTACAAGCTGGCCGAGCAGTTCGGCTTGCCGGTGATCGCCCCGCAGCCCGCCTTGGTCCCGCTGGCCCTGGCGCCGGAAGTTCTGACCCCGCTGAAAGACATGGCAGGCGCCACGCTGGATGCCCGGGCGCAGTTCGATGAGGCCGCCTTCCGGGAAAACGTGCTGATCACCCATCGCGGCCTCTCCGGACCGGCCATCCTGCAGATTTCAAGTTACTGGCAGATGCAGGCCTACGCCCGGGGCGGACAGGAAAAGCGGCGTCCGGTATCCATCGATCTGATGCCGGGTGTCGACGCGGCGGCCTGGTTGTGCGAACACCGGCAGGGCCGCATCCATTTGCCCAATCTGCTGGCCGAACGCCTGCCGCGGCGCTTTGCGCATGAGTGGTGTGCCTTGCTGGGCAGCGAACGTTTTGTGTCGCGCCCGATCGGCGAGCTGTCGAACAAGGAGTTGCAGGTTGTTGCCGAGCGCCTGAACGGCTGGACGCTGATGCCGGCCGGGACGCTGGGTTTTGCCAAGGCAGAAGTGACCCTCGGCGGCGTGTCGACCGACGCGCTGTCCTCGAAAACCATGGCCGCCAAGGAGGTGCCGGGCCTGTACTTCATCGGCGAAGTCGTCGATGTGACCGGCTGGCTGGGGGGCTACAATTTCCAGTGGGCCTGGTCGTCCGGCTGGGTGGCCGGGCAATTCGCCTGAGTACTTAATCCAGATAGCGTTCGCGCACCGCGAGAATATCCGGCACGATTTCAAGAAACAGCGCCACCAGAATGGGGTCGAAGTGCGTCCGCGCATTGCTGCGGATATGCTCCAGCGCAGCCTCGATTGACCAGGCGGCCTTGTAAGGACGGGCGCTGGTCAGGGCGTCAAAGACATCGGCAATCGCCACGATCCGCGCCTCCAGCGGAATGGCTTCTCCCGCCAAGCCTTGCGGATAGCCGCTGCCATCCCATTTTTCGTGATGGGTGAGGGCAATCAGGGCAGCCAGACGCATGATGTCAGAGCTGTCATCCCCGATGATTTCCGCCCCGATCTGGGCATGGGTCTTCATGGGGTCGTCTCAGAAAACGGAAAATAAAGCACGCTAAGGCGTAACTACCCTCGGCTACACCGCGTCGGCACCACGCGGCTCTTTCTCCCCTTGCAGCGAAGCAATCAGCGGGCAAGAAACGTTCCCTTGCCGCGCATGGCAGGCGAACACAAGTTCGGATAGCACGGTTTCCATGCGCGCCAGGTCGGTCATTTTTTCGCGCACGTCCTGAAGCTTGTGCTCGGCCAGGCTGCTGGCTTCCTCGCAGTGGGTGCCGTCATCCAGCCTCAGCAGCTCTGCGATCTCGTCGAGGCTGAATCCGAGCCGCTGGGCTGATTTCACGAAGCGCACCCGCGTCACATCCGCCTCGCCATAGCGGCGGATGCTGCCATAGGGCTTGTCCGGCTCCGGCAACAAGCCCTTGCGCTGATAGAACCGGATTGTTTCCACGTTGACCCCGGCCGCCTTGGCGAAAACGCCAATAGTCAGATTCTCCAAATTTTTTTCCATATCGCTTGACTCCGTACATTGGTACGGAAGTAAGCTTAAGCTATCCAATCCAGATTTGAAAGGACAAGCGTATGTCTGAACCTCAAAACGGGCGCGGGGCGCTCTTCACTGGCGGGCTAGCCGCCATCCTCGCCTCGGCTTGCTGCCTGGGGCCGCTGGTTCTGATCGCCCTGGGGTTCAGCGGCGCTTGGATCGGCAACTTGACGGTGTTGGAACCTTATCGCCCGATCTTCATCGGCGCGGCGTTGGTGGCGCTGTTTTTCGCCTGGCGGCGCATCTACCGACCGGCGCAAGCCTGCAAACCAGGGGATGTGTGTGCGATTCCCCAAGTGCGCGCTACTTACAAGCTCATTTTCTGGGTCGTGGCCGCGCTGGTTCTGGTCGCGCTCGGATTTCCCTACGTCATGCCATTTTTCTATTAATCACAGGAGTTCATCATGAAAAAACTGTTTGCCTCTCTCGCCATCGCTGCCGTTGTTGCCCCCGTGTGGGCCGCCACCCAGACCGTCACGCTGTCCGTACCGGGCATGACCTGCTCCGCTTGTCCGATCACCGTCAAGAAGGCGATTTCCAAGGTCGAAGGCGTCAGCAAAGTTAACGTGACCTTCGAGACACGCGAAGCGGTTGTCACCTTCGATGATGCCAAGACCAGCGTGCAGAAGCTGACCAAGGCCACCGAAGACGCAGGCTATCCGTCCAGCGTCAAGAAGTGAGGCACTGAAAACGGCAGCGCAGCACATCTGACGCCCTTGTCTGCTACCACAAACGAAAAAGGATCTGTCGCATGACCCATCTAAAAATCACCGGCATGACCTGCGACTCGTGCGCGGCGCACGTCAAGGAAGCGCTGGAAAAAGTACCCGGCGTCCAATCTGCCATAGTGTCCTATGCCAAGGGCGCGGCCCAGCTCGCCCTTGATCCAGGCACAGCGCCGGACGCACTGACCGCCGCCGTGGCTGGCCTGGGCTACAAAGCGATGCTCGCCGATGCCCCGCCGACCGACAACCGCACTGGGCTGTTCGACAAGGTGCGCGGCTGGATGGGTGCCGCCGACAAGGGCAGCGGCGGCGAGCGCCCGTTGCAAGTCGCCGTGATCGGCAGCGGTGGAGCCGCGATGGCGGCAGCACTGAAGGCCGTCGAGCAAGGCGCGCAGGTCACGCTGATTGAGCGCGGCACCATCGGCGGCACCTGCGTCAACGTCGGTTGTGTGCCGTCCAAGATCATGATCCGCGCCGCCCACATCGCCCATCTGCGCCGGGAAAGCCCATTCGACGGCGGCATGCCACCCACACCGCCGACGATCTTGCGCGAGCGGCTGCTGGCCCAGCAGCAGGCCCGTGTCGAAGAACTCCGTCATGCCAAGTACGAAGGCATCCTGGACGGCAATTCAGCCATCACCGTTCTGCACGGTGAAGCGCGTTTCAAGGACGACCAGAGCCTTATCGTTAGTTTGAACGAGGGTGGTGAGCGCGTCGTGATGTTCGACCGCTGCCTGGTCGCCACGGGTGCCAGTCCGGCCATGCCGCCGATTCCGGGCCTGAAAGAGTCACCCTACTGGACTTCGACCGAGGCCTTGGTCAGCGACACCATTCCCGAACGCCTGGCCGTCATCGGCTCGTCGGTGGTGGCGCTGGAACTGGCGCAAGCCTTCGCCCGGCTGGGTAGCCAGGTCACGATCCTTGCGCGCAGCACGCTGTTCTTCCGCGAAGACCCTGCCATCGGCGAGGCCGTCACAGCCGCCTTCCGTGCCGAAGGAATCAAGGTACTGGAACATACGCAAGCCAGCCAAGTCGCCCATGTGGACGGCGAATTCGTGCTGACCACTGGACAGGGCGAAGTGCGCGCCGACAAGCTGCTGGTCGCCACCGGCCGGACACCGAACACGCGCAGCCTGGCATTGGAAGCGGCGGGGGTAGCCGTCAATGCGCAGGGGGCCATCGTCATCGACAAGGGCATGCGCACCAGTAGCCCGAACATCTACGCGGCCGGCGACTGCACCGACCAGCCGCAGTTCGTCTATGTGGCGGCAGCGGCCGGCACTCGTGCGGCCATTAACATGACCGGCGGCGACGCCGCCATCAATCTGACCGCGATGCCGGCCGTGGTGTTCACCGACCCGCAAGTGGCGACCGTGGGCTACAGCGAGGCGGAAGCGCACCACGATGGCATCGAAACCGACAGCCGCACGCTGACGCTCGACAACGTGCCGCGTGCGCTCGCCAACTTCGATACCCGCGGCTTCATCAAGCTGGTCATCGAGGAAGGCAGCGGACGGCTGATTGGCGTACAGGTGGTGGCCCCGGAAGCGGGCGAACTGATCCAGACGGCTGTTCTCGCCATTCGCAACCGCATGACGGTGCAGGAACTAGCCGACCAGTTGTTCCCCTACCTAACGATGGTCGAGGGCTTGAAGCTCGCGGCGCAGACCTTCAGCAAGGACGTGAAGCAACTGTCCTGCTGCGCCGGATAAGGAAAAGGAGGTGTTCGATGAACGCCTACACAGTGTCCCGACTGGCCCTTGAGGCCGGGGTGAGCGTGCATATCGTGCGCGACTACCTGCTGCGCGGATTGCTGCGGCCAGTCGCCTGCACCACGGGCGGCTACGGCTTGTTCGATGACGCCGCCTTGCAGCGGCTGTGCTTTGTGCGGGCCGCTTTTGAGGCGGGCATCGGCCTGGACGCATTGGCGCGGTTGTGCCGGGCGCTGGATGCGGCGGACTGCGATGAAACAGCCGCACAGCTTGCCGTGCTGAGTCAGTTCGTCGAACGCCGACGCGAAGCGTTGGCCGATCTGGAAGTGCAGTTGGCCGCGATGCCGACCGCGCCGGCCCAGCAAGCGGAGAGTCTGCCATGAACAGCCCCGAGCGCTTGCCGACCGAGACACACAAGCCGTTCACCGGCTACCTGTGGGGTGCGCTGGCGGTGCTCACCTGTCCCTGTCATTTGCCGATTCTCGCCATTGTGCTGGCCGGCACGACGGCCGGCGCGTTCATCGGCGAGCACTGGGGTATTGCAGCCCTCACGCTGACCGGCTTGTTTGTCCTGTCTGTGACGCGGCTGCTGCGGGCCTTCAGAGGTCGATCATGAGCGCTTCCCAGCCAATTGAATGGACAGTGGCGCAACTGGCGCAGGCGGTCGAGCGCGGGCAGCTTGAGCTGCACTACCAGCCGATTGTCGATTTGCGCAGTGAGCAGATTGTCGGCGCGGAAGCCCTGTTGCGCTGGCGTCATCCGACGCTCGGACTGTTGCCGCCGGGCCAGTTCCTGCCCGTGATCGAATCGTCCGGCCTGATGCCGGAAATCGGCGCATGGGTGCTGGGCGCAGCCTGCCGTCAAATGCGCGACTGGCGGGTGCTGGCATGGCAACCGTTCCGGCTGGCCGTCAATGTTGCGGCGAGCCAAGTGGGGCCAGATTTCGACAAGTGGGTAAAGGGCGTGCTGGCCGATGCCGGGTTGCCCGCCGCGTATCTTGAAATTGAGCTGACCGAATCGGTTGCGTTCGGTGATCCGGCGATCTTCCCCGCCCTGGAAGCTTTGCGACAGATCGGTGTGCGCTTCGCCGCCGACGACTTCGGCACCGGCTATTCCTGCCTGCAACACCTGAAATGCTGCCCCATCAGCACGCTCAAGATCGACCAATCGTTTGTCGCCGGACTCGCCAACGACCACCGCGACCAGACCATCGTGCGCACCGTGATTCAGCTTGCGCATGGGCTTGGCATGGAAGTAGTGGCCGAAGGCGTGGAAACATCGGCGAGTCTTGATTTGTTGCGACAAGCGGACTGCGACACAGGACAAGGCTTCCTGTTCGCCAAGCCGATGCCGGCGGCGGCATTCGCCGTCTTCGTCAGTCAATGGAGGGGTGCCACCATGAATGCAAATGATCCGACTGCCACCAGTTGCTGCGTGTGCTGCAAGGAAATCCCGCTCGATGCCGCCTTCACCCCGGAAGGCGCGGAATACGTCGAGCACTTCTGCGGGCTGGAGTGCTATCAGCGCTTCCAGGCGCGCGCCAAGACCGGGAGCGAAACCGATGCCGATCCGAACGCCTGCGACTCATCACTGTCAGACTGAGGCATACCCTATCCTGATGTCAGGAGAAGCCACCCAGCAACTGTCATTTTCAGAAGACGACTGCACCAGTTGATTGGGCGTAATGGCTGTTGTGCAGCCAGCTCCTGACAGTTCAATATCAGAAGTGATCTGCACCAATCTCGACTATGCTCAATACTCGTGTGCACCAAAGCGAGGTGAGCATGGCGACGGAGGCTCTGTTGCAAAGATTGGCGGCAGTCAGAGGTAGGCTGTCGCTCTGCGCCGATCAGGCGGCTGCTGCGAAATGGT
>NZ_JBDIYD010000006.1:0-184894 GCF_039649255.1 Dechloromonas sp. ZS-1 | reverse complement strand
GATCCGGATGCGCCGATCTTCCAGGTTGCGGATTACGGCCTCGTCGCCGATCTGTTCGAAACCGTGCCGCAACTGGTCGCGGCTGTCTGATTTACAAAAGCAAGAACGAACCCGTAGGAGATAAGGAATGAGCAATTACACCGCCCCGCTGCGCGACATGCAGTTCATCCTGAAAGACGTCGCCGGTCTGGACGAAGTTTGTGCACTGCCGGGTAATGAAGAGTGTTCGGTTGAACTGGTTGAATCCATTCTGGAAGAAGCCGCCAAGTTTGCTTCCGGCGTGCTGGATCCGATCAACCGCGGTGGCGATACCGTCGGTTCCGTCTGCAAGGACGGCGTCGTGACGACCGCCCCGGGCTTCAAGGATGCGTACAAGCTGTTCTGCGAAACCGGCTGGAGCGCCATGCCGTTTGCCCCGGAAATCGGTGGTCAGGGCCTGCCGGCCGTGGTCACGATGGCCGTCAATGAAATGTGGAAGTCGGCCAACATGGCTTTCGCCCTGTGCCCGATGCTGACCTCCGGCGCCATCGAAGCCATCGCCCACCACGCCTCTGACGAACTGAAGCAGAAGTATCTGCCGAAGATGGTCGAAGGCACCTGGACTGGCACGATGAACCTGACCGAGCCGAACGCCGGCTCCGACCTGGCCGCGATCAGCACCAAGGCAGCCCGCGCTGCCGACGGCACCTTCCGCATCACCGGAACCAAGATCTTCATCACCTGGGGTGAAAACGATGTGGCTGAAAACATTGTTCACCTCGTGCTGGCCCGCCTGCCGGATGCCCCGCCGGGATTGAAGGGGATTTCCCTGTTCTTGGTGCCGAAGTTCCTGGTGAACGACGATGGCTCGCTGGGCGCGCGCAACGACCTGATCTGTTCCTCCATCGAGCACAAGCTCGGTATCCACGGTAGCCCGACCGCCGTCATGTCCTACGGCGACAACGACGGTGCCATCGGTTACCTGATCGGTGAAGAGAACAAGGGCGTCAGCTACATGTTCACGATGATGAACCACGCCCGTGTGAACGTCGGTCTGGAAGGTGTCGGCATTGCCGAGCGTGCCTACCAGCACGCCCTCTGGTACGCCAAGGAGCGTATCCAGGGTGCCATCGTTGGCGACAAGTCCGGCGAGAAGAAGCCCATCCTGCACCACCCGGATGTGCGCCGCCTGCTCATGGAGTGCAAGGCCCGTACCGAAGCCATGCGTACCGTTGCCTATTACGCCGCTGCCCAGATCGACAAGGCTCATGCCGGTGATGCCGCTGCCCAATCCCGTATCGACCTGCTGACCCCGGTCGTCAAGGGCTGGAGCACCGAGCAGGGTGTCGAGCTGTCCTCGACCGCCTTGCAGGTCTTCGGCGGTGTCGGTTTCGTCGAGGAAACCGGTGCAGCCCAGTACTACCGTGACTCCCGCATCACGACCATTTACGAAGGTACGACCGCCATCCAGGCGAACGACCTCGTTGGCCGCAAGCTGGCGCGCGAAAAGGTGCCGGGCGCCTCCATGAAGGCCATGCTGGCCGAAATGAATGCGACCGTGGCCGAGCTGGTGGCGACCGATGACCGTCTGAAGGCCATCGCGGAAAACCTGAAAAACGGCATTGCTGCACTGTCGACCGCATCCGACTGGATTCTGGCGACCTACGACAGCAATCCGCAGGCCGTGCATGCTGGTTCCGTCCCCTTCCTCAAGCTGACCGGTATCGTCACCGGCGGCTGGCTGATGGCGAAGTCGGCCCTGGTTGCCGTGCAGCGCCTGAATGCCGGCAGCGATGACCGTTTCTACGAAGCCAAGCTGGCGACCGCCAACTACTTCGCTGCGCACCAGCTGCCGTTCGCTGCAGCCTGCGCGCAGGAAGTGATGCAGGGCGCTGCCTCGACCTTCGGTCTCGACGAAGCCCTGTTCTAAGCGTTTCAGTCAGGATGAACCGGCCACCCAAGCGGTGGCCGGTTTCTTTCAACCCTCAGGAGAACACATGCGCACCGATCGCGATGCCATGGAATACGACGTCGTGATCGTTGGCGGCGGCCCCTCGGGCTTGTCTGCTGCGATCCGTCTCAAGCAATTGGCCGAAGAACAAGGCCGCGAACTGTCTGTCTGCCTGCTGGAAAAAGGCTCCGAAATCGGCGCCCACATCCTTTCCGGCGCGGTCCTCGAGCCGCACGCCCTGGCCGAACTCTTCCCCGATTACAAGGAGCGCGGTGCGCCCCTCAACACGGCGGCTGGTGAAGACCGTTTCCTGTTCCTGACCGAAGGCGGCTCATTCAAACTGCCGACGCCGCCGCAGATGTCCAATCACGGCAACTACATCATCAGCCTGGGCAACCTGTGCCGCTGGTTGGGTGAGCAGGCCGAGGCGCTGGGGGTCGAAATCTATCCCGGCTTTGCTGCTGCCGAAGTCCTCTATCACGAGGATGGCTCGGTCAAGGGCGTCGCCACGGGTGACATGGGTATCGGCAAGGATGGCGAGCAAACGCACAATTTCCAGCCGGGAATGGAACTCCATGCCAAGCAGACCATTTTCGCGGAAGGCTGCCGTGGTTCGTTGACCAAGTCACTGTGGTCCACCTTCAACCTGCGTGACGGCGTTGATCCCCAGACCTACGGGATCGGCATCAAGGAACTCTGGGAAATCGATCCGGCCAAGCACCAGCCGGGGCTCATCGTGCATACCGTGGGGTGGCCGATGTCGTCCGATACCTATGGCGGCTCCTTCCTGTATCACCTGGAAGACAACCTCGTCGCCGTCGGTTTCGTGGTCGGCCTCGACTACCAGAATCCGTGGCTGTCGCCGTTTGAGGAATTCCAGCGTTACAAGACGCATCCGTCCATCCGCCACTTCTTCGAAGGCGGCCGCCGCATTTCCTACGGCGCGCGTGCCCTTTCGGAAGGCGGCTATCAGTCCGTGCCCAAGCTAAACTTCCCGGGCGGCGTGCTGGTCGGCGATACGGCAGGTTTCCTGAACGTGCCGAAGATCAAGGGCACGCACATGGCGATGAAGTCCGGCATGATCGCGGCCGAAGCGGTCTTCGCGCATCTCGGCAAGGACAATGCCGGGCCGGAAGCCACCGAATACGGCGAGCAGATCAAGCAAAGCTGGTTGTGGGCCGAGTTGTACAAGGTCCGCAACATCCGTCCGGCCTTCAAGTGGGGCTTGTGGGGCGGTTTGGCCTATGGCGCCGTGGATACCTTCCTGTTCGGCGGCAAGGCACCCTGGACCATGCGTCATCACGATGACCACACCCAGCTGGGCGACAAGAACAGCTATCCGAAAATCAATTATCCCAAGCCGGACGGCAAGATCAGCTTCGATCGTCTCTCTTCCGTTTTTCTCTCGGCCACGAACCACGAGGAAAACCAGCAGTGCCATCTGCGCCTGAAGGATGAGAGCGTGGCGATCAGCGTGAATTACGCCAAGTTCGGTGCGCCGGAGACGCGCTACTGCCCGGCCGGGGTGTACGAAATCCTCGGCGAGGAAGAAGGTCAGCCGCGCCTCCAGATCAACGGTCAGAACTGTCTGCACTGCAAGACCTGTGACATCAAGGATCCGACCCAGAACATCAACTGGACGGTGCCGGAAGGCGGGGGCGGGCCAAACTACCCGAACATGTGAGTTTTGCATCGTGCCCGCTCAGATACATCGACTCTGCGGGTGAGACTTCGGAGAACAGCAAATGCCGTCGTCTCGTTCTTTGGGAGCCTTCGGGCTCCCTTTTTTTCGCCTAGGTAAACCCCTCGTTTCCTGATAACCTGTGTATTACCAAGGACATAGTGGCTATACTGGCCGGTCCGCAGGAATGCAGGGGCAGGACATGAGTAGCGAACGTATACTGGCTGGCGATCCCAACCAGAAAATCAAAGTGCCGGGGCTTTTGGGCAAACTCGGCCAGATGACGTCGATCCGCGATACCGAGGTGCTGGAGCAGAGTCTGCTGCGTACTTTGGGGCCGCTCCTCGGCGTACTGGATACGGCGCTCTACCGTACCGACGATCAGCAAAACATCATCCGTGTCATTCACTACCATCGCTCCAAGATGGTCGAAGTGGATGGCGTCGAGCGCATGGTCGAGCGGATCGAAGAAGTCCTGAATCTGGCGGATGTCCCCAAGGACATCATTGCCCTGACCGACAACGTTCGTCTGCTCCGCAAGCCCTGTACCCGCCGTCAGGAGGCGGGCGTTGCGGTGGCCTATCCGATTTTTGGTGGCAATGAAGTCTGCGGCTATTTCGTCTTCGAGCGCGACCGCGAGGTTTCCCCGCAGGAAGACACTATCATCCGCGGTGTCCTGGAAGTCTTCTCCAATTACTATGCCCTGCTCGATGTCAGCCAGCGCGACCGCTTGACCGGCTTGCTCAACCGCCAGGCGCTCGAAAGCAGTTTCGATCGCCTGTGGAGCCTGCTGTCGCGCCCCGACAGCTTTGATGAGCATGAGGCGGGGCGGCGTGACATGCCGTCTGGGTGTTACTGGCTGGCGGTGATCGATATCGATCACTTCAAGTCTGTGAATGACACCTTTGGCCACATGGTCGGGGATGAGATTCTGCTGCTGGTCGCCCGCCTGATGTCGAACACCTTCCGCTCAACGGACCTGCTCTATCGCTACGGCGGCGAGGAATTCGTGGCCATTGTCTCGGCTGAAAATGCCGCGATTGCCCACAATATTTTCGAGCGGGTGCGTCTGGCGGTCGAAGCCTACAGCTTCCCGCGCGTGGACAAGATCACGATCAGTATCGGTTACGCCCAGATCGAGCCGGAAATCCTGCCGGTGGAGGTCTTGAGCCGGGCCGACCGCAGTCTGTACCAAGCCAAGCAGGATGGCCGCAACCGCATTTACGATTATCAGGAACTGGTCGCTGCCGGGGTCTTCAAGACCCAGGACTACAGCGATATCGAACTGTTCTGATTTTCGTTGTGATCAGGCGGTCGACCGTCGGTGACCGCCTGATTTCAGTCGTCAGCCCTGATCGGGCAGGACGATATTCACTTCCAGAACCTCAAAGCGGTCCTGCTTTTCCAGCGACACGCGGATGTCGTCCGGATTGACCTTCACGTACTTCGAGATCACGTTGATCAGGTCGCGCTGAAGATCGGGCAGAAAGTCGGCGCTACCGCCGGCACCATCGCGCTCGCGGGCGATGATCAGCTGCAGTCGCTCCTTGGCGACGGCGGCCGTTTTCGGCTTGTTGCCGAAGAGCATCGACAGGAGGGACATATCACTTGCCTCCGAACAGACGCTTCAACAGACCCGGCTTCACGTAGTCGACAAAGCGCAAGGGTTTGTCTTCGCCCAGGAAGCGGGCAATCACGTCCTGATAGGCTTCGGCGGCCTCGCTGTCCTGCTGGTGAATGACCGGCGAGCCCTGGTTGGAGGCCTGCAGGACTTCTTCGGATTCCGGAATGACGCCGATGATGGGCACGCGCAGGATTTCCTGGATGTCCTTGTAGGAGAGCATTTCGCCGGCTTCGACGCGGCCCGGGTTGTAGCGGGTGATGAGCAGGTGTTCCTTGACCGGCTCGCGGCCTTCCAGGGCGCGGCGGGACTTGGCCTGCAGGATGCCGAGGATGCGGTCGGAGTCGCGCACCGACGAAACTTCCGGGTTGGTCACGACGACGGCCTCGTCGGCGAAGGTCAGGGCCATGATGGCGCCGTGCTCGATGCCGGCCGGCGAATCGCAGACGATGTAATCGAAGCCCATGTGCTCGAGGTCCTTCAGGACCTTTTCTACGCCTTCTTCGGAGAGCGCATCCTTGTCGCGGGTTTGCGATGCGGGCAGGACGAAGAGGTTCTCGCAGTGCTTGTCCTTGATCATCGCCTGGTTCAGCGTGGCTTCACCGTTGATGACGTTGATCAGGTCATACACCACACGGCGTTCGCAACCCATGATCAGGTCCAGGTTGCGCAGGCCCACGTCAAAGTCGATGACGACGGTCTTGAAGCCGCGCAGGGCGAGGCCGGTGGAGAAGCTGGCGCTGGTGGTGGTCTTGCCGACGCCGCCTTTGCCGGAGGTTACGGTGATGATACGGGTCACGGTGAGTACTCGCTGGGTGAGGGGGTTGATTGGTTGATTTTAGCTGAATGACATTAGCGCAGGGCGAGCGGCGCGATGTTTAGGCGCGCTTCGTTGCCATCGCCGATCAGGCTGATCGTCGCGGGCTGGCGTGCCAGCTCGGCCGGGACGCCTTGCTCGAAGGTCCGGTACAAGCCTGCCACGGAGACCAGTTCGGCCTCCAGGCTGGTCGTGAAAATGCGGGCGTGTTTGTCGCCGCTGGCGCCGGCCAGCGCACGACCGCGCAGGGGCGCATAAACATGGATGTTGCCGTCAGCGATGACTTCGGCCCCGGCGCTGACCATGGCCGTGACGATCAGGTCGCAGCCCTTGGCATAAAAGCGCTGGCCGGAGCGCAACGGTTTGTCGAGCGTGATCGTGCGCGGCGGCGGCTCCGGTGCGGGCTGAGGCGCGGGCTCCGGTGCCGTCGGGACGGGGGGCGGTTCGGGCTGCGGCGCGGCCGCGGCCGGTGGCGGCGGGGCGGGCTCGGGTTCCGAGGCGGGGCGGCTTTTCTGCGGTCGACTCAGTGCATCAGCCGAAATTGCCGGGAGGCCGGCTGCCGTAGCTGCGCGTGCCTGATCTTCGGTAAGGCCGAGCGTCGCGGCGGCATGCAGCCCGGAGCGGGCCAGCAACTGGCGCAGGCCCGCCCAGTCGACCGCATCGGGCAGAGCGTCCAGCCCGGTGAAGTCGAGCACCGCGAGGTCGTTTTCGAAGAAATCAGGTGCATTGCCGGTGAGGTCGGCGAGTGCCCAGTGCAGATCGTCAAGATTGGCGGTCCGCAACTGTGCCTGAATGATTTTCAGGGACGTGCCCTTGAATTGAATCGGAGAATCCTTGGCCATGCCTGTGGAGAATATGCAACAAGGCGGCAATTATCCCATAGCGCGGCTGACGCACCGGCATCCAGCCTTTAAAATGCACGCCTTTCGCCCTTCGAATACGCCAGATGCCATGACCGCTGCTGCCCAGATTCCCGTTGATGCCCTCGTTTCCCTCGCGCCACAGGCGATCCAGCGTCAGGCTGCACGCATGGCGCAAGATGTGTTCACCGGCATCTTCCGGCAGGCCTTCGAGCCGGAAACCACGGATCTCGGGCAAACCCTGCAGACGGTCGAAGGCCGCTGCAGCAACTGGTGCCAGGCGGCAGAGGGCGAGGAAGCACAGGCCCTCCGCCTGGCCTTGTTGATCAGCGGTCTCGATCAATGGGGGCTGGCCTATACCCAGAGCTTCAATCTGACGGCGATGCCGGCCTTGTCCGCCTTGATCGGCGCCTTGCGCAGCCGCCAGGATGCGCGTGCCGATGCCCGCTTCCAATTCTATTTTTCGCAGATCGAGGCCATCGAGGCCGATGCGGTCGATTTCAAGATCGAGCTGCGCCGCGCCATCCACATGGCGCTCTGGCATGCCATGGCGCTCAGCGAGGAAGATGCCGATGCCGAGCGCATGCTGCAATCCCTCGGTAATCTGATGCTCGCCCTCAACGACCGGATGCCGACCCTGGGCTGGCGGCTCCTGGCCGATACCCTGGCGCATATCCAGTCCCGTCTGCTCGATGCCGATACCCCTTTGCCGGCGCTGGCACACAGCAACACGCAACGTCTCTTCGAATCCTTGCGTCAGGCCCTGCCGGCCGAGCGTTATCAGGCCATCATGGCCCATGCCACGCAAGCCATTCTGGCCTGGCAGCAGGCGCGGCGCGCGGCAGCCGAGGGCGCGGTAAAATAAGCCTTTTATTGTTCAGGCGGGCCGCCTGTCGGCCGCCCTTTCCGGAAGACCCCCATGCTTGAAAAGCTTGCCTCCTTCCCCGGTGTTGCCGGGCCGGTTGTCGTGATCGTCATGGACGGCTACGGCCTGCCGAAGACCGATGTCGGGAGCGCCATTGCCGCTGCCCGCAAACCCAATCTGGACCGCCTCTTCGCCGAAGCCCCGAACATCCGTCTGCGTGCGCACGGGACTGCCGTCGGCATGCCCTCCGATGACGACATGGGCAATTCCGAAGTCGGCCACAATGCCATCGGCGCCGGCCAGGTGTATGCCCAGGGTGCTGCCCTGGTCGCCAATGCCATCGCCGAAGGCGCCATCTGGCAGGGCGAGGCCTGGCAGCAGATCGTTGCAGGGGCCAAGGCCGGGCGCGGCGTGCTGCACTTCATCGGTCTGTTTTCCGACGGTAATGTGCACAGCCACATCGATCACCTGAAGGCCATGGTGGTGCGTGCCAAGGAAGAAGGTGTGCCGACCGTGCGCATTCATGCGCTGCTGGATGGCCGCGATGTGCCGGAAACCAGTGCCCTGGAGTACGTGGTGCCGTTCGAAGCCTTCCTGGCCGAACTGTCCTCCGACGGCTTCGATGCCCGCATCGCCTCGGGCGGCGGCCGTCAGTACATCACAATGGATCGCTACGATGCCAACTGGCCGATGGTCGACAAAGGCTGGCGTACCCATGTGCTGGGCGAGGGCCCGCAGTTCGCCAATGCGACGGCGGCGGTCAACGGTCTGCGCGAGCAAAATCCGGGCACCATCGATCAGGATCTGCCGGAGTTCGTGATTGCCGAGAACGGCCAGCCGATCGGGACCGTCGAGGATGGCGACGCCGTGGTCTTCTTCAACTTCCGGGGTGACCGCGCCATCGAGATCACGCGTGCCTTCGTCGAAGCCGATTTCAAGGAATTCGACCGCGTCCGCTATCCGCAGGTGACCTTCGCCGGGATGCTCCAGTACGACGGCGACCTGCAGCTGCCGAAGCGTTTCCTGGTGGCGCCGCCGGCGATCAAGAACACGGCGGGCGAATGGTTCAGCAAGCTCGGTCTGGCCCAGTACGCCTGTTCGGAAACCCAGAAGTTCGGCCACGTGACCTATTTCTGGAACGGCAACCGCTCCGGCAAGTTCGAGGGCGAAACCTGGGAAGAAGTCCCCAGCGATGTCGTCCCCTTCGAGCAGCGTCCCTGGATGAAGGCGGCTGAAATCGCCGATGCCATGATCGCCGCCGTGCGCTCGGGGCAACACAAGGTGTTGCGCTGCAATTTCGCGAATGGCGATATGGTCGGTCATACCGGCAACTTCGAAGCGGCCCGCATCGCGGTCGAGGCGGTCGACCTCTCCCTGGGCCGGCTTTTGAAGGCGGTTGAAGCGGCAGGTGGTGTTGCCCTGATCACGGCCGACCACGGCAATGCGGACGAGATGTTCGAACTGGACAAGAAGACCAAGCAACCGGCCATGAACAAGGATGGCAGCTTCAAGGCCAAGACCGCGCATACCCTGAACCCGGTGCCGCTGATCCTGGCGGATTACGCCACCGGCGGCCAACTCGGCCTGCAGCAAACCGAGACCGCCGGCTTGTCGAGCATTGCCGCCACGGTGGCCAACCTGCTCGGCTACGCCAAGCATCCGAGCTGGGACGACAGCGTGCTGCAAATCCGCTGATTTCCCCTTGAGACGAGGCCGCCTGCGCCACAGGCGGCCTTTTTCTTTGCCGTCTACGGGTTTTCACGGTTGAAAGCCCCCGGCGAAGGGCGGAAAATGGCGGGTTCGGCGTGCCGTATGGCAATGATCGCCCCCCGATGACCCTAGGATGGACTCAATCATGAAGAAAACCCTCTCCCTGTTTGCGCTGGCTGTTTCGGCCGGCCTGATTCTCTCGGCCTGCGGCAAGAAAGAAGAAGCCCCGGCTGCCGCCGCGCCGGCACCGGCTGCCGTGACCAAAATCGTCGTTGGTCTGGACGACAATTTCCCGCCGATGGGCTTCCGTGACGAAAAAGGCGCGCTGGTTGGCTTCGACATCGATCTGGCCCGCGAAGCCGCCAAGCGTCTGGGTGCGGAAGTCGAATTCAAGCCCATCGACTGGAACGCCAAGGAAGCCGAACTCGGTGGCAAGCGCGTCGATGTGCTGTGGAACGGCCTGACCATCACCGAGCCGCGCAAGGAAAAGATCGCGTTTACGACGCCGTACCTTGAAAACCGTCAGATCGTCATCGTGACCGCGGCCTCCGCGATCAAGACCAAGGCCGACCTGGCCGGCAAGACCATCGGCGTGCAAGAAGGCTCCAGCGCAGTGGAAGCCATCGACAAGGATCCGGCCGGCAAGACGGTCAAGGAACTGAAGAAATTCGGCGACAACGTCACCGCCCTGATGGACCTGTCGACCGGTCGTCTCGATGCGCTGGTCGTCGATGAGGTGGTGGGCCGTTACTACACCGCCAAGAAGCCGGGCGATTACGCCATCCTCGATGAGCATTTCGGTACCGAAGAATACGGTGTCGGCGTGCGCAAGGACGATGCCGACCTGCTCGCCAAGCTCCAGAAGGCCATGGACGAGATGAAGAAGGACGGCGCTGCCGCCCGCATCTCCACCCAGTGGTTCGGCAAGGACATCGTCAAGTAAGCGGCTTTTGCCCGTTCCGGCCTGCATGCCAGGCCGGAACGGGCGACCCGGCCGACAGCCGGGCTCACTGGCGATAGGCCATGGATTACATTCTCAAGATCATGGGTCCCCTGCTGGAGGGGACGGCGGTCACGCTGCAGGTATTCGGTGCGACCCTGGTGCTGGCGGTGCCGCTCGGGCTCGCGCTGGCGCTGCTCCGGCTCTCCCGCTTTCGGGCAGCCAGCACGGCGGTCGCCGGCTACATCTGGCTGATGCGCGGCACGCCGCTCATGCTGCAGATGCTCTTCATCTATTTTGCCTTGCCGTTCGTGCCGGTGATCGGCATCCGCCTGCCGGACTTTCCGGCGGCCATCCTTGCCTTCGTGCTCAACTATGCCGCCTACTTTGCCGAGATTTTCCGGGCCGGCATTCAGTCCATCGGCAAGGGGCAGTACGAAGCGGCGCAGGTGCTTGGCATGAGCCGGGCCCAGACCATGCGCCGCATCATCCTGCCGCAGATGGTCAAGCGCATCCTGCCGCCAATGAGCAACGAGACCATCACCCTGGTCAAGGATACGTCGCTGATCTACGTGCTGGCCATGAATGACCTGTTGCGCGCCGCGCGCGGCATCGTACAGCGTGATTTCACGACCATGCCCTTTGTGGTGGCTGCTGCGTTTTATCTGGTCATGACCCTGCTCCTGACCTGGGGCTTCATGCGTCTGGAGAAGAAATATGCCGTCTATGACGACTGAGCCGATGATTTCCGCCCGCAACCTGCACAAGCGCTTTGGCGAGCATGAGGTGCTCAAGGGGGTCTCGCTGGAGATCGGCAAGGGGGAAGTCGTGGCCGTGATCGGTCCCTCAGGCTCCGGCAAAAGCACCTTCCTGCGCTGTCTCAACCAGCTGGAACGTATTGATCGGGGCGAGATCGTCATCGAGGGGGAGACCCTGGTCAGCACCGATGCCGCCGGTACCTGCCGCTATGTGGCGGACAAGGAAGCCCGCCGCATCTGCGCCAAGATGGGCATGGTCTTCCAGCACTTCAACCTGTTTCCGCACCTCTCCGTGCTCGACAATCTGATCGAGGCGCCGATGACCGTGAAGGGGATGTCGCGCGATGCCATCGTGCCGGTGGCCGAGGAACTCCTGCGCAAGGTCGGCCTCTTTGCCAAGTGTTCGGCTTATCCGTCCCAGTTGTCCGGTGGCCAGAAACAGCGCGTGGCGATTGCCCGGGCCCTGGCCATGGCACCCGACATCATGCTGTTCGACGAGCCGACTTCGGCCCTCGATCCGGAGTTGACCGTCGAGGTGTTGCGCACCATGCGTCAGCTCGCCGAGGAACACATGACCATGCTCGTCGTCACGCACGAAATGGGCTTTGCCCGCGATGTGTCGACCCGGGTCATCTTCATGGATGGCGGCGACATCGTCGAGAGTGGCGCGCCCGCCACCTTCTTCGCGGCGCCGAGCCATCCGCGGACGCGGGCTTTCCTGTCCCACCTGGGCTGATTCCATTTTTTACGAAGGCTTTGTGTGGCGAATCCTGAGGGTTCGCCACCGGCTTCCCCCTACAATGCGCGGATAACATTTCTGCCCAACGGAGGGGTCCATGCTTGAATTCCTGCTCTCGCCGGAAATCCTGATCGCTTTTTTCACGCTGACTGCGCTGGAACTGGTGCTCGGGATCGATAACATCATTTTCATTTCCATTCTGGTGGACAAGCTGCCGCCGGAAAAACGCGAGCTGGCGCGCAAGATCGGCCTCTTCCTGGCCATGTTCATGCGTATTGCGCTGTTGCTCCTGTTGTCCTGGATCGTTGGCCTGACCGAGCCGGTCCTGACACTCTTCGAACACGGCATTTCCGGGCGTGACCTGATCCTGATCGGCGGTGGCCTCTTCCTGATCTGGAAAAGTACCGGCGAAGTGCATCAGTTGCTGGAAGGCGAAGAGGGCGGGGAGTCCCGCAAGGTGGCCTCGACCTTTGCCGGGGTGATCGCCCAGATCATCGTGATCGACCTAGTGTTCTCGCTCGACTCGATCATCACTGCCGTGGGCATGGTCAGCCAGGTGGGCGTGATGATTGCGGCGGTGGTCGCGTCGGTCGGCCTGATGATGCTCTTTGCGAAATCGATCGGTGACTTCGTTTCCAACCACCCGACGATCAAGATGCTGGCCCTGTCCTTCCTGGTTGTCGTTGGTGTGGTGCTGCTGGCGGATGGTTTTGGCCACCATGTGCCGAAGGGTTACATCTACTTCGCGATGGCGTTCTCGGTCGGGGTCGAGATGCTCAACATCCGCATGCGCAAGAAGGCCGTCAAGCCGGTTGATCTGCGCGAACCGTACGCCCGCGAAGAACAAGCCTGATTTTGGCCGCTGACGACGGTCGACCGTCGTCAGAGCGGCGATAACACGGCCACGACCTGCCCGCGCTCGATGCGGACTGAGCGCAGCAGCCAGCGGGCCGTGGCCTCCTGTGGGCTGGCATCTTCCCGCAGGCGATAAAGCGGCTGCTTGCGGAAATAGCTGCGCATCAACTGGCTCAGTGCCTGGCGGATGATGCCGCGGTATTCCGGCGCCAGCGCGGGGGCATCGACCGATTCCGCTTCCGGCTGATCGAGATAGAAGGCCTTGCCGGCTTCGTCGTAACGCAGCCCCGCCGTGCCTTTCAAATCCACGGGGACGGCCGGGGCGCCGCCCAGACTGAGGTGTACGCGGGCCAGCACGGTGGCCCGGCCCTCCGGTTGGCCGAGGCGAATCGTCGGCGCTTGCGGCAGGCTGGCCGTGAGCAAATCGCCATAACGCTTTTCAAGCGGGCCGCGTTTGTCGAGTTCGGCCTGCACTTCGGCTTCCGTGAAGTGAATTTCCTTGTCGAGCAAGCCGGCAGCCTGCAGGGGCGCATGCAGACCGAGGGCCAGGCTCAGGCCGAGGCTGGCAAGCAGGCGGCGGCGCAGCCTGGGGCGGGGGCGAGTCGTATTCATTGATTTTGCTGAAGCAGGCGCTTGCGGTACTGCACCGGAGACATGCCGGTCCATTCCACGAAGGCGCGGTAAAAGGCGGAGGTGTCAGCATAGCCCAGTTCGGTCGCCACCCGGGCGACCGAGTCGCGCGTCTTGGTCAGGCGGGCGAGGGCCATGTCGCGCCGGAGCGCATCCTTGATGCCGCGAAAACTGGAGCCCTCGTCCTCCAGGCGTCGGTGCAGGGTGCGGGGGGACATGTGCAGACGATCGGCGATGTCGTCCAGACTGAGCGGTGCGGGCAGGGTGTTGCGCAGCAGGTCACGCACGCGGATGACCATCTCGCGGTCACGCCGGTAGAGCATGGTGATCTTGCCGGGCGCACCATCGAGGAAGGTGCTCAGGGCCGCCTCGTCGCGGCGCAGCGGCAGATCGAGCAGGTTGGCATTGAAGCTGGCGACCAGCGTGCCCATGCCGCCGGGGACGGTGGGCATGAAACGCGAATCCTCGGTGAAGATCAGGGCGTAGTCGTCGGCGTGGCCGGGGCGGCGATACGGGAAGATCACGCTGTCGAGCATGATGCTGCGTCCGGCCAGCCAGCAGGACAGCGCGTGCAGCAGGCGAAGCAGCCATTCGAAGGCGAAAACGCGGGCCGGGTCATCGACTTCCGGGTTCAGATGGCGGGTTTCGGCGATGACCAGTTCTGCATGTTCGCCCTTGCGCCGGATACCGATGGCGAGATCGGGCAAGACTAGGCGCAGGAAGCGGCTGGCCCGGGCCAGGGCCTCGGCCAGGGTCGGGGCGGAAAGGCAGGCGCGGCACAGGAATTCGAAGCTGCCGACGCGCATCGGCTGGGCAAAGAGGCCGAAGCCTTCGTCATCCATGCGGCGGGTCAACAGGTTATAGAGGGCGGCGTAGCGGTCAATCGGGATACGGCTGGCGGTGTCTGCAATATCAATCCCGGCGGTGTGCAGCAAAGGGCTTGGATCAAGCTCGCGGCGGCGCAGGCCGGCCAGCATGCCGAGAACAAATCCCATTGCAACAGTGGCTTGCGTGCGAATGGTTGGGGTGGGGATCGTGCGGTGCACCATTTTGGGCCAGAAGGGTCGGTTGACCGTCGGAGCATATCACCTTGGCGGAATTTGCACGATTATCGTCATGCACCACAATGGCACCACTGCGGACGCGGGCATACCATGGGCACCTCTTTTCCGATCACGAGGCCGTATTGCCATGACCGATCTGTCTGTTGCCAAGAAGCTTTCCCCGTACAAGCCGAAGAACAAGGTCCGTTTCGTCACGGCGGCCTCGCTGTTCGACGGCCATGACGCCTCCATCAACATCATGCGTCGCATCCTGCAATCGACCGGCTCCGAGGTGATTCACCTCGGCCACAACCGTTCGGTGCAGGAAATCGTCAATGCCGCGCTGCAGGAAGATGCGCAGGGCATCTGCATCACCTCCTACCAGGGCGGCCATGTCGAATTCTTCAAGTACATGATCGACCTGCTGAAAGCCAACGGCGGCGAGAACATCAAGGTCTTCGGCGGCGGCGGCGGTGTGATCGTCCCGGCCGAAATCAAGGAACTGCACGCCTATGGCGTGACCCGCATCTACGCCCCGGAAGACGGCGTCAAGATGGGCCTGCAGGGCATGATCAACGAGGTGGTCGAACAGTCCGATTACAACGTGGCCGTTGAAGGTGTGCCGAGTGCCGAACAGGCTTTGGCCGGTCTCAAGGCCGGTGACCGCCGCCTGCTGGCACGCGTCATCACCCTGCTCGAAAACGGCGCCGCACCGGAACTCAAGGAGCCGCTGCTCAAGGCCGCCGCCACCACCGAAATTCCGGTCCTCGGCATCACCGGTACCGGCGGTGCGGGCAAGTCCTCGCTGACCGACGAAATCGTCCGTCGTTTCCGCCTCGATCAGGAAGACAGCGTCAAGATCGGCCTGATCTCGATCGATCCGTCGCGCAAGCGCACCGGCGGCGCACTGCTGGGCGACCGCATCCGCATGAACGCCATCGAGCATCCGAACATCTTCATGCGCTCGCTGGCCACCCGCGACACCGGTTCCGAAATCTCCGCCGCGCTGCCGGAAGTCATCGCCGCCTGCAAGCTGGCCGGTTTTGATCTGGTCATCGTCGAAACCTCGGGTATCGGTCAGGGCGACGCCGCCATCGTGCCATTTGTCGATGTCTCGATGTACGTCATGACCCCGGAATTCGGTGCTGCTTCGCAGCTGGAAAAAATCGACATGCTCGATTTCGCCGATTTCGTGGCCATCAACAAGTTCGACCGTAAGGGCGCGGAAGATGCGCTGCGCGATGTGCGCAAGCAATATCAGCGCAACCGCGAACTGTTCACGACCCCGACCGATGACATGCCGGTGTTCGGCACCATGGCGGCCCGCTTCAACGACGATGGCGTGACGGCCCTCTATCAGGCACTGGTGCCGGCACTCTCCGAGAAGGGCCTGAAGCTCAAGGGCGGCAAGCTGCCGCTGGTCACCGTCAAGCAGTCGTCGGCCAGCCGCGCCATCGTCCCGACCGCCCGCGTCCGTTACCTGGCCGAGATCGCTGACAGCGTGCGCGGTTATCACGCCCATACCGACCAGCAGGTCAAAATTGCCCGCGAGCGCCAGTCCCTGCGCATCGCCAAGGGCATTTTTGCCGGTTGCGACAAGTCGACCGTCGATTTCGACGAAATGCAGGCCTTCAAGGACAGCGAACAGGACGCCAAGGCCAAGAAGCTGCTCGACATGTGGCCGCAGACGCTGGAAGCCTATTCCGGTGACGAATACGTGGTGAAGATCCGCGACAAGGAAATCCGCACCAAGCTGACCACCGAATCGCTGTCCGGCACCAAGATCCGCAAGGTCATCCTGCCGAAGTACACCGACGACGGCGAAATCCTGCGCTTCCTGATGAAGGAAAACGTGCCGGGTTCCTTCCCCTACACGTCGGGCGTCTTCGCCTTCAAGCGCGAAGGTGAAGATCCGACCCGCATGTTCGCTGGCGAAGGCGATGCTTTCCGTACCAACCGCCGTTTCAAGAAGGTCTCCGAGGGCATGCCGGCGCATCGCCTCTCCACCGCCTTTGACTCGGTCACGCTGTACGGTTGCGACCCGGATGAGCGTCCGGACATCTACGGCAAGATCGGTAACTCCGGTGTCTCGATTGCGACGCTGGACGACATGAAGGTGCTTTACGACGGTTTCGATCTGGTCTGCCCGACCACTTCCGTCTCGATGACCATCAACGGTCCGGCCCCGATCATCCTGGCCTGCTTCTTCAACACCGCCATCGACCAGCAGATGGCCAAGTTCAAGGCCGATAACGGCCGCGAGCCGACCGAAGACGAAGCCGAAAAGATCCGCGAATGGGTGCTGAAGTCGGTGCGCGGCACCGTGCAGGCCGACATCCTGAAGGAAGACCAGGGCCAGAATACCTGCATCTTCTCGACCGAGTTCGCCTTGAAGATGATGGGCGACATCCAGGAATTCTTCGTCCATAACCAGGTGCAGAATTTCTACTCGGTGTCGATCTCCGGCTACCACATCGCCGAAGCCGGTGCGAACCCGATCAGCCAGCTCGCCTTCACGCTGGCCAACGGCTTCACCTATGTCGAGTCCTACCTGGCGCGCGGCATGCATATTGATGATTTCGCGCCCAATCTGTCCTTCTTCTTCAGTAACGGCATGGACCCCGAGTATTCGGTGATCGGCCGCGTTGCCCGCCGCATCTGGGCCGTTGCGATGAAGAACAAGTACGGTGCCAACGAGCGCAGCCAGAAGCTGAAGTACCACATCCAGACCTCCGGCCGTTCGCTGCACGCCCAGGAAATGGACTTCAACGACATCCGCACCACGCTGCAGGCGCTGATCGCCATCTACGACAACTGCAACTCGCTGCACACCAACGCCTACGACGAAGCGATCACCACGCCGACCGAGGAATCCGTGCGCCGCGCCATGGCCATCCAGCTGATCATTAACCGCGAATGGGGCGTCTCGAAGAACGAAAACCCGAACCAGGGTGCTTTCGTGATCGACGAGCTGACCGATCTGGTCGAAGAAGCCGTGCTCAAGGAATTCGAAGCCATCGCCTCGCGCGGTGGCGTGCTCGGTGCCATGGAAACCGGCTACCAGCGCGGCAAGATTCAGGAAGAGTCGATGTACTACGAGCACAAGAAGCACGACGGCTCCTACCCGATCATCGGCGTCAATACCTTCCTCAATCCGAAGGGCATGGCCCAGCAGGAAATCGAACTGGCCCGTTCCAGCGACGAAGAAAAGCAGTCGCAGATCAAGCGCCTGCGTGACTTCCAGGCCCGCAACGCCGACAAGGCGCCGGCCATGCTGGAGAAGCTGAAGCAGACGGTGATCGAGGATGGCAACGTCTTCGCGGTGCTCGTCGATGCCGTGAAATATTGCTCGCTGGGTCAGATCAGCTCGACCCTCTACGAAGTGGGCGGTCAGTATCGTCGCAGCATGTAAGGTTTTCGGACCGTAAGGGAAAACAGCACTCCGAACCTGCAAGGGTGGAGGAGGCAAAAAACGACGGCGGGGCTAAGTACCCCGCCGTTTTTATTGTCGGGCGACGGTCGACCGTCAGGCAAGCACCGTTTTGTAGCCGATCCGGAAGCCGCCCCAGTGACGCCCCTGCACGTAGATGGGCGCGGAGATGTCGTGCATGATTTCACCGGTATCGCGCCGGTAGGTCTGGAGCAGATATGGGAGCGGGTGACGGCCGCAGCGCACGCCGACCGGGTCGGAGAAAATGCGCTTGGTACGGTTGTGAACCTTGTCATAGGCAGGGTCACCGGTCAGCGCCTCGCAGTAACGCTGGTTGTGCGTCGGAACATAGCCATTGTGGTCGCAGGCGATGGCGTACGCGAGGTAGGGCGCTTCGTTGGCAAACTGTTCCTGGAGGCGGGGCAGGATGCGATCGGCCACGGCATCGAAGCGGGTGTGGTACTTGGGGGGCTCGGTATCGCCGAAGGGGAGATATTCCTGATCGAACAGCTCCTCGATGCTCAGCAGGCCGCGTGCGATGGCTTTTTCCCACAGCTGGCCGACCCGCTGGGCCGCATCCTGGACACGCTCGGGCATCTGCTGGTGGATGCGGCGGGCGGTTTCGCCGGCCACGCCCAGATCGAATTCCTGCAACAGGTTGTGCAGGCCGCGCGCTTGTCCATACAGTTGCCGCGTTGCACTTGCCGCCCCATCGACCTGGGTGCTGGTCTGTTGTGTGGCGTCGTCGATGCGCATGATCGCCTCGCTGACCTGGGCAAGCCCGCTGGCCTGCTCCTGCGATGCGGTCTGGATATCGCGCATGTTGTCGTTGATCTGACGGATGGTTTCGATCAGATGGCGCATGGTGTCGCTCAGCGACTCGACGCTACGGATGCTCTCGCCGGTATGGCTGACGGTGCCGGCGATCAGGCGGCGAATATCCTGGGCCGATTCACTGGAGCGTTGCGACAGGGTACGCACTTCCGAAGCCACGACGGCAAATCCTTTGCCGTGTTCGCCGGCACGTGCCGCTTCGACGGCCGCGTTCAGCGCCAGCAGATTGGTCTGGAAAGCCAGACCGTCGATGACGCCGACGATGCTTTCAATGCGACGTGCGCTTTCGGTCAGGTCGCGCATGGTTTGCCGCGTGGCATCCATGGTGGCGGTGGCGCCACGGCTCATCTCGGTGGCCTGCGTGACGAATTGCATGACGCGGTCTGCCGTCTGGGCGTTCTGCTGCACGACGGCGTTGATCTCCTCCATGCTGCTGGCGGTCTCTTCGAGGCTGGCCGCCTGACTTTGCGTGCGCGAGGCCAGCGCATCGTTGCCATCGGCGATTTCCCGGGCAGCGCTGGAAACGGTATCGACCACCGCGTCGATCCGTCCCAACGTCTCGCGCAGGCTGACCACGGTGGCGTTGAGTTGCGCGCAGGCATGGCCCAATTTTCCGGGGTAGGCATGTTCGATCTGCTCGGACAGTCGACCGCAGGCCAATGCGCTGGCCAAGCGCCCGATATCGCCCAATGCCATGGCTTGTTGGCTGAGCAGGGCATGGCAGGCACGTCCGGCCGGACTTTGCGTCAGGCCGTGCTCGGCGGGGTCGAGCTCGAATTCGCCATTCTGGACAACTTGGCCGAGGACCGCCGCGAGGGCGGCATTTGCGTGCTGTTCCTGAGCGAGCTGGCGTTGCTGCCCGCTCAGCTTGGCCCAATCGCCTGCCGGGGCGGGCGTCGCCGAGCCGGCGACCGCCGCCAGGCATTGTTGGCGCAGGCGGTCGATGGCCTCAAGCAGCGGGCTGGCTGTGGGCAGCGGCGGGGGGGCCGAGAAATCGCCCTGAATCAACTGCTGCACGTGTGCCAGGGCATGCTTGAGCTCGTCCGGGTCATTGTGTGCGGCTGGCGGCGGATTGCCAGCGGTCTTCGTATCAGCGGGGGGCCAGGCCGGCTTGCTCCAGAGGCCGACGAGCAAGCCGGGCGCACCCAGCAGGGTGAGCCAGTGTCCTTGGTCCGGCAGGGTGCCGAATTGCTGTCGCCAGCTCTGGAGGCTGGGCAGCAGATCGGCGAGGCTGAGCAGGACGCCGGTCGTGCAGAGCGCAGCCGACAGGGCAACAAGTGCGGGGTGGCGGATGGCGCGAGCCAGGGTGGGCGGCATGATGTGGCCCTCGTGACGGTGGATAAATGCATCATAAGACAAAAATAACAATAATGTAATATTTATAACTATTGTTGTTTTTGCGAATTGGATTCCGGCGCGCTGCTGTAAGACAATGCAACGTTTCTGCGTTCTCTGCGGAGTGCCTCTCCATGTCCCAAGACCTTCATGCTTTTGCCCATGACCTGCAGCGCAACCGCCTGAATCGGCGTCAGTTTTTGTGGCTGATGGGCGCGGCGGCTGTTTCCGGCTGCGCCACCTCGCCGGTGGGGGGCGGCTCCATCCTGGTCGGCATGAGCGAGGATGAAGAAAAGCAGGTCGACCGCCGGGTTGCGCCGCACCAGTTCTCGCAGGATCTGGGGCCGGTTCAGGATGCCTCGGTGAACGCGTATGTCAGTGAAATCGGCCAGCGCCTCGATGCACGGACGCATCGCCCGCAGATGCCCTATTCCTATCGTGTATTGAACGCCAACTACGTGAATGCCTACACATTCCCCGGCGGCGCGGTCGGGGTGACGCGCGGCATCCTGGTCGATCTCGACAACGAAGCTGAATTGGCCGCCCTCCTCGGGCACGAACTGGGTCATGTGAATGCCCGTCATGCCGCACAACGACAGGGGCAGGCGATGGTTGCGCAAGTGGCCGTGGCCGGTGCGAATATCGCTGCCGCAGGCAGTGAGTGGGGGACCCTCGTCAATCTGGGCAGTCAGCTTGGCGCCAGCGCTTTGCTCTCCAGCTACTCGCGCGATAACGAGCGGGAAGCCGATGCCCTGGGCCAGGAATATATGGTGCGGGCAGGTTACCCGGCCCAAGGGATGGTGGGGCTGCACGAACTGCTGGTCAGGGGGGAAAAGTCCCAGCCCAACCTGCTGCAAACCATGTTTGCTACCCATCCGATGAGCCGCGAGCGCCGCGATACGGCGGCCCGCCTGGCGAGCGAGCGCTACGGCGCGAGTCGCTCAAGTCCCGATGGGCGCGAGCGCTTCATGGACAACATAGCCAGCCTGCGCCGGATCAAACCGACCATCGAAGCCTGTCAGCAGGGTGAGACGGCCCTTTCCGGAAAACGTTATGCGGTGGCGGAGGACCAGTTCAAGCAGGCCTTGAAACGGACGCCCGCTGATTACGCCGCCAATCTGCGTATGGCGCAATGC
This sequence comes from Dechloromonas sp. ZS-1, assembly GCF_039649255.1. Lineage (NCBI taxonomy): Bacteria > Pseudomonadati > Pseudomonadota > Betaproteobacteria > Rhodocyclales > Azonexaceae > Dechloromonas > Dechloromonas sp. ZS-1. Next base: position 163,710 of record NZ_JBDIYD010000006.1, on the reverse strand, counting down.
CTGCAGGCGCAGGACCGCAGTCACGATGCCTTGCCCTATGCCGAATCCGCCAAGCGGATTTATCCGCAGGAGGCACAAGCCCACAAGCTGGCGGGGGTGTTGTCCCTGAGCATGCGCGATCCGGGGGCGGCTTATGCCAGTCTGGATCAGTACGATCGCCTGCTGCCCGGGGATGCCGGGGTGACCTTCCTGAAGGGGGTCTCGCAGGAGGGGATGGGTAATCGTCAGGAGGCGGCCCGTCTCTACGCCAACTATTTGCGCATCAGCCAGCAGGGCCAGGCTGCGCAGTACGCTCAGACACGCTTGCGCGGCTGGGGCTATCTGCGCTGAAAAAAGCACTTGGGCGACGGTCGACCGTCGCCCGAGGATGAAAATGCGGTGATCGGACCGTGCCTGTCGCGGCCTTAATCCCCGAAGCTGCGCAGGCCGTCCAGGTTCAGAACATGAATGCCGCCGTATTCGCTCCTGACCAGCCCGGCATCCTCAAGGACTTTCAGGCCCTGATTGGCCCGCTGGCGGGAGACGCCGGCCAGATAGCCCAGTTCTTCCTGTGAAATCTGCAGGAAGTGCGTCGTGCCCGGATAGAGCACCGGGTTGAACAGGGCTGCCAGTACCCGCGCAATGCGCGTGTCGATGTCGAGCAGACGCTCGTTTTCCATCATCCCGATGAACTGCCCGAGGCGCTCGTTCAGTTGCGTGATCATGAAACGGTTGAAGGCAATGCTGTTATCGAGCAGCCACGTGAAGGTGCTGCGGCTCATGTAGGCGACCCGCGTTTCGCGAATGGCCATCACGTCGTAGCGGCGCGGCTCCTTCTTGAGCAGGGAACCTTCACCGAACCACGCGCCGGTGCTGATGCCCGTGAGCGAGGTGGTCTTGCCCGTCGTCCAGTGGCTGGCCATCTTGCCCAGGCCATCAATGATGCCCATCCAGTAGTCAACCGGCTCGCCTTTCATGCAGATGAATGCGCCCGCGGCAATGGTGCGTTCGCTGGTTCCGCTCAGTGCGCGATCAAATTCCGCTTCGGTCAGGGCCTGCCCCCAGAGCGATGCGCGCAGCAACTCCTCAACGTTTTTCAAGATTTTTTCCGGATTGTCTGCCGAACGACAATTATACGGAGAAGGCATGCCTACACTAGCCTCACGACAACGATTGTGTCGCCATGCAAGGTTCATGTAAGACAGCGGGCGCCACAATGAATCGATCATGAGGAAGACCGCGAACAATGAGTCGCGGCGGAGGAGACAAGAAATGCCCACGCAGGTGAATTACGCTGCGCTGGATGGGTTGCATACCTTCCCGCGCCTGCTGTTCCATCATGCTCAGGTACGTCCGGCGGCACCGGCCATGCGCGAGAAGAATCTCGGCATCTGGCAGACCTGGACCTGGGCCGACGTGGCCGAACGCGTTCGCGCGCTCGCCTGCGGTCTGGCTTCGCTTGGTTTCAAGCGCGGCGACAACCTGGCCATCATCGGTGACAACCGCCCTCATCTCTACATGATGATGAGTGCTGCCCAGTGTCTGGGCGGGGTGCCCGTGCCCCTGTACCAAGACGCTGTGGCGGCGGAGATGCTCTTCGTCCTGCAGGATGCGGGCATCCGCTTCGCCATCGTCGAGGATCAGGAACAGGTCGACAAGCTCCTGGAAATCAAGGATCAGTTGCCGACCCTCGAGCACATCGTCTACGACGATCCGCGCGGCATGCGTCACTACAACCAGCCGTTCCTGCATGACGTGCATGAACTGATGGAAATGGGCCGCATCCATGATCGCAACCATCCGGATTTCTTGAACGCCGAAGTCGAGCAAGGGCATTTCGATGATGTCTCGGTGATGCTCTACACCTCTGGTACAACCGGGAAACCCAAAGGAGTCTGCCAGACGCACGCCGCCTTTATCGCCGCTGCGCAGGGCGGGGCTCAGGTCGACAAGCTGGGGGCGGATGGGGACATCCTGTCTTACCTGCCGATGGCCTGGGTCGGGGATCACCTCTTTTCCTTCGCGCAGTCGCTGGTTTGCGGTTTTACGATCAACTGCCCGGAATCGGCCGATACGGTGATGACCGACCTGCGCGAGATCGGCCCGACCTACTATTTTGCGCCGCCCCGCGTGTTCGAAAGCCTGCTGACCTCAGTTCAGATCCGCATGGAAGATGCCGGTCCGATCAAGCAGAAGCTCTATCACCACTTCATGCAGGTCGCAAAGCGCTGCGGTGCCGATATTCTGGACGGCAAGCCGGTGTCGGGGGCGGATCGTTTCCAGTACTGGCTGGGCAGCCTGATGATCTACGGGCCGTTGCGTAACGTGCTCGGCATGAGCCGCATCAAGGTCGCGTACACCGCCGGTGCGGCAATCGGCCCGGAGCTCTTCAAGTTCTACCGCTCGATCGGGATCAATCTGAAACAGCTCTACGGTCAGACCGAAACCTGCGCCTATGTCTGTCTGCAGCCGGATGGCCAGGTCAAGTCCGACACCGTCGGCGCCCCGGCGCCCGGCGTCGAGATCAAGATTGCCGACAACGGCGAAGTCCTGGTCAAAGGGGCGATGCTCCTCAAGGAGTATTACCAGCGCCCGGATGCCACCGCCGAATCGATCAATGCCGATGGCTACTTCCTGACGGGCGATGCCGGTTTCCTCGACGAAGACGGGCATCTCAAGATCATCGACCGGGCCAAGGATGTCGGCAAGCTCTCGAATGGGGCGATGTTTGCGCCCAACTACATCGAAAACAAGCTGAAGTTCTATCCCTTCGTGAAGGAAGCGGTCTGCTTCGGCCACGACCGCGACATGGTCACGGCCTTCATCAACATCGACATCGGTGCAGTCGGCAACTGGGCGGAGCGCCGCAATATCGCCTACGCCGGTTACACCGATCTGGCGGGCAAGGCGCAGGTGCTGGAACTGATCAAGACCTGCATCGAGGAGGTCAACGCCGGTCTCGCCCACGATGCCATGGTGGCCGATTCGCAGGTGCATCGCTTCCTCGTGCTGCACAAGGAACTCGATCCGGATGACGATGAACTGACCCGTACCCGCAAGGTGCGCCGCAATTTCATTGCGGAGAAGTACAAGGTGCTGATCGATGCGCTCTACGCGGGCAAGCCGAATCAGTACATTGAAACCGAGGTCAAGTTCGAGGATGGGCGTCGCGGCAAAGTGTCCGCCGACCTCACGATCGTTGATGCCAAGACCTTTCCGGTCGCCAAGAAAGCGGCTTGAGGGGAGAGAGAACCATGAGCAGAAAAATCGGCGACGTCATCCTTGATCTGCAGAACATCTCGCTGCGTTTTGGCGGGGTCAAGGCACTGACCGACATTTCCTTCAATATCCGAGAGCACGAAGTCCGCGCCATCATCGGCCCGAACGGTGCCGGCAAGAGCTCGATGCTCAACGTCATCAACGGTGTCTATCACCCGCAGGACGGCAAGATTTTTTATCGGGGTGCCGAGCGCAAGAAGATGGAGCCGCACATGGCGGCCAGCACCGGGATTGCCCGTACCTTCCAGAACATCGCGCTGTTCAAGGGCATGAGCGTGCTCGACAACATCATGACGGGGCGCACCCTCAAGATGAAGAGCAACATGTTCCTGCAGGGGCTCTGGCTGGGCCCGGCCCGCAATGAGGAACTGGCCCACCGCCGCAAGGTCGAGGAAATCATCGACTTCCTGGAAATCCAGCACATCCGCAAGACGCCCGTCGGTCGACTGCCCTACGGCCTGCAAAAACGGGTCGATCTGGGCCGGGCTCTGGCCATGGAGCCGCAAATCCTGCTGCTCGATGAACCGATGGCCGGCATGAACGTCGAGGAGAAACAGGATATGTGCCGTTTCATCCTCGATGTGAATGATCAGTTCGGCACCACCATCGTGCTCATCGAGCACGACATGGGGGTCGTCATGGACATTTCCGATCGCGTCGTGGTGCTCGACTACGGCAAGAAGATCGGCGACGGGCTGCCGGACGAGGTCCGCAGCAATCCGGAAGTCATCCGTGCCTATCTCGGCGCCGGACACTAAGCGGAGCGCAACATGGGATTTTTCATTGAAACACTGATTGGCGGCCTCATGGCCGGCATGCTGTACTCGCTGGTGGCACTGGGCTTCGTGCTGATCTTCAAGTCCTCCGGCGTGTTCAACTTTGCGCAGGGTGCGATGGTGCTGTTCGCCGCGCTGACCATGGCGCGTTTTTCCGAATGGGCGAATGCGGCGCTGGGCGGGGACAGCCTCCTGCTGGCCAACCTGATTGCCTTTGTTGGTGCGGGCGCTGTGATGCTGGTTGTGGCCTGGGTGATTGAGCGCTTTGTGCTGCGCAAGTTGGTGAATCAGGAAGGCGCCACGCTGCTCATGGTGACCCTGGGGATCACCTATGTCCTGGAAGGCGTTGGCCAGACCATCTTCGGGAGCGAGATCTATCCGATCAATGTCGGCATGCCGAAGGAGCCGGTCATGATGTTCGAAAGCCTCTTCGAGGGCGGCATCCTGATCAACAAGGAAGACTTCATCGCCGCCCTGATCGCAGCCCTGCTGGTCGGCCTGCTCACGCTGTTCTTCCAGAAAACACCGGTTGGCCGCGCCTTGCGTGCGGTGGCCGATGACCACCAGGCAGCCCAGTCGATCGGGATTCCGCTCAACCGGATCTGGGTCATCGTCTGGCTGGTGGCAGGGATTGTGGCGCTGGTCGCCGGCATCATCTGGGGCTCCAAGCTGGGGGTTCAGTTCTCCTTGGCGACGGTTGCCCTGCGTGCCCTGCCGGTAGTGATTCTGGGTGGTCTGACTTCGGTGCCGGGCGCCATTGTCGGTGGTCTGATCATCGGGGTCGGGGAAAAGCTCTCCGAGGTCTATCTCGGTCCCATGGTCGGCGGCGGCATTGAAATCTGGTTTGCGTATGTGCTCGCCTTGGTCTTCCTGCTGTTCCGTCCGCAAGGGCTGTTCGGCGAAAAGATCATCAACCGCGTCTGACCGTCAGGAGGATATACCGTGTTTTATCGTGAAAACGGCCAGTTCAAGACCACCTACGCGGCCGACCAACAGATCTTTACCATTGCGCAGGACAAGTGGTTTGTCCTCGGACTGATCGCCTTCGCCTTCATTGGCGTGCCGATGATCGCCGATGAGTACATGTTCCGCGCCATTCTTATTCCCTTCCTGATCTTGGCGCTGGCTGCACTCGGCGTGAATCTGCTGGTCGGCTATTGCGGCCAGATTACGCTGGGGGCAGGCGCCTTCATGGCGGTGGGGGCGTACGCCGCCTATAACTTTCTGGTGCGCATCGATGGCATGCCGCTGATCGGGGCGCTGCTGCTCGGTGGCCTGACCACTGCAGGGGTTGGTATCCTGTTCGGGATTCCCAGCCTGCGGGTACGCGGCCTCTATCTCGCCGTGGCCACCCTGGCTGCCCAGTTCTTCTGTGACTGGGCTTTCCTCCGGATCAAATGGTTCACCAACGACTCTTCTTCGGGTTCGGTTTCGGTATCGAATCTGGAACTGTTGGGCTGGACCATCGATGCACCGGTCGAAAAGTACCTGTTCTGCCTCGGGTTCATTGTCCTCTTTGCCCTGATTGCGAAAAATCTGACGCGCGCCACCATTGGCCGCCAATGGATGGCGATCCGTGACATGGACGTGGCTGCTGAGGTGATCGGTATCCGCCCGATGTACGCCAAGCTCTCGGCCTTTGCCGTCAGCTCCTTCTTCGTCGGGGTGGCCGGTGCGCTGTGGGGCTTTGTGCACCTTGGCTCTTGGGAACCAGCAGCCTTCTCCGTCGATCGCTCCTTCCAGTTGCTGTTCATGGTCATCATCGGTGGCCTGGGCTCGATCATGGGCAGCTTCTTCGGCGCCGCTTTCATCGTGGTCTTGCCGATCTTCCTCAACCAGTTCCTGCCTGCGCTCGGCAATTTGTTCGGATTCCATATCTCGACGGCAGCCGTCTCGCATGCAGAACTGATCATCTTTGGTTCGCTGATCGTGTTCTTCCTGATCGTCGAACCGCATGGCCTGGCCCGACTCTGGTCGATTGCCAAGGAAAAACTGCGTCTGTGGCCTTTCCCCCACTGACGCGGAGACAGCACCCCACTTCTAATCCATAACCTGATCAAACAGGAGGAGACAAACCATGAAATTCCGCGCACTTGCTCTTGCCGCCGCCATTTCTGCCGTGGGCGTGACGTCGACCGTCGCCCCGTCGGTCGCTCAGGCCCAGGCCAAGGAACAGTTCTTCCCGGTGCTGGTCTATCGGACCGGCGCCTATGCCGCCAACGGGAACCCCTGGGCCAACGGCTATGTGGACTACCTCAAGCTGGTCAATGCCAAAGGCGGTATCAATGGCGTCAAACTCTCTTTCGAAGAGTGTGAATTCGCCTATGCCACGGACCGTGGTGTTGAATGCTACGAGCGCCTGAAAGGCAAAGGGGCCACGGTCTTCCAGCCGCTGTCCACCGGCGTCACCTTCGCCCTGACCGACAAAGCCCCGGTCGACAAGATTCCGCTGATCACGGCCGGTTATGGCCGCAGCGAGTCGCAGGATGGTTCCGTGTTCAACTGGAACTTCCCGCTGCTCGGCACCTACTGGGTGGGCGCTGATGTGGCCATCCAGCACATCGCCAAGCAGGCGGGCGGTCTCGACAAGCTGAAGGGCAAGAAGATTGCCTTGGTTTATCACGACAGCCCGTTCGGCAAGGAGCCGATCCCGCTGCTGCAGGAACGCGCCAAACTGCATGGTTTCGAGCTCCAGCTGCTGCCGGTTGCCCACCCGGGTGTCGAGCAGAAAGCCACTTGGCTGCAGATCCGCCAGGCTCGCCCGGACAATGTTCTGCTCTGGGGCTGGGGCGTCATGAATTCGACCGCCTTGAAGGAAGCGCAGGCAACCGGTTATCCGCGTGAAAAGATGATCGGGATCTGGTGGGCCGGTGCCGAACCGGATGTGAAGGACGTGGGTGCCGGTGCCAAGGGCTACAGCGCCCTGACCCTGCAGCACGGTGCCGAGCCGAATTCCAAGGTGGTCAAGGACATGCTTGAACTGGTCCATGCCAAAGGCCAGGGCACCGGTCCCAAGGATGAAGTGGGCTCGGTGCTCTACATGCGTGGCCTGATCTCTGCCATGCTGGGCGTCGAAGGGGTCCGCAAGGCGCAGGAACGCTATGGCAAGGGCAAGGTGATGACCGGCGAACAAACCCGCTGGGGCCTGGAAAACCTGAATCTGGACCAGAAGACGCTGGACGGCATGGGCTTTGCGAACGTGATGCGCCCGGTTCAGACCTCCTGCCTGGATCACATGGGTTCCTCCTGGGTGCGTGTCCATACCTGGGACGGCGCCAAGTGGACCTTCTCGACGCCGGAGTGGTACCAGGCTGATGAAAAGCTGCTGCGTGGCATGGTCCTGAACGCATCCCGCAAGTATGCGGATGAAAAGAAGATCACCCCGCGTACGCCGGAACAGTGCAAGCAGTAATCCGCTGAGCCGCTGATGCACCCGCGCCTTAGGCGCGGGTGCCTTTCACGAGAGTCGAACATGAGCGCGACCCCCAATACCTTCCTCAGTGTGAATAACATCGAGGTCATCTACAACCACGTCATTCTGGTTCTGAAAGGCGTGTCTTTTTCGGTGCCGGAAGGCAGCATCGTGGCCCTGCTGGGCGGTAACGGTGCCGGTAAAACGACTACCCTGCGTGCGGTCAGCAACCTGCTGCACGGCGAGCGGGGCGAAGTGACCAAGGGTTCCATCGAACTCAAGGGCGAACGTGTCGAGGCGATGACCCCGGCCGACCTGGTCAAGCGCGGTGTCGTGCAGGTCATGGAAGGCCGGCATTGCTTCGGTCACCTGACGATTGAAGAAAACCTGCTGACCGGAGCTTACACCCGCACCGACGGCAAAGCCGCCGTCCAGGAAAGCCTGGAAAAGGTTTACAACTTCTTCCCCCGTCTGAAAACCCGGCGGACCAGCCAGGCAGCCTATACCTCGGGCGGGGAGCAGCAGATGTGCGCGATCGGTCGCGCCCTGATGGCCAACCCGAAAATGGTGCTGCTGGACGAGCCGTCGATGGGCCTGGCGCCGCAGATCGTCGAAGAGGTGTTTTCCATCGTCAAGCAATTGAACGAGCAGGAAAAAGTCACCTTCGTCCTGGCTGAACAGAACACCAGCATTGCGCTGCGCTACGCGGACTTTGGCTACATCCTGGAGAACGGGCGCGTGGTCATGGAAGGCTCCGCAGCCGATTTGCGCGATAACGAGGACGTCAAGGAGTTCTACCTGGGTCTGAGTTCCGCCGGCCGCAAGTCTTTCCGGGAAGTGAAGCACTACCGTCGGCGCAAGCGCTGGCTGTCGTAGCGTCAGCGTATCCGGCGAGGAGCTGCAGAAGGGGGCGGTTGGTACGGTACCAACGGCGCTGCCTCCTCTCGTCTTGACTGCTGAAAGGGCTGCGTCGTGGCGTACCGCGGATAGGGCGCCCACGCTCAACCGGGATGACTCAGCGAAGCGTAAAAAACGGAGAAACAAAGAATGAGCTATTACGATCCGCTCGAAACCCGCGATCCGCAAGCGCGTGAGGCTGATCTCATGAGCAAGTTGGTGCGGCAGATTGCGCATGCCAAAAGTGCATCGCCGTACTACGCCGAAACCTTGTCCGGGATCGATGCCCAGGCGTGCAACAGTCGGGCGGCGCTGGCGGCCTTGCCGCTGACGCGCAAGCGCGATCTGATCGAACTGCAGAAACGTCATCCGCCCTTTGGCGGGTTGAATGCCTTGGCGCGGGGGGAGGCCAAGCGGGTTTTCGCGTCACCCGGGCCGATCTATGAACTGCAGGGGGCTGAACTCGACCACTGGCGTCTGGCCCGCGTGCTCTTTGCCGCCGGGTTTCGCAAGGGCGATCTGATCCATAACTGCTTTTCTTATCATTTCACGCCGGGTGCCTTCTTGATGGAGGGGGGCGCGCGTAAGTTGGGCTGTGCCGTCTTCCCGGGCGGGGTCGGGCAGACCGAGCAGCAGGTGCAGGCCATGGTCGATTTGCGTCCCGATGGTTATGTCGGTACGCCGTCCTTCCTGAAAATCATTGTTGAGAAGGCCGAGGAACTGGGGGCGGATATTTCCTCCCTCAAAAAGGCGCTGGTTTCCGGCGAAGCTTTGCCGGGCGTGACCCGCGACTGGCTGGCCGAGCGGGGAATCACGGTGCGCCAATGCTATGCGACCGCCGATATCGGGGCCATCGCCTACGAAACGGAGATCGGGCAGGGGTTGGTGGTCGAGGAGGACCTGCTGGTAGAAATCGTGCGTCCGGGTACGGGCGATCCGGTTGCGGAAGGCGAGGTGGGTGAGGTGGTGGTGACCTCCTTCAATCCCGACTATCCCTTGATCCGTTTTGCCACGGGCGACCTGTCGGCCTGTCTGCCGGGGGTCTCCCCCTGCGGGCGCACCAATGCGCGCCTCAAGGGCTGGTTGGGCCGTGCGGATCAGACAACGAAAATCAAGGGCATGTTCGTTCATCCCGAGCAGGTGGCGGATATCGCACGCCGACATCCGGAATTCGGACGCATGCGCCTGGTGGTCGATAACCCGGATGGCCAGGATCGCATGGTCCTGCACTGTGAAAGTGCCGACGGGAGCGAGGCACAGGCCGCCACGCTGGTGGGGTCCCTGCGCGATGTCACCAAGTTGCGTGGCGAAGTGCGTTTTGTGATGCCGGGGGGATTGCCCAACGATGGCAAGGTGATCGAAGATAGCCGGGTTTATTAAGCCCGGAGTCCGATCATGCGCCTGCTGCTGCTTCTGTTGAGTGTGCTGGCTCTGCCTGCACTGGCCGAGGAGGCGCCGCTGCGTGCCTCCGCCCGTTTGCTGTTCAAGCATCCCGCGCTGCTCCAGCCGGGCAGTTGCGTACGCTACGAGGAAGGCGGCAGCGGCTGGATTCTGACCGAACCGGTCTTCTACCTGCGTGGCGAGGTGGTGGCGGCGGACGTGCGTACCCGCCATCTCGGTGTTTGCCCGCAGGTGGCCGGCAAGGAGATCAGCCAATACAGCCGTGACGAGTTTGTCCGTCATGCACAGGCCTATCCCTGCGTCAGCCCCGGTGTGCCGGAACGTGACGAGCAGTTGGGCATGGTGCGGATCAAGGTCCGCGATTGGGAAACGCCGCATGCCAAAAAAGCGGCCAATATGGGGCGCCTCTACCGGGGTGCATTCCTGGATCGCCCGTTGCAGGCGGGGATGGAAATCGAGCTTGAAGCCGATTTATTGAGTAGTTGCGAGAAATAAATGTCCGACATTCGTCCCGGCCCGCTGAGCGGCCTGCGTATCCTTGACCTGACCCGACTGTTGCCGGGGCCGGTTGCAACCCTGCATCTGGCCGATCTGGGTGCCGAGGTCATCAAGATCGAGGACCCCGGCCTGGGCGATTATGCGCGGACGCTGGGGACGGGGCAGGGCGAGGACAGCGCGTATTTCCGGATGATCAACCGCAACAAGCAGGGTTTGGTGCTCGATCTGAAGCAGCCCGAGGCGGTGACGGTCTTTCTGCGCCTGGTTGAAACGGCGGATGTCGTGGTCGAGAGCTTCCGCCCCGGCGTCATGGACAAGCTGGGTATCGGCTATGACCGTCTGGCGGCGGTCAACCCGAAAATCACCTGCTGTTCGATCAGTGGCTATGGTCAGGATGGGCCCTACAAGGATCTGGCCGGGCATGACATTAACTACCTTGGCTATGCCGGGGTGCTCGATCAGATCGGTCTGGAGGGCAGCGCACCGGCCATCCCGAATTTTCAGATTGCCGATCTGCTGGGGGGCGCGATGACGGCGGTGATGGGGATCCTCGCCGCAGTATTCGATGCGCAACGCAGTGGAAAAGGGCGTCAGGTCGATGTCTCGATGACGGACAGCGTCCTGGCGCATACCTACTTTGCCATGCTGCGCTTGAACGATGTGGGCCGCTCGGCACCGCGCGGGACGGATTTTCTCTCCGGTGGCCTGCCCTGCTATGCCACCTATCGCTGTGCGGATGACCGCTATATGGCCGTCGGTGCCCTGGAGAGCAAGTTTTGGGCACTGTGTTGCGCCACGCTGGGGCAACCGGCCTGGGTGGGGCGCCAGTGGGACCCGGTGCTGCGTGACGAGATGGCCGCCCTCTTTGCCAGCGCGCCGCGCGATGTCTGGGCTGAGCGCTTTGCGACGGTCGACTGTTGCGTGACCCCGGTTTTGTCGCCGGAGGAAGCCTTGGAAAATCCCCACCTGAACGCCCGCGGCATGGTCCTGCGCGAGGGCGGTCTGACCCAGTTTGCACCGCCGCTCAAGTTTTCCGAATTTCCCTTCGCGATACGTCAGCCGGCACCCCGGCCCGGCGAACACGCCGAGCAGATCCTGCGGGCTGCCGGCTATGCGGACGACGCCATCGCCCAACTGCGCGCCACGGGCGTATTGGGCTAGCCGTCGCGACCGGCGTGACCGGTCCGCACACATCAGGCACACTGCCTCCTTTCCGGAGGTGTTGGCATGAAACAGCGCATTGACGAGCTTTTGGCCCGTATCCAGTCTTTGCAGGATGAGCTGGAAGAGGAATACCGCCGTACCCGCGAAGAGTGGGCGACCCGCAAGGCGGAACTGGCCGAGGAATTTGCGCGGCAGCAACGGCGCTACAAGACCGGGCTGTTCCGCTTTCTGGTCCGCTCCCGCCTGCTGGTCGTGCTGACGGCGCCTGTGATCTACGCTGGCTGGGTGCCCTTTCTGTTGATGGACCTGTTTGTCACGCTGTACCAGCACCTCTGTTTTCCGATCTACGGCATTCCCAAGGTGAAGCGCAGTGAGTATCTGGTCTTTGACCGGGAGGATTTGCCGTACCTGAACCTGATCGAAAAATTCAATTGTTTCTATTGTTCCTACGGCAATGGGGTGGCGGCCTATACGCGGGAGGTGTCCGCCCGTACCGAGCAGTACTGGTGCCCGATCAAGCACGCGCGGCGGGTTCGGGCAGCACATGATCGCTACCCCAAGTTCTTTGACTACGGCGATGCCGAAGCTTTCAAACAGGGCCTGAATCGCCTGCGCCGCCAGTACGACGACGTAGATAGCCATTGAGCGTTTTGCTGCCTGTTCACGGGTGGACCGTCGGGCTTACAATGCCGCCATGACGACTGCCCTCCTGCTCTTGCCCGATTTTGCCCTCATTCTGCTGGGGGCTGCCCTGCGCCGCTGGATGCATTTGGGCGATCACTTTTGGCAGGGGGTCGAGAAACTGGTGTATTTCATCCTGTTTCCCGCCCTGCTGATCAATGCCATTACCAAGACCCATCTGGATCTTGGCGCAGCCGTGCCCTTGTTGGCCACGGGCGGACTCGCGATGTGTGCGGGGATGTTGCTGGCTGCCCTGCCGCAGCCCTTCCTGAAGTTGCCGCCCTTGCGTTTTGCCTCGCTTTTTCAGTGCGGCTACCGCTTCAATTCCTATATCGCGCTGGCGGTTGCCGGCATGTTGTTCGGCGCGCCCGGCATCGCCACCATGGGTTTGATTGTCGGTGCCGCAGTCCCGCTCGCCAATCTGGTGTCGGTATGGATGCTGGCGCGCCATGGTGAGGTCAGCGTTTGGCGTGAGGTTGCCCGTAATCCGTTGATCTGGGGAACCTTATCCGGCTTCGTGCTGAATCTTTTGGGCTGGCTGCCTCCCGCGCCGGTACAGGCTTTCCTGGGGCGCCTGTCGGATGCCTCGATCGCCCTCGGCCTGATTGCCGTCGGGGCTGCGCTTCGCCTGGAGAATGCGCCCGGCGTGGGGGGCTACTCGCTCTGGCTGGTGCTGGTGAAATTGTGCTGTCTGCCGCTGGTGGCGCTTGGCGCAGGCACGCTGTTTGGATTGGGCGGGCTGAACTTGCAGGTCGTGGTGATTTTCGCCGCGTTGCCCACTGCGTCGTCGGCCTACATCCTGGCCATGCGTATGGGTGGGGATGGGCGCAGCGTGGCGTGGCTGATTTCAGCGACCACGCTGGCTTCCATGCTGACGCTGCCGTTCTGGGCAGCCTGGCTGGTCAGCTGATCAGGTCTTGGCCGCCGGCTTGCGGCTGCGCGGTTTTTTGTCCGATGCGTCGTCCGTTGCCGGGGTGGCAGCGGCGGTGGCTGCCTGAACAGCGGCTTCAGCTGTCTGCTGCATCTGTTCCCGGACCTGCTGCATCATCTGCCAGGGCCACATGGCGGCTTCCGAGAAGGCGGCATTGCCGGCTGTGGCCGCTTCCGGCGGCGGTGTTTCTTCGGCGGCGCCGGCCTGCATCGAGCGGGCGGCATCGCTGGCCATCTGGCCCATGGCCTGGACGGTCGACACGGTGGTACGCTGCATTTCCAGGCTCTGGATCGTCATTTGCAGCATGGAGAGGTTCATGCGCAACCAGCCTTCAACGGCTTTCAGGTCCTTGATGCGCTTGTCGAGTTCATCAAGATCAAAGGTCGGGGCGACCATGCCGGGCATCGAGAAGCCCATGTTGCCCCACATGCTGCGCATGAAGTTCAGCGGATCGTTCGGCGAGTGTTCGGACATCTCGTGCTCCCTCGGTTGGATGAGCCATCTTAAACCAATTTGTCATGTTCAATGCTAAATTAGCCGTTGTTCCAAAGACGGGGGTTCCATGCTGAAGTTGATGGTGGTTGAAGACCATGCCCTGGTGCGCGAGGGGATGGTGCGTTTGCTGAGTCAGATCGAACCGGATGTCTCCGTGATCGAGGCCGGTGATTTCGAAGCAGCGCTCAATGCGCTCGATAACGAAGGCGAGGTTGACCTCGTCCTGCTGGATCTCGCCTTGCCGGGGATCGACGGTTTCTCGGGGCTCGATATCCTGCGTCGGCGCTATCCGGCCATGCCGGTGGCGGTGGTGTCCGCCTTTGACGACACACCGACCGTGACCCGTGTGATGAATCTCGGCGCTTCCGGTTTCATTCCCAAAGCCTATTCCGGCGATGCCTTGCTGGCGGCCATTCGCGAAGTGCTGGCCGGTAACCTGTATCGCCCCAATGCGACGTCAACCAGCACGCAGCGGCTGGGCGATGTGGCCCCGATGGCGACCAACAAGATTGCGGTCAAGCCCGATGAAGTGGGCCTGACGGATCGTCAGGCGCAGGTCCTGGCGCTCATGATGCGGGGTTTGTCCAATCGCGATATTGCCGATCAGCTGGGGCTCTCCGAAGGAACGGTGAAAATTCACGCAACGGCGGTATTCAAGGCCTTGGGCGTGAACAGTCGTACCCAGGCCCTGGTCGCTGCCGCCCGTTACGGCATCGATTTCGAGAGCGTTTTCTGAAGCTGGGTGACCAGCGCGCGCAGCTTGGCGGGTCGTACCGGTCCGCTGAGCAGGTGCACGGTTTCTGTGGCCGTGATTGCTGAGGCTGGGGTGCCCAGCACGATGATGGGCAGGGCTTCCTGCCAGGCTTGAACTTCGGGCCAGTGCGCCGCATCGCAGAGCAGCACGCGCTCTCCGGGGATGCCGGCGGCGAGCACATCCAGTCGGGCGACGTCGAAATGCCAGTGGGCGAGTAGCCGGATGCAGTTTTCCATGTCATCCGAATTGCCCAGGCACAGGATTTGTCCGCCGGGCGCGGGCGTGGTGACGCTGATGTCGGGCTGTCCGGGGGTGACATGGAGACGGAAGGTCGTGCCTTCGCCGAGCCGGGAGTCGAGGCCGACTTCGATATGCAGGGCACGTGTCAGACGATCGACGATCGAGAGGCCCAGCCCCAATCCCTTGTGGTGTTCCCGGGCCGCATTGCCGATCTGATAGAACTCGGCAAAGATGGCGGCCTGATGCTCCGGCGCGATGCCGATCCCGCTGTCCCTGACTTCGATGACGACCTTGCCGGCACGACGGCGGGCAAGAATGAGAATGCGCCCGCCGGACGGGGTGTAATTCAGTGCATTGGAAAGCAGGTTGGCCAGAATGCGCTCCAGCATGACCGGATCGCTCTCCACCCAAAGCCGGGTTGGACGGATGCGTACGGTAATCTGGCGCTCCAGTGCGTTGCGCTGAGCGGCTTCCTGCAGGCGGGAAAAGATGGGCGCCAGGGCGCAGTTGCGGATATCCGGCGTGACGCCGCCCACATCCAGGCGCGAGATGTCGAGCAGGGAGTCGAGGAGTTCGCCCAGCAAGGCGGTGGATTTGGCAATTTGCTCGGCCAGGTAGGGCACCTCGTCCCGCGTATTGCTCCAGACCTTGCGCTGCAGGTCGGCGGCGAACAGCGAGAGCGCGTGCAATGGCTGGCGTAAGTCGTGGCTGGCAGCGGCCAGGAAGCGGCTCTTCGCCTTGTTGGCGCGTTCGGCCGTATCACGCTCCTCCGCCAGGGCCTGGGTGGCGTGCCGGATCCGCTCTTCGAGGTCGCGGTGGCTGGCATCCAGTTCCTGCGTCAGTTGCGAGAGTTCGATCACCTGGCGACGGACGAGCAGGCCACCGACGATCAGGACCAGGGTGACCAGCCCGGCCAGCGTGCCCAGCTCAAACAGGCGCAAGCGCCAGCTGGCGAGCACACTGCGTTCGGGCAGGGCGCTCAGGATACGCAGGTCGGGGAAACCCGGGACCGGCGAGATGGAAACGAGGTAGCCGTTACCCCGACGCATCCCGGTTTCGGCCGCCATGCCGCGCAATGCCCCATCAAACAGCGCGCTATCGACATCGACCCCGATGATTTTTGAGAACTTGCTGAGATCGGTGGGGCGGCACGAGGCAATGATCTTGCCCTGGGCATTGGTCATGACTGCTTCGAAGTCGTCGGAGAGCCGGTTGGACCAGCAGAATTCCTGGAGATAGACCGGGTCGATGGCGGCCAGGGCGACACCGCCGAATCCGCCGGCCGCGTTTTCGATGCGTCGGGCCAGGGCATAGGTGTAGCGATTCGAGTTACGCCCGACAAAGGGGCCGAAGGTGGTGGCTTCCAGACCGTTGGCAATGGCCTGGAAATAGCTGCGATCGCGGACGTTGACCGCCGGCGGCGGGAAAAAGGTGGAGATGAAGCGCTGTTCGCCGCTGCTGTCAAAAATGATCAGGTCGCGCAGTTGGGGCAGGGCACGGGAGTGGCGCTGGGCGACATATTCCCAGCCCTGGCTGGGTGTCCAGTCCGTCCAGTTGCGCCGGTTGTAGGCCAGATCGGTCGCCATTTCGCGGAGCAGGATGTCCATGGCCTCGAAGGCGCGTGCCGTGTGTTCGGCCAGCATGACGCTGAAGTGCTGCAGGCGCTTCTCGCTTTCTTCGATATCCCGCTGGCGGGCGAAGGCGAGGTCGATGATGAAGGCCCCCAGGACGGACAGCGTCCCGACCAGGGCAATGACGAGGGCAAGGGTTTCCGGCTTGCGCTTGAACATGCCCGGTCAGCGTTCGTAGCAGTACAAGATCCGGGCCGGCGTGCAGTCGACCTCGATGACCCGGCTGGGTACCGCACCCGGAACCGGGAAGCTGTTGCTGATGAAGAGGCTGCCGGGGCGCATTTCGGCCTGGACCTTTTCCCACAGGCGGGGCATCGGGGCCGGAGACAGGAAGGCATAGACCACATCGTATTCGCCGAGCGGTGCGACCCAGAGGTCATCCCAGCGCCAGCGGATATTGGGTCGCCCCACGCGCAGCAGCCAGCCGATGGCCCAGGTCAGCGGGGCATTTTCGTAGCCGGTGAAATGATGCTCGGGCAGGGCGTCTGCGAGCGGCACGGTGGTGCTGCCGATACCGCTGCCCAGGTCGAGAAAGCGGCAGGGACCGCGTTCGACCAACAGCTCGCCCAGGGCCGTGACGGTCGGCTTGTTGGACAGATACAGCGGGACCTGGCCCGACAACGCGCCGCGATAAATCAGCAGGAGCAGGAAGAAGGCGAGCAGGAACCAGCCGGGATCGATGGCGAGCCCCTGCGTGGCATAGACCAGGGGCATGAAGCCGGCGTGGATGACGCGCCACCACCAGGGCTGTCTGGAGAGCGTGGCCAATGTGCCGGCCACGAGGCCGATTGCCAGGCTGGTTTCCAGCCAGGGCAGGGCAGCCGCATTCCAGCCGAAATACGGCCAGGCGAGCGAGAGGACGAGGATGACGGCCGCCCCTTGCAGGGCAAACTGTCGCATGGGGGTGGCAGACATGCCGCCATTATGCCATCAGGGCCTTTCGCAACGCGTTCCGTTCATCCCGGGCCTGGTCGGCAGCGGCCTGGCGCACCGGGCCGTAGCCTCGCACGGCGGCGGGCCAGGCGGCCAGCGCGTGTGCGTTCGCATCGGTGCGGGCGGTATGCAGCAACAGATCGAGGTCGGCTTCGTAATCGGCGAGCAACTGACGGTCGACGGCTTTTTCGGCCGTAAAACGGAAGGGGTCGAGCCAGCTGCCACGCAGGCTGCGCAGCCCCGCCAGCGTGCGGAGCACCGGCCAGAACCAGGGGCCGAAACGGATCTTGCGGGGCCGGCCATTGGGGCCGGGACGGGCAAAGAGCGGCGGTGCCAGATGCACGCTCAGCCGATAGTCGCCCTCGAACTGGGCGTTCACTTGGCGCGTGAAGTCACCGTCGGTGTACAGGCGGGCGACTTCGTACTCGTCCTTCGGCGCGAGCAGGCGGGCGTACTGGAGGGCGACATGGCGGGTCAGCGTGGGATCGCCCAAGGCTTGAACGGCATCGACGCGCTGGCGATAGCGTTGCGCCAGGGCGGCGTCCTGGTACGCGGTGAGGTGAGCTTCGCGGCGGGCAATCAGGGCCTCGAGGCTGTCCTGGGGCTTGGCTTCGCCGGTGAGGGGGCCGGCGATTTCGGCCACTTTTTTCGGGTCGACCGCCGCCCGACGCCCCCACAGGAAGGCCTCGAGGTTGGCATCGACGGCGCTGCCGTTGAGCCGGATGGCCTGTTCCAGCGCCGGCCAGGAGATCGGGACCAGGCCTTTTTGCCAGGCGTAGCCGAGCAGCAGCATGTTGGTGAACAGTGCGTCGCCCATCAGGCGGCTGGCAAGGTGCTGGGCATCGATGAACTGCACGGCGTCCTCGCCCAGCGTTTCGAGCAGGCGCCGTTGCAGGCCCGCCTGTGGAAACTGCCAGTCGCGTTGTTGGGTGAATTCGGCCGTCGGGGTTTCGGTGCAGGAGACCACAGCACGCGTTTTGCCGGCGAGCATCTTGGAGAGCGCTTCGGTGCCGGCGCTGACGACCAGATCACCGCCGATCAGGGCATGGGCTTCGCCGGTGGCGATGCGGGCCGCGTGGATGTCTTCCGGGTGGTCGGCAATGCGCAGATGGGAGAACACCGCACCGTATTTCTGGGCGAGGCCGGTCATGTCCAGTGCCGAGACGCCTTTGCCATCCAGGTGGGCGGCCATGCCGATGAGAGCACCGATGGTGATCACGCCCATGCCGCCTACGCCCGTGATCATCAGGTTCCACGGCGTGGTGGTGGCGGGCAGGGACGGGTTGGGTAAAAGCGGCCAGTCTTGCTGGTCGACCGTCGCCACGCCGGATTGCCCCGGCATTTTGCGCACACGGGCACCTTCGACGGTCACGAAGCTCGGGCAGAAGCCATTGACGCAGGAAAAATCCTGGTTGCAGGCCGATTGATCAATCTTGCGCTTGGTTCCGAAAGGCGTCTCGACGGGGGTTACGGAGAGGCAGTTGGATTGCACCGAGCAGTCGCCACAGCCTTCGCACACGGCTTCGTTGATGTAGACTCGCTGCGTCACAGCCGGCAGCTTGCCGCGCTTCCTGCGCCGACGGGCCTCGGTGGCGCACATCTGGTCGTAAATGAGGACGGAGACGCCGGGGTAGGTGCGCAGCGCACGCTGCACCCGGTCGAGTTCGTCGCGGTGATGAATGGGAATATCGGGGGCGAGGTCGGTGATGTCGGCGTATTTGTCCGGATCGTTGGTCACGATGACGATCTTCTCGACCCCTTCCGCCGCCAGTTGGCGCGTCATGCGGGCGACACTGATCGTGCCATCCACCGGCTGGCCGCCGGTCATGGCCACGGCGTCGTTGTAGAGAATCTTGTAGGTGATCGGCACGCGGGCGGCCAGCGACTGGCGGATGGCGAGCAGGCCGGAGTGGAAGTAGGTGCCGTCGCCGAGATTGGCGAAAATGTGTTTTTCCTCGGTAAAGGGCACCTGGCCAACCCAGGGGACGCCTTCGCCGCCCATGTGGGTGTAGGTCGCCGTGCTGCGGTCCATCCAGGTTGCCATGTAATGACAGCCGATGCCGGCGACGGCCCGCGAGCCCGCCGGGACCTTGGTGGATGTGTTGTGGGGGCAGCCTGAACAGAAGTGGGGTTTGCGCTCGGCCAGGACGATCGGGGTGCGCGCCGCTTTTTGCTTCTCCGCGATGAGTGTCAGGCGGGCTTTGATGGTTTCCGAGGTGAAGAATCGTCCAATCCGTTCGGCAATCACCCGGGCAATGGTGGCGACGGGCAATTCGCCCGCTGCCGGCAGCAGCCA
This sequence comes from Dechloromonas sp. ZS-1, assembly GCF_039649255.1. Classification (NCBI taxonomy): domain Bacteria; kingdom Pseudomonadati; phylum Pseudomonadota; class Betaproteobacteria; order Rhodocyclales; family Azonexaceae; genus Dechloromonas; species Dechloromonas sp. ZS-1. The sequence goes on along the minus strand of NZ_JBDIYD010000006.1, from coordinate 144,343 downwards.
GTCACTGTGCGCGAGGTAGCCTGCCTCGCCGGCGGTCCACTCGCCTTTTTCGTCGAATTTGCCGATCACGCGCGGGCGGACATCCTCGCGCCAGTTGTAGAGTTCTTCCTTCAGCTGATATTCGAGCAGTTGGCGCTTTTCTTCGACGACCAGGATTTCCTCCAGGCCTTCGGCAAAGTGACGGACGCCTTCCGGTTCCAGCGGCCAGACCATGCCGACCTTGTACAGCCGGATGCCGATCTGCGCGGCCAGCGCGTCATCGATCCCCAGTTCGTCCAGTGCCTGCCGGACATCGAGATAGCTCTTGCCGGCAGTCAGGATGCCCAGGCGCGGTTGCGGCGCGTCGATCACCACGCGATCGAGCCGGTTGGCCCGGCAATAAGCCAGGGCGGCGTAGAGCTTGTAGTTCTGCAGGCGGGCTTCCTGCTGCAGCGGCGGGTCCGGCCAGCGGATGTTGAGGCCATCCTCGGGCAGGGTGAAATCGGTCGGATAAACGATGTTGACCGCCGCCGGGTCGATCGTCACCGAGGCGGAGGTTTCCACCGTGTCGGCGAGTGCCTTGAACGCCACCCAGCAGCCGGAGTAGCGGCTCATTGCCCAGCCGTGCAGGCCGAAATCGAGATATTCCTGCACATTGGCCGGATACAGCACCGGCATCATCACCGCCTTGAAAATGTGCTCTGTCTGGTGCGGCAGGGTGGAGGATTTGGCCGCATGGTCGTCGCCCGCAATGACCAGCACGCCGCCATGACGCGCCGTGCCGGTGGCATTGGCGTGGCGGAAAACATCACCGCAGCGATCCACGCCCGGCCCCTTGCCGTACCACATGCCGAATACGCCGTCGTATTTCGCGCCGGGAAACAGCCCGACCTGCTGGCTGCCCCAGACGGCGGTGGCGGCGAGGTCTTCATTGACCCCCGGCTGAAAGGTGATGTGATGCTCGGCGAGATGTGACTTGGCTTTCCAGAGACCTTGGTCAAGCGCACCGAGCGGACTGCCGCGATAGCCGGAGATGAAACCGGCGGTATTCAGTCCGGCCGCCAGGTCGCGCTCGCGCTGGAGCATGGGCAGGCGGATCAGGGCCTGGGTGCCCGTCAGATAGACACGGCCCGTCCGGCGGGTGTACTTGTCGTCCAACGAGGCCTGGATGGCTGCAGGCAGGGCAGGACCGCTCATGGTTTGCCTCCATTCGTCGATTGCCTTGTGGGCAAGGTGCATATGGGCAAAGGGTGTTGCCCAGTGTGCGCCTGACGGTTGGAGTGTCAACCTGCGCCGGGGTTCCGGCGCCGATGGGGTCAGCCGATCGGCTGAAAGGGGAGGGTGAAGGAGAAAGTACTGCCCACGCCTTCTTGACTGTCTACGCGCAGCTCGCCACCCATCAGCTGAACCAGCTGGCGCGAGATGGTCAGGCCGAGTCCCGTGCCGCCGTACTGGCGGGTGGTGGAGCCGTCGGCCTGGGCAAAGGCGCCAAAAATCGCCTCCAGCCGCTCGGCCGGAATTCCGATGCCGGTGTCACTGACACTGAAGCAGATGAAGATCCGGTTTTCGGCAGTCTCCAGACGGTCGACCGTCGCCTGCAGGCGGATTTCACCCTGGTGGGTGAACTTCACCGCATTGCCGATCAGGTTGAGCAGCACCTGGCGGACGCGCAGTTCGTCGCCGATCACTGCTTCCGGCAAATCGGCAGCCAGTACCTGCTGGCCGCTCAGCCCTTTTTCCTGCATGCCGGGCTGCATCAGCGTGAAGGTCTCGTTCAGCATGTGCTGGAGATCGAAGGGGATGGCTTCGAGCTGGATCTTGCCGGCCTCGATCTTCGAGAGATCGAGGATGTCGTTGAGGATGCTCAGGAGGTGCTCGGCGGAATTGCGGGCGATGCGCAGACATTCATCGGTTTCCGGTTCCAGCTTGTTCATCATGGCCAGTTGCAGCATGCCGATGACGCCATTCATCGGGGTGCGGATTTCATGGCTCATGTTGGCCAGGAATTCGCTTTTGGCGCGGCTGGCCGATTCGGCCGCATCCCGAGCCTGGGCCAGATGCGCCATGATGCGCTCGCGCTCGGCCTCGGCCGTGGTGAGGGCCGCCTCGGCGTCATTGCGCGCCCGGATGAAGTCATTGAATGCGCCGCTCACCGTCTGGATTTCCGCGCTGCCTTGTTCCGGCACCGGCGAAGAAGGCGCCCGCGGCAGCATGCTCGTCGCGCGCTGGCGCATGTCGCCGGCCAGCCGGTTGAGCGGGATGAGGAGACGATTGGCCAAGCCCCAGAGGAGCGGGGTGGCGATCAGCATGAGCAGGGCGGAAATCAGCATCATTTCCCGGCGCAGCTTGGCGATGGGGCGATAGGCCTCCTCGGTGGGCATTACCGAACCGAGAATCCACGGGGTTTCATGCAGGTGCTTGAAGGTGAACAGCGCCTGGAGCCCCCGGCTGTTGTGTCCTTCGAGGGTGCCTTCGAAACCGCTGATGGCCTTGATGGCGGGCAGGTCAGGACGATTGTCCACCAAGGTCATGATGCGCTTCTGGTCCGGGTGCGCGATGATCGTCCGATCCTTGGCAACCAGATACAGGTAACCGGTATCGCCGACCTTGCGCTGCCCGAGTTGCCCCAGCAGGTTGGGCCGGTAGAGATTGAGCACACCGGCGGCGATGCCCGCAATGTGGCCGTCGGGGGTAAGAATCGGCGCGGCGATGATGACCATCGGCTGCTGTGTCGCTTTGCCGATCAGCGGTTTTGAGATGACGGCTTCCCGTTTGCTCAACACGCCCTGAATATAGTCCCGCTGGCTCATGTCCAGCCCGCGTCGGCCGGGTTTTTCCGGCCAGTCCACCAACAGGGTGCCGTGGGTATCGAAGACGTACAGGTCATCGAAGATGGTCCGCAGCCCCGCCTTGTTGCGCAGGATTTCCTCCAGCTGGCGCGGATGGCGCAAGGCCTGGCGCGGAATGGTTTGCGCCGAAGCATGCAGCGCCTGCTTGGCCGTCGCCAGTTTTTCATCGATGTGCTCGGCCAGGACGGAGAGCAGGTTGTACTGCTCGCGTTCGATCCGGCCGGTCAGCTCCGCATGCAGGGCGCGAAACTGCAGCATGCCCTGCGCGAGCAGCAGGACCAGGCCAAAGGCGATGGCCCCCAGGGTGAGCTTGAACTTGAGACTGTGCGAAAACATGCTGCGGGCGGTCAGGTGTCCGGGAAAATCTTGCCCGGGTTCAGGCGGTTGTGCGGGTCCAGCGCCATTTTGATGCTGCGCATGACGTCGACCGCCACCGAGCCATGTTCCTGCACGAGGTATTTGCGCTTGCCTAGTCCGATGCCGTGCTCGCCGGTGCAGGTGCCTTCCATGGCGATGGCGCGTTCGACGACGCGCGCGCTGATCCAGGCGGCTTCGGCCATTTCTTCGGCATTCTCGGGGTCGACCAGGACCACGAGATGGAAATTGCCATCGCCAACGTGACCGAACAGCGCGATCGGAATCGAGACCTGGGCGATGTCCGCGTTGGTGGCCGCAATGCATTCGGCGAGGCGGGAGATCGGTACGCAGACATCGGTCGGGAAGCAGCGGCAGCCCGGTTTCAGTTGCAGGCAGGCAAAGTAGGCGTCATGGCGGGCTTGCCACAAGCGGCTGCGGTCTTCCGGACGGGTCGCCCATTCGAAATTGGCACCGCCCAGGTCGGCGGCAATGGCCTGTACGGTTTCGGCCTGTTCCTCGACGCCGCTCGGGCTGCCGTGGAATTCGAAAAAGAGGGTAGGGGCCTCGGCCAGGGTGGTTTTGCTGAACTGGTTGATCGCTTGCAGCGACAGGGTGTCGAGCAGTTCGATACGGGCCACGGGGACGCCCAGCTGGATGGTCTGGATCACGGTCTGTACGGCGGATTCGATATCCGGAAACGTGCAGACGGCCGCGGAAATGGCCTCGGGGATCGGATAGAGCTTGACGGTCAGCTCGCTCATGATGGCCAGGGTGCCTTCGGAGCCAACCAGAAGGCGCGTCAGGTCGTAGCCGGCGGAGGATTTGCGGGCGCGGCCACCGGTTTTCAGGATGCGGCCATCAGCGAGCACGCTGGTCGTGGCCAGCACGTTGTCCTTCATCGTGCCGTAGCGCACGGCGTTGGTGCCCGAGGCGCGGGTGGCGGCCATGCCGCCCAGGGTCGCGTCCGCACCCGGATCGATCGGGAAGAACAGCCCGGTGCCTTTCAGGGCCGCGTTCAGCTGCATCCGGGTCACGCCGGCCTGCACCACCGCATCGCCATCCTCGGCATGGATGGCGAGGATCTGGTTCATGCCGGACATGTCCAGGGAAATGCCGCCTTGCGGGGCCAGCACATGGCCCTCGACCGAACTGCCGACGCCATAGGGAATCAGGGGGACGCCATGCTCGCCGCACAGCCGGACCACGTCGGCAATTTCGTCGGTGTTCTCAACGAAGACCACGCCCCCGGGGAGCATCGGCATGTGCACCGACTCATCGCGTCCATGTTGCAGACAGGTCGACTCGCCACGGGAAAAACGCTGGTCGAAGCGTTCGGTCAAAGCGGCGCATAAGGCGGCGGGCAACGGAGTGGACATGATTTTCGCGAGCGGCGGGGGAAAAACTGCCATGATACGGACCTTGAACGAGGGGCGCCATGTGCGGGTAAACCCGGACTGGGAAATTGACTATATGGATTGACAGGCTTTCCCCCCCTCGGGAGAATCGCGCCATCTTTTATTTCCCCAATTAATTGAATCACCTACATAGAGGAGACGTACTGATGCAAGCCAAGCTGTCCGTAGTTGCTCTCTCGATCGCCACTGCATTTGCGCTGGCCGCCTGTGGTCAGAAGGAAGAACAAAAGCCGGTGGCAACGCCGGCCGTGCCTGCTGCGCCGCAGGAACTCGTGGTGAAGATCGGCCATGTGGCCCCGATGACCGGCCCGCAGGCTCACCTGGGCAAGGACAACGAAAATGGTGCCCGTCTGGCCATCGAGGAACTCAACGCCAAGGGCGTCGAAATCGCCGGTGCCAAGGTCAAGTTCGAGTTGCTCGGTGAAGATGACCAGGCCGATCCGAAGCAGGGTTCGATCGTCGCCCAGAAACTGGTCGATGCCAAAGTGAATGGCGTGATCGGTCACCTGAATTCCGGGACGACCATTCCGGCTTCCAAGCTGTATGCCGACGCCGGCATCCCGCAAATTTCCGGTTCCGCCACCAACCCCAAGTACACCCAGCAGGGCTTCAAGACGGCTTTCCGCGTGATGGCCAATGATGTCCAGCAGGGCAAGGTGCTCGGTGAGTTCGCCGCCAAGCAGGGCGTCAAGAGCGTGGCCGTGGTCGATGACCGCACCGCTTATGGCCAGGGTCTGGCGGATGAGTTCCGCAAGGCTGCCGAAGCCGCCGGCCTGAAAGTGGTGGCCAACGAGTACACCAACGACAAGGCCACCGACTTCAAGGCCATCCTGACCAAGATCAAGTCGACCAAGGCCGACCTCGTCTTCTACGGTGGCATGGACGCCCAGGGCGGCCCGATGGCCAAGCAGATGAAGGAACTGGGCATCAAGGCCAAGTTCCTCGGTGGCGACGGTGTCTGTACGCCGGAGTTCATGAAGCTGGGTGGCGAAGCGACCGAAGGTCACTACTGCTCCCTGCCGGGTGTGCCGCTCGAAAAGCTCGCCAAGGGGCCGGAGTTCAAGGACAAGTTCACGAAGAAGTTCAACGCCGAAATCCAGCTCTATGCACCGTACGTCTATGACGCGGTGATGGTGATGGCTGACGCGATGAAGCGTGCCAACTCTGCCGAGCCGGCGAAGTACCTGCCGGAAGTCGGCAAGACCAACTACGACGGCGTGACCGCTCAGATTCAGTTCGACGAAGTCGGCGACCTGAAGGGCGGGGCAATTTCTGTTTATCAGTACAAGGGCGGCAAGCTCGAGTACGTTGAAACCCTGGGTGGTACGACCGCTGAAGCGCCGAAAGCCGCTGAAGCCAAGTAATCCCCGCTGACGATCAGCATGAACGGCACCGCAAGGTGCCGTTCGCGTTGATCGGGATTGGAAACATGGATATTTTTCTTCAACAAATCATCAACGGCCTGGTGCAGGGGAGCATTTACGCCCTCGTCGCCTTGGGCTACACGATGGTGTACGGCATCATGGGCCTGATCAACTTTGCGCACGGCGAAGTGGTCATGATCGGCACCCTGATCGCCATCACCGTCATCGGTTCCCTGGTGCAGGCCGGCGTGCCTGCGCTGTTTGCCGGTCTGGCCGGCATGGGCGCGGCCGTGGCCGGCTGCATGCTGCTCGGCTGGGGCCTGGAACGGGTCGCGTATCGTCCGCTGCGCAATGCGCCGCGTCTGACGCCGCTGATCACGGCCATCGGCATGTCGATCATCCTGCAGAACGTGGCGATGATCGCCTGGGGCCGTAACTATCTGACCTTCCCGCCGATCTTGCCGAAGGTCGATCTCGAATTCGCCGGGGCCAATTTCACGCTGATCCAGGTCATCATCGTCGTGGTCTCTGCGCTGACCATGGGCGCGCTGTTGTTCCTGATCTATCGCACCAAGCTGGGTATGGCGATGCGTGCGACGGCGCAGAATCCGGCCGTGGCCAACCTGATGGGCGTCAATAGCAACCGTGTCATCTCGGCTGCCTTTGTGATCGGCTCGGCGCTGGGCGCCCTGGCCGGCATCATGGTCGGAACCTATTACGAAATCGCGCATTACCAGATGGGCTTCATGCTCGGCCTGAAAGCCTTCACGGCGGCCGTGCTGGGCGGTATCGGCAATCTGGTCGGTGCCATGCTGGGCGGTATTCTGCTCGGCATCATCGAAGCCCTGGGCGCCGGTTATATCGGCGATCTGACGGGCGGCTTCCTGGGCAGCCACTATCAGGACATCTTTGCCTTCGTCGTGCTGATCGTCGTCCTGATGTTCAAGCCGTCGGGCCTGTTTGGTGAAAAGACGGGAGATCGCGCATGAAAAACTGGCTTTCTCCGCGGTCGACCGCCGGCATCGCCCTCATTGCCATCGCGCTCATCGCCCTGCCTTTCGTGGCGGCGATGGGGGGGCAGGCCTGGGTGCGCATTGTCAATTTCGCCATCCTCTACGTCTTCCTGGCATTGGGTCTGAACATTGTGGTCGGCTTTGCCGGTCTGCTTGACTTGGGGTACATCGCCTTCTATGCCGTCGGCGCGTACACCTGGGCCTTGCTGGCGAGCCCGCATTTCGGGCTGCACCTGCCGTTCTGGGTGATCCTGCCGATCGGTGCCGCGCTGGCGTGTATCGCCGGGGTCTTGCTCGGTTCGCCGACCCTCAAGCTGCGTGGCGACTACCTCGCCATCGTCACGCTGGGTTTCGGTGAGATCGTGCGGATCTTCATGAACAACCTGAATGCGCCGATCAACATCACCAACGGGCCGCAGGGCATCACCCTGATCGACCCGGTGAAGATGGGCGATTTCAGTTTTGCCGGCAAGACGCAGATTTTCGGTTATGACCTGACCGGGCCCCAGAAGTATTACTTCCTGCTGGTCGCCTTGTGCATTCTGGTCATCATCATCAACCAGCGTTTGCAGGATTCCCGCATCGGGCGTGCCTGGCAGGCCATCCGTGAGGATGAGATCGCCGCCAAGGCGGTGGGCATCAATACCCGCAACGTGAAACTGCTGGCCTTTGCCATGGGCGCCTCGTTCGGTGGCGTGGCAGGGGGCGTGTTTGCCGCGATGCAGGGCTTTGTTTCTCCCGAATCCTTCTCGCTGCTGGAATCGATCATGATCCTGGCCATGGTGGTGCTGGGCGGCATGGGTCATATCCCGGGCGTCATTCTGGGGGCGGTGCTCCTCTCCATCCTGCCGGAAGCGCTGCGCTACGGTGTGGGGCCGATCCAGAATGCCCTGTTCGGCAAGCAGCTGGTCGATCCGGAAAGCCTGCGCATGCTGGTCTTCGGCCTGGCACTGGTGCTGGTCATGCGCTTCAAGCCGAACGGCCTGTGGCCGGCGCCGGAGCGCCAACGTGAAATGTCTGAAAAGCAGGGAGGGGCATGATGGCTGACGTCCTGCTCGAAGCAAACGCCGTTGCCAAGCACTTTGGCGGCGTCAAGGCGCTGCGCGATGTGTCGCTGACCATCCGTCGTGGCGAAGTCTACGGTCTGATCGGCCCGAACGGGGCCGGCAAGACCACCTTCTTCAACTGCATGACCGGGCTTTACGTGCCGGACGGCGGCGGTTTCGTCTTTGACGGCACGCCGCTCAAGGCCGATGCCCCGCAAAAAGCAGCCGAACTCGGGATCGCCCGTACCTTCCAGAACATCCGTCTGTTTGCCAACATGACGGCGCTGGAAAACGTGATGGTCGGTCGCCATGTGCGGACTCGCGCCGGCGTGCTCGGTGCCATGTTCCAGAACAAGGCGACGCGCGATGAAGAGGCCGCCATTCGTGCCCGCGCCATGGACCTGCTGCGTTATGTGCGCATCGAGGACCGTGCGGACGATCTGGCCAAGAATCTTTCCTACGGCGACCAGCGCCGTCTGGAGATCGCCCGTGCGTTGGCCACCGAGCCGAAGCTGCTCTGTCTCGACGAGCCGGCCGCCGGCATGAATGCCACCGAAACCGAAGATCTGCGCGAACTGATCGAAGGCATCCGGGCCGACGGCACGACGATCCTGCTCATCGAGCATGACGTCAAGCTGGTCATGGGGCTGTGCGACCGCGTCGCCGTGCTGGATTACGGCGCCCTCGTCATCGAGGATGTGCCGGCCATCGTGCAGAAAGATCAACGCGTCATTGAGGCTTACCTAGGTGCTTGAAGTAACTGGACTCCACGTCGCCTATGGCGGCATTCAGGCGGTGCGCAGCATCACCTTCCACGTCAATCAGGGCGAAACCGTCGCGCTGATCGGGGCCAACGGGGCCGGCAAGACCAGCACCCTGAAGGCCATCTCCCGCATCATCAACATGGCCGGGGGCGACGTTCATTTCTGTGGCGAGAAGATCGGCCGCATTCCTTCGCACGAGCTGATCCGCCAGGGCATCGCCTTGGTGCCGGAAGGGCGGGGCGTGTTCCCGCGCCTGACCGTGGCCGAGAATCTGGCGATGGGCGCTTTCATCCGTGACGACAAGGCGGAAATTCAGGCCGACATGGAGCGTATGTACGCCTATTTCCCGCGTCTCAAGGAGCGCTCCTTCCAGCTGGCCGGCACCCTCTCGGGCGGTGAACAGCAGATGCTGGCCCTGGGTCGTGCGCTGATGAGCCGTCCGAAGATGCTCCTGCTTGACGAACCGTCGATGGGTCTGGCGCCGATCATGGTGCAGAAAATCTTCGAGGTGATCCGTGCGGTGGCCGCCGAAGGCATGACCATCCTGCTCGTCGAACAGAATGCCAAGCTGGCACTTGAATCCAGCCAGCGTGCCTACGTCATGGAGAGCGGCGAAATCACCCTGAATGGCAATTCGGCCGAACTACTGGACGATCCCAAGGTGCGCGCAGCTTACCTCGGCGAATAAGTCTTTTTCGGCTGGATCAAACCGATTGTTCCCGGCTCGGGGGACAATCGGTTTTTTTATTGTCTGCGGATGCTGATGATGAAGCGATTGATGCCGGCCCTGGCGGCCCTTTTTCTGACGCTTGGCGTACACGCCGAGACCCCGCCCGACAGCGGAGAAGCTTTGCCGGAGGCGGTGGCGGCGCCACCGGATAAGCCGAAGCTGGCCTATGGTCAGATGATCCAACAGGGTGACAAGCGCCTGTTCTCGCCCTGTCGGGACCGTAGTTACCTGTTTCTTGAGGATGTGTCGCCCGACGCTGCCGTGATCAAGGCGCTGGATGGGGTCGGGCTGGCTGCGGGGAAACCCATTTATGTCGAATTGCTGGCGGTGGCAGAGGGAAATAGCCTGAAGGCCTCCGCCTTGAACCAGGCGGTGGCGGGCGGGCGCTGCCAGCAGCCGGGGGGCATGGAGGAAGACTGGCGCGCGGCCGGGAATGAGCCGGCCTGGTTGCTGGCCGTCGGACGCGAGCAACTGGTCGTCAAGCGCCAGGGCAAGGCCGATCGGATCCTGCCCGTGCCGCTGCCGGGCCGCGCCGAGGGGCAGGTTGACTACCGTCATGCCGGTGCGGATGGGGCGCTGAACGTGCGCTTTACACGAGGGGTCTGCCGCGACACGATGGCCGCTGCCGTCTTCGGCTGGCGTGCCGAGTTGGAGATTGACGGCCAGACCTTGCGCGGCTGCGCCTGGCAGCGATGAAAAAAGGGCGGTTTTCGACGGTCGACCGCCGGAAACCGCCCTTTTTGCTGACGCAGGCTTGCGTCAGTTGGTGGAGAACGTGAACGCGTCCGCGAAGAAGGCGTCTTCCGGCAAACCGCGGGCCAGGAAGTCGGCTCGCGCAGCATCGATCATGGCCGGCGACCCGCAGGCATAGACCTCGAAACCCGAGAGGTCGGCATGGTCGTCCAGCACCGCCTGATGCACGAGGCCGGTCCGGCCGGTCCAGGCATCCGTTGCCTGCGGCTCGGAGAGCACCGGCACATAGCCCACATGGGCATGTGCCGCCGCCCAGCTTTCCGGCAGGGCGTGCTGATAGAGATCCTGCTTGGCGCGGGCGCCCCAGTAAATCGTCATCGGACGCGTGCAGCCTTCGGCCAGGGCATGTTCGACAATGGCCTTGATCGGCGCAAAGCCGGTGCCGCCGGCGAGCAGGATGATCGGCTTGTCCGACTCTTCGCGCAGGAAAAAGCCGCCGTGCGGTCCGTTGAAGCGGAGAATGTCCTTCTGCTTCATGGTCGAGAAAACCTGATCGGTAAACACGCCGCCCGGCACGTGCCGCACATGCAGTTGCAGCACCGCATCGTCGTGCGGCGCATTGGCCAGGGAGAAACTGCGTTTCTTGCCATCCTTGAGCAGGATGTCGATGTACTGGCCGGCGAGGAACTGCAGGCGCTCGCTGGCGGGCAGGCGCAGGTGGATTTCCATGACATCCGGCGCCAGACGTTCGAATTTTTCGATCCGCGACGGCAGCGTCTTGACCGGGATGTCGCTGGCCGAGCGAATCTGCTTGCACTCGATGCTGACATCGGTTTGGGCGGTGGCGCAGCAGAAGAGGGTGAGGCCGGCGGCTTTTTCGGTATCGCTCAGGGCATGCGGCTGGGCCTTGCCGTGATCGACTTCGCCGCAGAGTACTTTGCCCTTGCAGGCACCGCAGGCGCCATCCTTGCAGCCATAAGGCATGGTCAGGCCCTGGCGCAGCGCGGCGTCGAGCAGGGTTTCATCGGACTCGACCGCAAACTGGCGGCCACTTGGTTGAACGGTGACTTGATGGCTCATCGGTTCCCCTTGATGCTCGGCTACAATGCCGGCGTGCAAAAAATCCTGATTGTTGGCAGCGGGGACGTCGCCCGCCGCATCCTTCCCAAACTTGCCCGGCGCGCCGTGGTGTATGCCGTGCTGCGCGATGTGCAGCAGGCTGCCTGGTGGCGGGCACAGGGCGCGCGGCCGGTGCGGGCCGATCTGGATGATCCGGTCAGTCTCCAGCGTCTGGCCGGCCTGGCCGATAGCGTGCTGCACCTCGCGCCGCCGCCGGGCAGTGGCGCGACAGACCGTCGTACCCGGCACCTGCTGGCTGCGCTGAGCAAGTCCAAAAGTCTACCACGCCGCCTGATTTACGTAAGCACGACAGGGGTTTACGGCGATTGCGCCGGTGCCTGGATCGATGAGACCCGGCCTTTGAATCCGGAGAGCAGCCGTGCTGCCCGTCGGGTCGATGCCGAGCAGGTGTTGCGCGATTGGGGCGCACGCGCGGGCGTGTGCATCAGTATCCTGCGTGCGCCGGGCATTTATGCCGCTGATCGTCTGCCCCTCGAGCGGCTTGAAAAGGGCACGCCTGCACTCGTCGACCGTGAGGATGTGTTCACCAACCACATCCATGCCGACGATCTGGCTGCGGCCTGTGTCGTGGCGCTCCGGCGAGGGCGGGCCGGGCGGGCGTACAATGTCGTCGATGATTCCGATCTGCGTATGGGGGCGTATTTCGACCGCGTGGCCGATGCCTTTGGCCTGCCCCGTGCGCCGCGTTTGTCGCGGGCGGAGGCGGCGGCCGTCTTGTCGCCGATCCAGATGTCCTTCATGCGCGAATCACGACGCATCGGGAACGCGCGCCTCAAACATGAACTAAAACTGCGTCTGGCTTACCCGACCGTGGAGGCCGGCATTGCCGACGCACTTGCAAGGAGAACAGCATGCTCGTCGTAAAGACGCTGCATTTGTGGATGGTCATTTCCTGGTTTGCCGGGCTTTTCTATCTGCCGCGCATTTTCGTCAATCTGGCCATGGTGCCGGCCGACAGCGTGGCTGAGCGCGACCGCCTGCTTCTGATGGCCGGCAAGCTCTACAAGTTCATGACGCCGCTGGGCGCCTTCGCCGTGCTGCTCGGGCTCTGGCTGTGGTTCGGCTATGGTTTCGCCGGCGGCTGGCTGCATGCCAAGACGACGCTGGTGGCCGTGCTGATCGGCTATCACTGGCACTGCGGCCGTATCCTCGATGATTTCCGGGCCGGGCGGAATGCCCGTTCCCATGTCTGGTTCCGTTTCTACAACGAGCTGCCGGTGCTGGTGCTGCTCGTTGTCCTCTTTCTGGTTGTCCTGAAGCCTTTCTAAGATGAATACCTACTTTGCAATTTGCCCGCGCGGGCTGGAAGAACTGCTGGCCGACGAACTGCGCGGCGTGGGCGGGAGCGATGTGCGTCCGGTTGCGGGCGGCGTCTTTTTCGAAGGCGAGTGGGAAACCTGCTATCGGGCCAACCTCGAGTCGCGGATCGCGACGCGCATCCTCTGGCACATCGTCAAAGGCCCCTACGCCAAGGAAGAGGATATCTACCGCCTGGCCGTGCGCCAGCTCTGGCCGAACCACTTCGCCGTCAGCTGCACGATGCGCGTGGTGACCACTGCCATCAAGTGCCCGCTGAAGTCGCTGGACTACGTCACCTTGCGCGTCAAGGATGCCGTCTGCGACCGCTTCCGCGACGATCTGGGCGAACGCCCGAACATCGATACGCGCAATCCGGATGTCAGCGTGCATGTCTTCCTGACCGAAAACGAGTGCACGCTATACCTCGATACCTCCGGTCAACCGCTCTGGCAGCGCGGCTTCCGCAAGGCCAGCGTGGAAGCGCCGTTGAAGGAAAACCTGGCGGCTGGCATCCTCAAGCTGAGTGGCTGGCAGCCGGGGCAGGCACTGGTCGATCCGATGTGCGGCAGCGGGACCTTCCTCCTCGAAGCCGTGCAGGTGGCGCTGGATCGCGCACCGGGCCTGGATCGTACCTTCGCCTTCGAGCGCCTGAAGTCTTTTCGGGCGCTGGCCTGGGCCGACATCCGCAGCGCGGCTGAAGCCCGCGTCAAGCCGGCCGAGGCCATGCCGATCTACGGCTACGACCGTGACGAGCATGCAGTGCGTGCCAGCCGCCGCAATCTGCAGCAGGCGGGTTTTGGCAATGTGGTCCAGGTCGACCGCAGCGATCTGCTCGATCTCGATGCACCGGCAAGTACTGGCATCATGCTGACCAATCCGCCCTACGGTGAGCGCATTGGCGAGCAGGAAGAGCTGGCCGCTTTCTATCCCGAACTGGGCAGTGTCCTGAAACGCCGCTGGGCGGGCTGGCAATGTTTCTTCTTCACGGCCGATCTGCGCTTGCCAAAACTGGTTGGCCTGAAGCCCAGCCGCAAGACACCGCTGTTCAATGGCCCGCTGGAATGCCGCCTGTTTGAAATCCGTATGGTGGCGGGCAGCAATCGCAGCAAACCCGTCGTCGAGGGCTGATTGCCACGGGACTGGCCGGCGGGCTTGAAAAGGCCCGCCAGGCCGGGAACTTCTTCGATTGTGCTGCAATGCAGCAAGCATTGCGTTTGAATTTGTGTCACTATTTTGGTCTGACCAAGGTCAGTACACAAACTTAATAAACGCAAGAGGAGAATAGCCCATGTCCGTGCAGGCGCTTTATCAACAAAAACTCATGTCGGCCAGCGATGCCATCCATGTCGTCAAGGATGGTGACACCATCGTCGTCCCGACTGGCGTGGGCGAACCGCCTGCGCTGCTCACTGCACTCTCCGACGTTCGCCGCAAGTACCGCGACGTCAAGATTTCCCAGATCCTGCCGCTGCGCAAGTACGGCTATATCGATCCGGAAACCCAGGAAAACATCCGCCACGTCGCCTATTTCTTCGGCGGCGCAACCCGTCCGGGCGGGCAGGAAGGCTGGATCGACTACGTGCCGGCCTACTTCTCCGAACTGCCGATGCTGATCGAGCGCGGCCTGTCGCCGTCTGAAGTCGTCTTTTCGATGGCTTCGCCGATGGATGAGTACGGCTATTTCTCGCTCTCCCTGGCCGCTGACTACACCATGGCGGCCCTCAAGAAGGCGCGTGCCATCGTCCTGGAAGTGAACCCGAATGTGCCGTTTGCCAACGGGAACTGCCATCTGCACATTTCCGAAGTGGCCGCCCTGACCGAAAGCAACGATCCGCTGCTGGAAGTCGGCCTGCCGAAGATCGGCCCTGTTCAGGAAGCCATTGGGGGCTACGTCGCCGAAATGATCCCGAACGGCGCCACGCTGCAGATCGGCTACGGCGGCATTCCGGACGCCGTGGTGATGCAGCTGACCAACAAGCACGATCTCGGTGTTCATACCGAGATGGTGGGCGATGGCATCATGACCCTGGTCGAAGCCGGTGTGGTCAACAACCGCAAGAAGAACTTCCTGCCGGGCAAGATGGTGGCCACTTTCGCGCTGGGTTCGAACAAGCTGTATCGCTTCATGCACCGTAACCCGGCGCTGGAAATGCATCCGGTCGAATTCACCAACGATCCGTACATTGCCGGTCAGAACGATAACCTGCACTGTATCAACGCGACGATGCAGATCGATTTCATGGGCCAGTGCGGCTCGGAAAGCCTCGGTTTCAAGCCCTACTCCGGTACCGGTGGCCAGGCCGACTTCGTGCGTGCCGCCAACCGCTCGCGGGGCGGCAAGGCTTTCATCGTGCTGCCTTCCACCGCCAAGGACGACACCATCTCCCGGATCGTGCCGACCCTGACGCCGGGGACCCATGTCTCGACCAGCAAGAATGACATCAACTATGTCGTGACCGAGTATGGTGTGGCCCAGTTGCGTGGCAAGACCGCCAAGCAGCGTTGCCAGGAACTGATTGCCATCGCGCATCCGAACTTCCGTGCCGAACTGCGTGAATCGGCCAAGAAGATGGGTCTGCTCTAAGCCAGCTTACAAACGGTTGCAAATCCGTACGCCTGGTCAGGCGAAAATCCGATATCTTCAAATCGGATTCTTCGTCTGACCAGGCGTTTTTCATGAAGCTGAAACTCTGCTTTTCCCTCTGTATCGCGCTGCTGGCTGCGCTGGCCAGCGATGCGGCATTGGCACGTTCGCGGACCTATGTCGGGGTGTATATGGGCCCGCCGCCCGTCTATGTCGGCCCGCCTTCCATGTTCTGGGGGCCCGGTTGGTACCCTTCGCCCTGGTATTACCCTCCGCAGGTTGTGGTCGTACCCCAGGCTCCGCCGCCACCACCGCCGGTCTACATCGAGCAACGTGAAGCGCCGCCTGAACAGTTCTGGTATTACTGCGGCCCGAGCCGGGCTTATTACCCGCATGTTAAGGATTGTCCTGAACCCTGGCAGCGGGTGCTGCCGCAGCCGGAGCAACGATGATGTCCCGTCTACTGAATTTCCCCCGTTTGAGCGTGTTGACCGTCGCCCTCGCGCTGGGGGCCTGTACGGTGATGCCCAATGGGCCCAGCGTCATGGTCTTGCCCGGGAGTGGGCAAAGTTTCGAACGTTTCCGGCTGGATGATGCCGATTGTCGTGGCTATGCCTTCCAGCAAGTGGGCGGCAAGACGGCGACAGACCGTGCGCGGGAGTCTGCCGTGAATAGTGCGGCAGTTGGAACGGCAGTGGGTGCCGTCGCGGGGGCTGCGATCGGGGGCGGCCAGGGGGCCGCAGTCGGTGCCGGCGTCGGGATGGCTGGCGGTGCGGCTGTCGGGACCGATGCGGCACAGCAGTCCGGGTATGGCTCCCAGCGCCAGTACGACAATGCCTTTATCCAGTGCATGTATGCCAAGGGGCACCGGGTGCCGGTGCCGGGCAACATGAATTATTCGGCCCCGATCCGTGCCCAGGATGCTGGGATTCCCCCGCCGCCACCGGGAACGCCGCCGGCCCCGCCGCCAGGAAGCAAAAAGTGAGATCCCGGAGGTCATGAAAAAGGGCAGCCAATTGGCTGCCCTTTTGCTGGGAGGGGGCGTGGATCAGCCCGTGATTCCTGCCGAATGCGCCTGTTGGTCGGCCCAGTAGCTGGAGCGGACCATCGGGGCGCAGGCTGCGCCGGAAAAGCCCATTTTCAGCGCTTCTTCTTCGAACATCTTGAACGTGTCCGGATGCACGTAGCGGGAGACCGGCAGGTGATGGCCAGACGGGGCCAGATACTGGCCGATGGTCAGCATTTCGACATCGTGGGCACGCAGGTCGCGCATGACCTCCAGGATTTCCTCATCGGTTTCGCCCAGGCCGACCATCAGGCCGGACTTGGTCTTGACCTGCGGGTAGCGGGCCTTGAAGTCCTTCATCAGCTTCAGGGAGTGCGCGTAGTCGGCGCCCGGGCGGGCCTGCTTGTAGAGGCGCTGCACGGTTTCCATGTTGTGGTTGAGCACGTCCGGCAGGCATTGGCCCAGTACCTCGAGGGCCACATCCAGACGGCCACGGAAGTCCGGGATCAGCGTTTCGATGGTGGTTTTGGGCGAGGCGTCGCGCACGGCACGGATGACGTCCACGAAGTGCTGGGCACCGCCGTCGCGCAGGTCGTCACGGTCGACGCTGGTGATCACCACATAATTCAGCTTGAGGGTGGCCACGGAGTGGGCCAGTTCGGCCGGCTCGTTCGGGTTGGGCGGCAAGGGCTGGCCGTGGCCGACGTCGCAGAACGGGCAGCGGCGGGTGCAGATATCGCCCAGGATCATGAAGGTCGCCGTGCCGCGCCCGAAGCATTCGCCGATGTTCGGACAGGCGGCTTCCTCGCAGACCGTGTGCAGCTTCTTCTCGCGCAGCATGGCCTTGATCTCGCCAAAACGGCCGGCGCTGTTGCCGGCCTTGACGCGGATCCATTCCGGTTTGCGCAGCGGCTCGTTCACCGGAACGATCTTGATCGGGATGCGCGCGGTTTTCAGCTCGCCTTTTTGTTTGACGCCTTTCTCAGCCATGTTTCGGTTCCAGTTGCCGTAGCAGGTGGTGGGACAGATGCTCGCCGGCCTCGTGAGCGGTGAGCGGAATATTCAGGTCTTTGGTCTGGATGACTTGCAAGCCAGCATAGCCGCAGGGGTTGATCGCGGCAAAGGGGGAAAGATCCATATCGACGTTGAGCGAAACGCCGTGGTAGGAGCAGCCGTTGCGGATGCGCAGGCCGAGCGCGGCGATCTTGGCCGGGCCGACATAAACGCCGGGGGCGCCGTCGCGCCGCTCGGCCGTCACGCCCTGCTCGGCGAGAAAATCGATGACGGCCTGTTCAATGGCCGTGACCAGTTCGCGCACCTTGATCTTCAGGCGATGCAGATCCAGCAGCAGGTAGATCACGACCTGGCCGGGGCCGTGGTAGGTGACCTGGCCGCCACGGTCGATCTTGACCAGCGGAATGCCGACATCGCGCAGGATGTGCTCCGGTTTGCCAGCCTGGCCCAGCGTGTAGACCGGGGGGTGTTCGACGATCCAGAGCTCGTCCGGGGTGTCGGCGGTGCGGTTGGCGGTGAACGCCTGCATGGCTTCGAAGGTCGGCGCGTAGTCGACCTGCCCCAGGCGTTTGACGAGCAGATTCACGTCAGAGTACGACCTTGACGAGCGGGTGCGCGGTGAGCTCCATGTACAGCGCATCGAGTTGCGGCTTCGAGGTGGCGACCACCGTGCAGGTCAGGCTGACGTAGTTGCCGCCCGAACTGGCGCGCATTTCCATCGATGCGCCGTCGAAACCCGGGGCGTGCCTGGTCACGATGGTGAGCACGGCCTGGGCCAGATTGTCGTCGGCCTTGCCCATGATCTTGAGCGGAAAGTCGCAGGGGAATTCGAGCAGGGTGTCTTGCTGGTCAGCCATGATTCAGCCTTGGCGCATGATGTGATTCTTGAAATCCTGATACCACTGCCACATGCGGGCGGCGACAGGGCCGGGCTGGCCATTGCCGACCGGCTGGCCGTCCAGCGTGGTGATGGGCAGGATTTCCTTGGTGGAGGAGGTCATCCAGACCTCGTCGGCGTGGCGAAGTTCCATTTCGGTGAGTTCGCGCACGTCGACCGCCTGGCCGTGGGTGGCGGCCAGTTCGAGGATGACGTCGTAGGTGATGCCGGGCAGCATCAGCCGGGTCTTGGGCGGTGCCAGAAGGACGCCGTCCTTGACGATGAAGATGTTCGAGGCAGCGCCTTCTTTCAGGTAGCCGTCACGGATGAGCAGGGCCTCGGTGCAGCCCTGATCGACAGCGGCTTGGCGGGCCAGCACGTTGGCGAGCAGGGAAAGCACCTTGAGGTCGCAGCGTGCCCAGCGCTCGTCTGCCACCGTGATGGCCGACACGCCGCGCGTGCGCTGCTCGGCCGACGGGGTGACCAGCGGAGAAGCAAAGGCGAACACGGTCGGTGCCACGCTGGCCGGCGGGAAGGCGTGGTCCCGTTTGTCGTCGGCGCCGCGGGTGACCTGCAGGTACACCGACTGGTCTTCCCAGGGGGCATCCGCGATCAATTTGAAAATGACCGATTTCCAGGCGTCGACCGTCAGCGGATTGGCGAGGCGGATGCCGTCCAGGGTGGCCTGCAGGCGGGTCAGATGCTCATCGATGCGGAAGGGGCGCCGGGAATACACCGGGATCACTTCATAGACGCCGTCGCCGTACAGGAACCCGCGGTCGAGCGGCGAAACGCCCGCTTCAGCCAGCGGTTTGAACTGGCCGTTCAGGTAGACAGGTTCGGCGACGTAGGCGGTCATGAGCGGTCTCGCGGTTTAGTTGAACCAGAGGCGGATGGTGTCGAAGAGACGGATGAAGATATTGCCGAGGCCGACATTTTCAAGGGCCACCACCGGGTAGTCGCCGTAGGGCTTGCCGTCGATGGCAACCTTGAGCGTGCCCAGCTTCTGGCCAGCCTCGACCGGCGCAATCAAACGCGGCTCGGCAACAAAGTCGTGCGTCACTTTGTCAGCATAGCCCTTCGGCACGGCGATCGACAGGTCGGCTTTGAAACCGGCCTTGATCTCGCTCTTTTCACCCTTCCAGACCTTGAGCTGGGCCAGCGGCTGCTCCGCAGCCTGAATCAGCACGGCGTCGTAGCTGATGAAGCCCCAGTTGAGCAGCTTCTGCGATTCGCTGGCGCGGGCGCTGTCCGAGGCCGTGCCGAGCACGACGGAGAGCAGGCGGCGCTTGTCGCGCAGGGCCGAGGAGATCAGGCAGTAGCCTGCCGCGTCGGTATGACCGGTTTTCACGCCGTCGACCGTCGGATCGATGAAGAGCAGGCGGTTGCGGTTGGGCTGGGTGATGTTGTTGTAGCGGAATTCCTTCATCGAGTAGTACTTCTTGTA
This sequence comes from Dechloromonas sp. ZS-1, assembly GCF_039649255.1. Taxonomy (NCBI): domain Bacteria; kingdom Pseudomonadati; phylum Pseudomonadota; class Betaproteobacteria; order Rhodocyclales; family Azonexaceae; genus Dechloromonas; species Dechloromonas sp. ZS-1. The sequence continues at coordinate 124,766 of NZ_JBDIYD010000006.1, read as the reverse complement.
CTCCTCCGGGAAGTCGCGGATCAGCGCGTTGGCGAGGATGGAAAGGTCGCGTGCGGTGGTGTAATGGTTCGGGTCCGGCAGGCCGGTCGAATTGCGGAAGCTGGACGATTTCATGCCCAGACGCTGGGCTTCGCGGTTCATCATCTGTGCGAAGTTTTCTTCGCTGCCGGCGATGCCTTCGGCCAGCGTGACGCAGGCATCGTTGCCAGACTGCACGATCATGCCCTTGATCAGGTCTTCCACCGGGACGACGGTATCGACCTTGATGAACATCTTGGAACCGCCGGTTTTCCAGGCGCGCGCCGACACCGGGAGCGGCGTTTCGAGGGAGAGGGTCTTCTTGTGAATGGCCTGGAAGGTCAGGTAGGCCGTCATCAGCTTGGTCAGCGAGGCCGGTTCCAGGCGGTCATCCGGCTTTTCGGCGGTCAACACCTGACCGGAGCCCACTTCCAGAAGCAGCCAGGACTTGGCGGCCAGTGAGGGCGGCACGGGCGCCTGCTGGGCGGAAACCAGGGTGCTGCCGGCCAGTGTGGCGACAGCGAAGGCAAGGGAGCGGAACAGCGACATGTAGATATTCTGGTTGCGTTGGGGGCCGAAATTATACCTCTGCCGGCGGGGCGCTTTGGGCGCCGCCTTGGCAAAGTACCTCGACTGCGGGGTGGCGGATACGGCGTTCATTCGAAATGGCGTAGATCTGTTCGCTGACACCCGCCATCTCTCCCAGAGGCTGGGCATGCAGCTGCGTCGCGACTTGCTCGGCCAGGGCCAGGGGGGCCGGGAACAAACCGAGGCCGCCACGGCCAAAAGTGGTGAGCAGGGCGCTGTCTTCAAATTCGCCGACGATGCGCGGATGCAGATGGTTGGCTTCCAGCCAGCGGTCGATACGCCCGCGCAGGGCATTGTGACGGGTGGGAAGCAGCAACGGGGCACCGTGCAGCGAATGGGGAAAATCGGTCTGGTAACGGGCGATCAGATCAGCTTGTCCGAACAGGCCGGTGGCAAAGTCGCCCAGGTGGGTGGAAAAGAGTTTGAGGTTGCCGCCTACCGGTGCAGCGCGGTCGGTCAGAACGACATCCAGCTTGTGCAGGGCGAGATCGGCCAGCAGGGTTTCGAACTCCCCTTCGTCGCAGACCAGGCGGATGTCCTGCGGCATCTGCGTGACCTGGGTCAGCAACTGGTAGGCGAGCAGTTTGGGGATGCCGTCGGAAATGCCTGCACGCAGACGCAGGGTGCTTTCGGCGTCGCTCTGGTGCACCGCCTGGACGAGCGCATCGCCAAGTTGGAAAATCTGGTCGGCATAACCGAGAACGAGGCGCCCGGTATCACTCAGTACCAGGCCGCGTCCCTGCGGTTTGAAGAGCGTTTTACCCAGCTGTCGTTCAAGTAGCGACAACTGGCCGCTGATCGTCTGGACGGCGACATCAAGCCGGCTGGCGGCTTTGGTGATGCTGCCTTCCTGAGCGACCACCCAGAAGTAATGCAGGTGCTTATAGTTGAGTTGGCTCATTTAATTTTTCGTAAAAAACGAAGTGTTGTTCAATTTTGATCCGGTTTTACCGGTTTGTGCAATGCACTACGATGCAAACCTCAAAGTTTGTTCATGGAGATCAACATGAAACGCGTCATTCTTTTTCTGCTGACCAACCTGGCAGTCATGCTGGTGTTGAGCATCACGGCCAGTTTGCTGGGTGTGAATCGGTTTCTCACCGCCAACGGCCTCAATTTCGGGATGTTGCTCGCCTTTGCCGCCTTGATGGGCTTTGGCGGGGCCTTCATCTCCTTGCTCATGTCGAAGTCGATGGCCAAATGGTCGACGGGTGCCCAGGTCATTACCTCGCCGAGCACCTCGACGGAAGTCTGGCTGGTCGATACGGTGGCCCGCTTGTCTCAGCGTGCCGGCCTGCCGATGCCGGAAGTGGCGATTTACGAGGGTGAGCCGAATGCCTTCGCCACCGGCGCGAGCAAAAACAGCTCCCTGGTAGCCGTCTCGACGGGCCTGCTGCAAAGCATGACCCGGGAAGAGGCGGAAGCCGTGCTGGCGCATGAAGTGGCGCACATCGCCAATGGCGACATGGTGACGCTGACCCTGATCCAGGGCGTGGTCAATACCTTCGTGATCTTCATTTCCCGGGTGGTCGGCTATCTGGTCGATAGTTTCCTGCGCCGCAACGAAGAGGAAAGCAGCGGCCCGGGGATCGGCTACATGGTGACCAGCTTCATCTGTGAAATCGTCTTCGGTGTGCTGGCCAGCATGGTCGTGGCCTGGTTCTCCCGTCAGCGCGAGTTCCGTGCCGATGCGGGGGCGGCCCATCTGATGGGATCGGCGGTGCCGATGCAAAATGCCTTGCGCCGTCTGGGCAACCTGCATACCGAACCCTTGCCGCAGAACATGGCTGCCTCGGGCATTGCCGGCGGCAGCAGCGTGATGGCCCTGTTTGCCTCGCACCCGCCGCTGGAAGCGCGTATTGCAGCCTTGGGTCAGCGCTGAGCGTCCCGGTGGTGTACGTAAAAGGATTGGTATGAGCCTGTTCAAAACCTTCACCGTCCTGGCCCTGGGGTGCTGCTGTGCAGTGGTCCAGGCCGCGCCGGCCAGCTTTGATCTGGCCGGTCTGGAGCGTCTGGCTGCACAAAACAGCCGGGTGCTCCAGGCGGCTCGGGACCATGTGGATGCGGCCCGCTTTGCCGTCGATACGGCATCGGCGTTCCCGAACCCGGAACTGGAGTACATGAAAGGGAATGCCAGGGCGCGGGCGCCGGGGGCCAATCCCGGCGATGTGCGGACCTACGGGGTGACCCAGCCGCTGGACATGCCCTGGACGCGCCAGCCGCGCATCGATCTGGCCGAAGCGAACTACAAGCTGGCCACCGCCGGTGCGCGTGTCTTTGAAGCCGATTACAGGACCCGTCTGCGTCTGGGCTTCTATGAAGTCCTCCGTCGGGAAGCGGAGTTGCGCAATGCACGTGAAGACGCTGCGCTGATGGAGAGTGTGCGCTCACGTATTCAACTCCGTGTCGAAACGGGTGATGCGCCCCGCTTCGAACTGATCAAAGCGGAAGCCGAGGCGCTGAACGCCTTGAAACAGTCCCAGGCTGCGAGCTTCCGGGTCGAACAGGCACGGGCACACCTTCGCCAGATTGTCGGCGATGCCTTGCCGCAGGATTTCAAACTGGAAGGGCGCTTGCGTGATGTGCCGGAAGTGCCGGCCCTGGATGTGCTGCAGGCCGAAGTGGCGGCGCAGAGCCCGGATCTGGCCCGCGGTCGGGCAGAAACCGAGATGGCGGAACGTCGCCTGGCCTATGAGCGTGCCCAGCGCTTGCCCAAGGTCGCCTTGAAGGCCGGGGTCGATGAGGACCCGGATCTGCGTACTTCCAAAGTCGGCGTGGCTGTCACCATTCCGCTCTGGGATCGCCGCCGTGGTCCGATTGGCGAAGCCAGCGCCCAGCTGTCGCGAGCCCGCAACGAACTGGCTGCCCAAACCTTTTCCAAGCAGCAGGCATTGGACATGGCCTACCAGCAGTACGAGATCGCCACGGCGCAGGTGAGTTCATTGGAGAACGGCATTGTGCGCAGCGCCGAAGCGGCCCTGCGTGTTGCCGAGTCGGCCTACCGTTTTGGCGAACGCGGCTTTATCGAAGTGCTTGATGCGCAGCGTGTGTATCGCGCTGCACGGGCTGAATTAATTGCCGCCCGTTACGAACTGGCGGCTGCGTGGGTGGAAATTGAACGCCTGCGTGCTGCATCCGGAGAAACCAAGGAATGAAAAAGACGTGTTTGGCCCTGTTGACCGCCGCCCTCCTGAGCGCCTGTGATAAAGACGCGCCGCAGTCCAGCGCGGCGCCGGCCGCCGAGCCGGGGGTGATCAGCCCCGCGCCGGAACTGATGTCCCAGCTCAAGCTGGCAGGCGTGAAGCGTGAGCCGATCGCAGAAACCCTGCGCGTTGCCGGGCGGATCGATTTTGACGAGCACCGTCTGGCCCGCATTGGCGCAACCATCACGGGCCGGGTGACGGATATCGATGCCTGGCTCGGGCAAGAGGTGCGCAAAGGCACCGTGCTCGCCCGCCTGAATAGCAGCGAGCTATCGACACAGCAATTGGCCTATCTCAAGGCGCGGGCCGAGCTTGAACTGAACAAGCGGAATGCGGAGCGGGCCAAGGCGCTGTTCCAGGCCGACGTGATCAGTGCGGCTGAAAACCAGCGCCGGGAAAGCGAATACCAGATTTCTCAGGCCGAAACCCGTGCTGCTGCCGATCAGCTGCGTTTGCTGGGTGTGTCGCCGGCCGCCATCGAGAAGCTCGGCAAGCAAGGAGCAATCGATTCCGTGACGACCGTCATGGCGACCATGAATGGTGTGGTTGTCGAACGCCGTCTGTCGCAAGGTCAGGTGGTGCAGCCGGCGGATACGCTGTTTGTGGTGGCAGACCTCTCACGGCTGTGGGCCGTCGCCCAGGTGCCGGAGCAGCAGGTCGGTCTGGTCAAGACCGGTCAGTCGGTGAGTATCGAAGTGCCGGCGCTGGGCAATGAGCGCCTGGTGGGTAAATTGATTTTTGTGGGGCAGACGATCGATCCGGAAACCCGGACGGTGTTGGTCCGGACTGAGCTCGATAACCGGGACGGCCGACTCAAGCCGGCCATGCTGGCCTCCATGCTGATCGAAGCCAAACCGCAGGAAAGACTGGTCATTCCAGCCAGTGCAGTGGTTCGGGAAAACGGTGAGGATCACGTCTTCGTGGCCACGGGCCCGCAACAGTTCCGCCTGCAAAAGCTCAAGCTGGCGCCGGAGCAGGGTGGGCGGCGCGCCGTGCTGTCCGGTCTGAACGGTGACGAGCAGATCGTGATCGATGGCGCTTTCCACCTGAACAACGAACGTAACCGCAAGGAAATGGAGGGCGCGTGATCGAGTCCCTGATTCGTGCTGCACTGAAGCAGCGCCTCGTCGTCGCGGTGATTGCGGCCGTCATGCTGTTGTTCGGCATGAATGCGGCGCAAAAGCTCTCTGTCGACGCTTTCCCCGATGTCACCAATATTCAGGTCCAGATTGCGACCGAGGCACCGGGCCGTTCTCCGGAGGAGGTGGAGCGTTTTGCCACCGTCCCGCTGGAGGTGGCAATGACCGGCCTGCCGGGCCTGGTCGAAATGCGCTCCCTGAACAAGCCGGGCCTGTCCCTGATCACGCTGGTCTTTACCGACAAGACGGATACCTATTTTGCCCGTCAACTGGTCATGGAGCGTCTGCTGGAAGTGGGTTCCCGCTTGCCGCTGGGCATTACGCCTGTCCTGGGGCCGGTGTCCACCGGTCTGGGTGAGGTCTTCCAGTACACCCTGGAACGTCCGGATGATGGCGGGCGAACGCTGACCCAGGATGAATTGATGCAGCGCCGTACGGCACAGGACTGGGTGGTGCGACCGATGCTGCGTTCGATTCCGGGTGTGGCGGAAATCAATTCCTTGGGGGGCTTTGCCAAGCAGTATCAGGTGCTGGTCAATCCGGAGCGCCTGCGCCACTACAAGATTTCCATCGAGCAGGTTTATCTGGCGCTGGCTAAAAACAACGCCAATGCCGGGGGCGGTGTGCTGCCGCAGTATGCCGAGCAATACCTGATCCGGGGTGTCGGCCTGGTGCGCGATGTGGACGACATCCGGGCCATCGTGCTCCAGGAGCGGGAAGGCGTGCCGGTTTATCTGCGCGATGTGGCTGAGGTGCAGATTGGTCACGAAGTGCGTCAGGGTGCCTTGATCAAGAATGGCAGCACCGAAGCCGTCGGCGGGATCGTCATGATGATCGCCGGTGGCAATGCCAAGGAAATCGTCGGGCGCATCAAGGAGCGTATCGATACCATCAACGCGCAAGGCATCTTGCCGGATGGTCTGAAGGTCGTGCCTTTCTATGACCGTTCCGAATTGGTCGATGCAGCGTTGTGGACCGTCACCAAGGTCCTGCTGGAAGGCGTGGTTCTCGTGGTGGTCGTGCTCTTCCTCTTCCTGGGCGATGTGCGTTCTTCACTGATCGTGGTCGCGACCTTGCTGCTGACCCCTTTGCTCACCTTCATGGCCATGAACAAGCTGGGCATTTCGGCGAACCTGATGTCGCTGGGGGGGCTGGCCATCGCCATCGGCCTGATGGTCGACGGTTCGGTGGTCGTGGTGGAAAACGCCTTTGCCCAGTTGGGACGCGCCGGGAAAACCGGTGAAAGCCACACGCGGGTGATCCTGCGCGCGGTGGTGGAGGTGGCGACGCCGGTCATTTTCGGGGTCGGCATCATCATCCTCGTCTTCCTGCCGCTGATGACGCTGGAAGGCATGGAAGGCAAGATGTTCGCGCCGCTGGCCTACACCATTGCCATCGCGCTGGCGATTTCCCTGGTCTTGTCCCTTACGCTGACGCCGGTCATGTCGTCCTACATGCTGAAGGCTCCGGAGCATGACGGTGACCACGATACCCGCCTGATCAAGGCCCTCAAGCGTCCGTACGAAAAACTGCTGGATAAGGCGCTGGCCAACGAAAAGGTGACGGTGGCGGTGTCCGTCGGCGTCTTTGCGCTCTCGATCGGGATCCTGCCCTTCCTGGGCACAGCCTTTATCCCCGAAATGAAGGAAGGCTCGATTGTGCCGGCCATTACCCGCGTGCCGAACATCTCGCTGGAAGAGTCGGTCAAGATGGAAATGGAGGCCACACGCCTGATGCGCGAGGTGCCGGGGGTGAAATCGGTGGTCTCGGCGGTGGGGCGTGGCGAATCGCCGGCGGATCCGCAGGGCGTGAATGAATCGTCGCCCATCGTCAGCCTGCTGCCGCGTGAAAAATGGCCGGATGGCTGGGGCGAGGAAGACATCGCACGGGCCTTGCGTGACAAGCTGAAGGTCCTGCCGGGGGTCGAAATCGTCATGTCGCAACCGATTGCTGCCCGTGTGGCGGAAATGGTGACCGGTGTGCGTTCCGATATCGCGGTCAAGGTCTTTGGTGACGATCTGGAGCAACTGCGCCGCGTCGCCGGCCAGATCGGCAAGGTCGCCCAGTCGCTGCAAGGTGCGCAGGATCTGCGGATCGAGCGGGTCAGCGGTCAACAGTATCTGACCATCGAAATCGATCGCCAGGCCATTGCGCGCCTCGGTTTGAACGTCAGCGACGTGAATGACCTGATCGAAACGGCCGTGGGCGGCAAGCAGGCTACCGAGATCTTCGAAGGGGAGCGTCGCTTCCCCGGTGTGGTGCGTTTGCCGGAGCGCTTCCGCGACAACGTCGAGGCGATTTCCAACATCCTGATCACTGCACCGAGCGGCGCCCAGGCTCGCCTGGCCGATGTGGCGCAGATCCGCGTTCAGGACGGTCCGGCCCAGATCTCCCGCGAACTGGGCAAGCGCCGTATCGTGGTCGGGGTGAACGTCAAGGACCGCGATCTCGGCGGCTTCGTGGCCGAACTGCAGCAGAAGGTCGGGCAGCAGGTCAAATTGCCGGAAGGCTATTACCTGGAGTGGGGTGGCCAGTTCCAGAACATGGAGCGGGCGCTGGGCCATTTGAGCGTGATCATCCCGATCACCATCGCGGCGATTTTCTTCCTGCTCTTCCTGCTCTTCAATTCCTTGCGCTTCGCCACGCTGATCATCACCGTGCTGCCCTTCGCCTCGATTGGCGGCATCGTCGGTCTGTTCCTGACCGGTGAGTATCTGTCCGTGCCGGCCTCGGTAGGCTTCATCGCCTTGTGGGGGATTGCGGTGCTGAATGGGGTGGTGCTCGTCTCCTATATCCGGGGGCTGCGCGAAGAAGGGCGATCCGTACGTGAGGCCGTGCTGGAAGGGGCAAAGCTGCGTTTCCGCCCGGTCATGATGACCGCGACGGTCGCCATGCTGGGCCTGATCCCCTTCCTGTTTTCGACGGGGCCGGGTTCCGAGGTGCAGCGCCCGCTGGCCATTGTGGTCATCGGGGGGCTGATTACCTCCACCCTGCTGACTTTGGTCGTTTTGCCCACGATCTACCGCTGGTTCGATGAAGAAAGGATCGAAGCATGAAAGAAATCAAGGCGGTGATCCGCCCGAACAAGCTGGCAGCCTTGCGCGATGCCCTGATCAGTCTGCCCGGTTTTCCAGGGATGACCGTGGCCAAGGTCGAGGGCTGCAGTGCGCCGACCCGGCATGTGACAGGGCGGGTCCGGATCAAGGATGAGCTGACCGAATATACGCCGAAGGTGCGGATTGAAATCGTGGCGCCGGACGAGGTGGCACCGGCGATTTTCGAGCGGATTACCGAGGTCGCCCAAACCGGCCACTATGGTGATGGCTTGGTCTGGATGATCGATGTGGAGCGTGCCGCCTTTGTCTTCAAGACCACGCCGGGCGGTGAAAATACGCCTTGATCAGGCGTTGACCGTTGCGATGGCCTGTTCGATCCGGTGCAGGCCATCGCGTAACTGCTGATGCTGTTCCGGATCATCCGCTGGCAGGACTGAAGTCTTGGCCAGCAAGCGACGAAAGTCGCGACTCAGATGCACGATGCCCCAGAGCTCGATCTGCAGGGCCGCCTGTTCCAGTTCGTCGATATCCTCCTTCAGCGCGTAGAGATCGATGGGGAGGGCATCGAGTGCGTCGTGCATGCGCTGGACTCGCTCCTGATTTTCACTGACGAACAGCTGGTCCAGGATGGCGGAGCGTGCATCCGGGATCGGATCGGCAAAGCTCTGTTGGAGCCGTTGTGCAAAATGGCGGGCGCGCTCGCCGAAGGTGACGTGTTCCAGCCCTTCCTTTTCGAGCAATCCGTCGCAGGTGGCAGAAATGGCGGCAAGCAGCCGCGGTGCGTCCGGGGTGGCTTCCAGTTGGTCTGCCGCACTGGCCAGTGCCTCGCCAAGTGCAAGGCAGTCTGCATCGGCCGTTTCGAGGGCCACGCCATAGAGCGCGAAAATGTTTCGCCGGACAGCGTCATGCCCTTCTCGATAGCGCTGCTGCCAGGCATCGGCCAATGCTTGCGTTGCGTCGATCCAGCGGGTGTTGAGTGCGGCCTCGAAACGCTGGGGGCGGGGTTTCGCCAGCCAGGGCAGGATGGCTGCCGTGGCTTCCAGCGTGGGCGCGAGCGCGGCCCGGGTCGCTTCGATATCGTCCTCGGGCCGGGTGCTCATGGGGCTACCGTGAGATCAGGCGCCCGCCAGCTTGGCGAAAGCGTCGACGACTTCCTTCGGGGCCTGGACGAGTTCGATCAGCACGCCTTCGCCGCCGATCGGAAATTCCTCGTTGCCCTTCGGGTGCAGGAAGGTGATGTCAAAGCCGGCTGCGCCCTTGCGGATGCCACCCGGTGCAAAGCGGACGCCGTTGGCGCTGAGCCATTCGACAGCCTTCGGCAGATCGTCGATCCAGAGGCCGACGTGGTTGAGCGGCGTGGCATGCACGGCCGGCTTCTTTTCCGGATCGAGCGGCTGCATCAGGTCGACCTCGACCTTGAACGGGCCGGTGCCCATGGCGCAGATGTCTTCGTCGACGTTTTCACGCTCGGAAACGAAGTTGCCGGTGACCTCCAGACCGAACATGTCGACCCACAGGGTACGCAGCTTGTCTTTGGACGGGCCGCCGATGGCGATTTGCTGGATGCCGAGAACCTTGAACGGACGTTGCATGGTTACATTCCTGTCGTGTGGTGAGTGATGTAATCCATAATTATAGAGCCTTCCTGCGGAGTGCCAGCAGCGTCATGCCGATGCCGATCAGGATCATCGGCAAGGAGAGCCACTGCCCCATGCTGACCGTGTAAGACAGCCCGAAAATGCCGTGGTCCGGTTCCCGGAAAAATTCGGTGATGAAACGGAAGCTGCCATAACCGATCAGGAAAACACCGGAGGCCAGGCCCGTCGGGCGAGGGCGTGCGGTCAACGCCCACAGTATGGCAAAAAGCAACAGGCCTTCAAGTGCCACGTGATAAAGCTGGGAGGGGTGGCGCGGCAGCAGGTCGCCGCTCTGGGGGAAAATCATGGCCCAGGGCAGGGTGGGATCAGCCGCGCGGCCCCAGAGTTCGCCGTTGATGAAATTGCCGACACGCCCGGCCGCGAGGCCCAGCGGGACTAGTGGCGCGATGAAGTCGGTGACGGTCAACCAGCGAAAATCATGTTTTTTCGCCCAGAGTGCCATGGCGATCAGGACCCCGAGAAACCCGCCATGAAAACTCATGCCGCCCTGCCAGACGGCGAGCACTTCCAGCGGGTGCATCAGGTAATAGGCCGGTTCGTAAAACAGCACCTGGCCGAGGCGGCCGCCGAGGATGACGCCGAGCATGCCGTAGAAGAGCAGGTCATCGAGTTGTTCCACCGTGAGCGGCGCGAGCCCGGCGCGGATACGCCGGCGTCCGAGCCAGATGAACTGTGCAAAGGCCACCAGATACATCAGGCCATACCAGCGGATGGCCAGCGGGCCGATCGCGATGGCGACGGGGTCGAATTGGGGGTGAGTCAGCATGTTGCGGGCAGAGTCGGCTAGAATCCCAAGATTATAGTTTGCCCCAGACTGCACCCGTGTGACGGGTGTTTTGCTTCCGACGGAGAAAGTCATGCCTCAGTACCGTTCCCGCACTTCCACCCATGGCCGCAACATGGCCGGCGCCCGCGCCCTGTGGCGCGCGACCGGCATGAAAGACGGTGATTTCGGCAAGCCGATCATTGCGGTCGTCAATTCCTTCACGCAATTCGTGCCGGGCCACGTTCACCTGAAAGACCTCGGTCAGATGGTGGCGCGCGAAATCGAAGCCGCCGGCGGGATTGCCAAGGAATTCAATACCATCGCCATCGACGACGGCATCGCCATGGGCCACAGCGGGATGCTGTATTCCCTGCCTTCGCGTGACCTGATCGCCGATTCCGTCGAATACATGGTCAATGCCCACTGTGCCGATGCCATGGTGTGCATTTCCAACTGCGACAAGATCACCCCGGGCATGCTGATGGCTGCCATGCGCCTCAATATTCCGGTGGTGTTCGTCTCTGGCGGCCCGATGGAGGCCGGCAAGGTCAAATTGAAGGATCAGGTCGTGCACCTCGACCTGGTGGATGCCATGGTCAAGGCGGCCGATGCCTCCGTGCCGCAGGCCGAACTCGACGAAATCGAGCGTTCCGCCTGCCCGACCTGTGGTTCCTGCTCCGGCATGTTTACCGCCAACTCGATGAACTGTCTGACCGAAGCGCTGGGTCTGAGTCTGCCGGGCAACGGGACAGTGGTGGCAACCCATGCCGACCGCAAGCAACTGTTCCTGCGTGCCGGCCGTCTGGCCGTGGAGTTGTGCAAGCGCTACTACGAGGAAGAGGACACCTCTGTCCTGCCGCGCTCGATCGCGAACCATCGCGCATTTGAGAATGCCATGACCCTGGACGTGGCCATGGGTGGTTCGACCAACACCGTGCTGCACATCCTGGCTGCCGCCCAGGAAGCCGGTGTGGATTTCACCATGGCTGACATCGACCGCATTTCGCGCTCGGTGCCGTGTCTGTGCAAGGTCGCGCCGATGACCGACAAATACCACATCGAAGACGTGCATCGCGCCGGCGGCATCATGGGCATTCTGGGCGAACTGGATCGCGCCGGTCTGATTCACCGTGACGCCCCGACCGTGCACGCGAAAACCCTGGGTGATGCCATCGATCGTTGGGATGTGGTGCGCGAGCACGACGTCAAGGTGCATGAGTTCTTCAAGGCGGCGCCGGGCGGGGTGCCGACCCAGGTTGCCTTCTCCCAGGATCGCCGCTTCAATGAACTTGATCTGGACCGTACCCACGGTTGTATCCGCAACAAGGCCAATGCCTACTCAAAAGACGGCGGTCTGGCGGTGCTTTCCGGCAACATCGCGGTCGATGGCTGTATTGTGAAGACGGCCGGCGTTGATGAGTCGATCTGGCAATTTACGGGTCGTGCCCGCGTCTTCGAAAGCCAGGACTCGGCGGTCGACGCCATTCTGGGCGGCAAAATCGTCGCGGGCGATGTGGTCGTGATCCGCTACGAAGGCCCGAAGGGCGGCCCGGGGATGCAGGAAATGCTCTATCCGACCTCCTATCTGAAGTCGATGGGCTTGGGTAAGGCCTGTGCATTGCTGACCGACGGTCGCTTCTCGGGGGGCACCTCGGGCTTGTCGATCGGACACGCCTCGCCGGAAGCTGCCGACGGTGGCGCCATCGGTTTGGTCAATGAGGGCGACCGCATTGAAATCGATATTCCGAATCGTCGCATTCATCTGGCGATTTCCGATGCGGAGCTGGCTGCCCGTCGTGCTGCCATGGAAGCCAAGGGCGATGCCGCCTGGAAGCCGGAGAGCCGTGAGCGTGTCGTGTCTGCGGCGTTGCAGGCTTACGCCTTGATGACGACCTCGGCGGACAAGGGGGCGGTGCGGGACGTGTCGCAGATTCAGCGTCGCAAATAAGCGCAAGCGATCGTGTCCGGACGGCCCGCATTGCGGGCCGTTTTTCTTTGGCCTATGTCAACGTCCCAGCCAGATAATGCGTTTATCCTGTCAGCCCCTCGGGGGCAGCGTGTGCCGGCTGTGCCGTCGTACAGAATTAGGTATATCATCACACGCTGATTTATCCATCAACTCGTAGAACGGAGCGAGAGAATGAAAGCTGTGTATATCGCCATGATGGCGGCTGCTGGTGTTGTGATGGCTGGCCAGGCTCAGGCTGACGAAGCGCTGGCCAAGGCCAAGAACTGCATGTCCTGCCATGCCGTCGACAAAAAGCTGGTTGGCCCGGCTTACAAGGACGTGGCTGCCAAGTACAAGGGTGACGGCAAGGCTGCTGCAACCCTGGCTGCCAAGATCAAGGCCGGTGGCAAGGGCGTCTGGGGTGAAATCCCGATGCCGCCGAACAACGTCAGCGATGACGAAGCCAAGAAGCTGGCTACCTGGGTGCTGTCCCAGAAGTAAGGTTTGGGCCTTGCATCTCGAAAGCCGACCATGGGTCGGCTTTTTTATTTAAAAAAATACTGTGAAAGTGTTGACAGCGCTATTGGGTCTCAGGATAATTGCGGGCTCTCCCGGAGGGATACCCAAGCGGTCAACGGGAACAGACTGTAAATCTGTCGGCTCTGCCTTCGAAGGTTCGAATCCTTCTCCCTCCACCAGATTAAATGCTGTAGCGGCCAGTGCTGCGGGCGTAGGGTTAAGCGGGTGTAGCTCAATGGTAGAGCTGAAGCCTTCCAAGCTTAAGACGAGGGTTCGATTCCCTTCACCCGCTCCACGATGCGGTACGGCTGGAGTTTTAAGGTAGGCCCATGTGGCTCAGTGGTAGAGCACTCCCTTGGTAAGGGAGAGGTCGGCAGTTCGATCCTGCCCATGGGCACCACCGATTAGCTTGGATTCTGGGTTTTTTGCTTATATAGATCATTGAGGAACTGGAATGGCTAAGGAAAAATTCGAGCGTACGAAGCCGCACGTCAACGTTGGTACGATTGGTCACGTTGACCACGGTAAGACCACGCTGACCGCTGCGATCACCACCGTGCTGGCTGCCAAGTTCGGCGGCGCTGCCAAGAAGTACGACGAAATCGATGCCGCTCCGGAAGAAAAGGCTCGCGGTATTACGATTAACACCGCCCACGTCGAGTACGAAACCGAAAACCGTCACTACGCTCACGTTGACTGCCCGGGTCACGCTGACTACGTGAAGAACATGATTACCGGTGCCGCCCAGATGGACGGCGCGATCCTGGTGTGTTCCGCTGCTGACGGCCCGATGCCGCAGACCCGCGAGCACATCCTGCTGGCCCGTCAGGTTGGTGTGCCGTACGTTCTGGTGTTCATGAACAAGTGCGACATGGTTGACGACGCCGAGCTGCTCGAGCTGGTCGAAATGGAACTGCGCGAGCTGCTGTCCAAGTACGACTTTCCGGGCGACGACACCCCGATCATCCACGGTTCCGCACTGAAGGCCCTGGAAGGCGATCAGTCCGAAATCGGTGAGCCGGCAATCTTCCGCCTGGCTGCTGCCCTGGACTCCTACATCCCGACCCCGGAGCGTGCTGTTGATATGCCGTTCCTGATGCCGGTTGAAGACGTCTTCTCGATCTCTGGTCGCGGTACCGTTGTGACCGGCCGTGTCGAACGCGGTATCGTCAAGGTTGGCGAAGAAATCGAAATCGTCGGTATCCGTGCTACCCAGAAGACCACCTGTACCGGTGTTGAAATGTTCCGCAAGCTGCTGGATCAGGGTCAGGCTGGTGACAACATCGGCGCGCTGCTGCGTGGTACCAAGCGTGAAGACGTCGAGCGTGGTCAGGTGCTGTGCAAGCCGGGTTCCATCACCCCGCACACCCACTTCACGGGCGAAGTGTACGTTCTGTCCAAGGACGAAGGTGGTCGTCACACCCCGTTCTTCAACAACTACCGTCCGCAGTTCTACTTCCGTACGACCGACGTGACCGGCGCGATCTCGCTGCCGGAAGGCGTTGAAATGGTTATGCCGGGTGACAACATCCAGATGACCGTCAAGCTGATCGCTCCGATCGCTATGGAAGAAGGTCTGCGCTTCGCAATCCGCGAAGGTGGTCGTACCGTCGGTGCTGGCGTCGTCGCCAAGATCATCGAGTAATTAAACGCTTCAAAGCTTTGGGGCGCTCTGGAAACAGGGCGCCTTGATGTCTCTGCTGCAGGGGTGTAGCTCAATTGGTAGAGCGCCGGTTTCCAAAACCGAAGGTCGGGGGTTCGATTCCCTCCGCCCCTGCCACTCTCTTTAAAGATCGCGAACGTCATGGCTGACAAGATCAAGTTTGCGCTGGCGCTGGTTATTCTGGCTGCTGGCGTGGCTGGCTTCTACCTGCTCTCCGAGCAGGCAATGATTTTGCGTGTCCTGACGGTGCTCGTTGGGATTGCGCTGGCGGTGGCTGTGGCTTGGAAAACCGAGCCGGGTCAACGCTTTTTTGCGTTTTCCAATGAGGCGGTTGTCGAGGCCAAGAAGGTTGTTTGGCCCAGCCGCAAGGAAACCATGCAAACGACGGGTGCGGTGTTCGCATTCGTGGTGGTCATGGCGCTGTTTCTCTACATGACGGATAAGAGCCTTGAGTGGGTTCTTTACGATCTGGTTCTGGGCTGGAAGAAATCATGAGCAAACGCTGGTATGTCGTACATGCCTATTCCGGCTTTGAAAAAAGCGTGATGCGCGCCATTCAGGAGCGCATTAATCGCTTGGGCATGCAGGATAAATTCGGCCGCATTCTGGTGCCGGTTGAAGAAGTGGTTGAAATGAAAGGTGGCCAGAAGTCCATCTCCGAGCGCAAGTTCTTCCCGGGCTATGTGCTGTGCGAAATGGAGATGGATGACGATAGCTGGCACCTCGTCAAAAATACGCCGAAGGTGACGGGCTTTGTGGGGGGTACGGGTAACCGTCCGACCCCGATTTCCCAAAAGGAAGTCGATAAGATCATGCAGCAGATGCAGGATGGTGTCGACAAGCCGCGTCCGAAGATCCTCTTTGAAGTGGGTGAAGTGGTCCGCGTCAAGGAAGGTCCGTTTACCGATTTCCATGGTTCGGTTGAAGATGTGAATTACGAAAAGAACCGCTTGCGCGTTTCTGTCACCATCTTCGGTCGTGCCACCCCGGTCGAGCTTGAGTTCGGCCAGGTCGAGAAGTCCTAAAGTTTCAAGGGTTCGCCGGGTTCCCTGATTCCCGGCAAGAGGAGCGTCAGTAGCTGCTTTCAGGCGGTCAACGCGCGTTACGACTCATTTTTCAGGAGTAATCAATGGCCAAGAAAATTGTTGGCTACGTCAAGCTGCAAGTGCCGGCTGGCAAAGCAAATCCGTCGCCCCCGATCGGCCCGGCCCTCGGTCAGCGCGGTCTGAATATCATGGAATTCTGTAAGGCCTTCAATGCCCAAACTCAGGGCATGGAGCCGGGCCTGCCGATTCCGGTTGTGATCACCGCCTACGCGGACAAGTCCTTCACCTTCGTGATGAAGACCCCGCCGGCCACCATCCTGATCAAGAAGGCTGCTGGCATCAAGTCCGGTTCGGCCAAGCCGCATACCGACAAGGTTGGCAAGATCACCCGTGCCCAGGCCGAAGAAATCGCCAAGACCAAAATGCCTGACCTGACTGCCGCCGATATGGAAGCAGCAGTTCGCACCATCGCCGGCTCCGCCCGTTCGATGGGTATCACGGTGGAGGGCCTGTAATCATGGCTAAGCTGTCGAAAAAGCAAAAGGCCCTGCAGGGCAAGATCGAGCCGCAAAAGCTCTACCCGCTCCAGGAAGCCCTGACCCTGGCCAAGGAAACCGCTACCGCCAAGTTTGACGAGTCCATCGATGTGGCCGTTAACCTGGGCGTGGATGCACGTAAGTCCGACCAAGTGGTGCGTGGCTCCGTCGTGCTGCCGGCTGGTACCGGCAAGTCCGTTCGCGTTGCCGTGTTCGCCCAGGGCGACAAGGCTGAGGCTGCCAAGGCTGCCGGTGCAGAAGTCGTCGGTTTCGACGATCTGGCTGCTGACATCAAGGCCGGTAACCTGAACTTCGATATCGTCATCGCCACCCCGGACGCCATGCGCGTCGTGGGTCAGCTGGGCCAGATTCTGGGTCCGCGCGGTCTGATGCCGAACCCGAAGGTCGGTACCGTGACCATGGACGTTGCCACCGCCGTCAAGAACGCCAAGGCCGGTCAGGTTCAGTACCGTACCGACAAGGCCGGTATCATTCACGCCACCATCGGTCGTGCTTCCTTCAGCGTTGAGAGCCTCGAGTCCAACCTGAAGGCGCTGATTGATGCGCTGAACAAGGCCAAGCCGGCTTCCTCGAAGGGCCAGTACCTGAAGAAGGTTGCTGTTGCCGCGACGATGGGCCCGGGTGTCCGCATCGACCAGGCTACGCTGGTCGGCTAAAAAACTTTGGGTCACGGCCTGGCCTGCGAAAGCAGACCGGGCCGTGGATCGTCAAAGACCGCAGGTGTCGGGTTGGCTACGGTCAACCTGATTTAATCGCTGAAAAGTAGCCTGCGCAGACGGTGTCCCCGAACAAGATTTCTGTCTCCTAAAAGAGGCAAGCTTCTGGTTCAGGTCGCCGTATAGGGGCGGCGGGTAACCGCCGTGTTATGACTTGAAAGGAGGAAAGACCTGTGGGTCTCAATCTGAACGACAAAAAAGCTGTCGTCGCCGAGGTTTCGGCACAAGTGGCGAATGCCCAGACGATCGCGATTGCCGAATACCGTGGTATCGAGGTCGGTGACCTCACCGTGCTGCGTAAGAAGGCTCGCGAATCTGGCGTTTACCTGCGCGTGCTGAAGAACACCCTCGTTCGTCGCGCTGTGGCAGACACTCAGTTTGCCGGCCTGGCTGACCAAATGGTCGGTCCGCTGATTTACAGCATCTCCGACGATCCCGTGGCAGCCGCGAAAGTCCTGAACGACTTCGCAAAGACCAACGACAAGCTGGTGCTCAAGGCCGGTTCTTACGCCGGCAAAACGCTCGACAAAGCAGGTGTCCAGGCGCTCGCCTCGATCCCGAGCCGCGAAGAGCTGCTCTCCAAGCTGCTGTACGTCATGCAAGCTCCGGTCGCCGGCTTCGTCCGCGCCGTGGATGCACTGGCCAAAAAGCGCGAAGAAGAAGCAACCGCTGCTTGATCATTACCGCATACGAACTGAATTAGGAGTACTTTGAAATGGCAATTAGCAAAGAAGACATCCTGGAAGCCGTTGGCTCCCTGACCGTTATGGAACTGAACGACCTGGTTAAGGCGTTCGAAGAGAAGTTCGGCGTTTCCGCCGCTGCCGTCGCCGTCGCTGGCCCGGCTGGTGGTGCTGCTCCGGCTGCTGAAGAGAAGACCGATTTCACCGTCGTCCTGGCTGCTGCCGGCGACAAGAAGGTTGAAGTCATTAAGGTCGTCCGTGCCGCTACCGGCCTGGGCCTGAAGGAAGCCAAGGATCTGGTTGACGGCGCTCCGAAGCCGGTCAAGGAAGGTCTGCCGAAGGCTGACGCCGAAGCCCTCAAGAAGCAGCTCGAGGACGCTGGCGCCAAGGTCGAACTCAAGTAATCGACTTGTGCCCTTTGGGCTGGCGGTTTTACCGCCAGCCCTTTTGTGCTTTGTACGACAGGTTTAGACGAATCTACTTTCCCTTGCTTGACCATCGCCACCGGCAAACGCAAACGTTGCTTTCCCTCTCCCCGGCCGGAGAGGTGAGCCCGTTTGCGTTTGCCTGTTTCGACAGGTTCAACGTTTGATTTCATCCTCACGGAGTTACCATGACTTACTCCTTCACCGAGAAGAAACGCATCCGCAAGAGCTTTGCCAAGCGCGAAAGCGTGCTGGAAGTTCCCTTCCTGCTGGCAACCCAGCTTCAGTCCTTCACTGCTTTCCTGCAGACCGATATTCCGGTCGAGAAGCGCAAGAATGAGGGGCTGCAAGCCGCGTTTACCTCGATCTTTCCGATCGTCTCGCATTCGGGCAACGCACGTCTCGAATTCGTCAGCTATGCCTTGGGCGAGCCGGCGTTCGACGTCACCGAATGTCAGCAGCGTGGCCTGACCTTTGCCTCCTCGCTGCGCGCCAAGGTGCGCCTGGTCATCATGGATCGTGATGCGCCGGATACGGTCAAGGAAGTGAAGGAACAGGAAGTTTACATGGGCGAAATTCCGCTCATGACGAACAACGGTTCCTTCGTGATCAACGGCACCGAGCGTGTCATTGTGTCCCAGCTGCACCGTTCCCCGGGCGTCTTCTTCGAGCACGATCGCGGCAAGACCCACAGCTCCGGCAAGCTCCTGTTCTCCGCCCGCGTGATTCCTTATCGCGGCTCCTGGCTGGACTTCGAGTTCGATCCGAAAGACACCCTGTTCTTCCGCGTCGACCGTCGCCGCAAGATGCCGGTCACGACGCTGCTGAAGGCCATCGGCATGAGCTCGGAAGAAATTCTCTCCGAGTTCTTCGAGTTCGATACCTTCCTGCTCGGTCGCGAACAGGTTGAATTCACGCTGGTGCCCGAGCGTCTGCGCGGTGAAGTGGCCCGCTTTGATTTCACGGCGCCGGATGGCAAGCTGATTGTTGCCAAGGACAAGCGCATTACCGCCAAGCACATTCGTGACATGGCGGCCGCTGGCCTGAAGCAGATCGTTGTCCCGGAAGATTTCATTCTGGGTCGCGTCGTCGCCAAGAATATTGTCGATACCGAAACCGGTGAAGTCGTGGCCAATGCCAACGACGAAATCACCGAGACCCTGCTCGCCAAGCTGCGCGATGCCGGTATCACGACGCTGGAAACCCTGTACACCAACGATCTGGATCGTGGTGCCTTCATTTCCAACACCTTGCGCGGCGATGAAACCGCCTCCCGTCAGGCAGCGCGTGTCGCCATCTACCGCATGATGCGCCCGGGCGAGCCGCCCACGGAAGAAGCCGTCGAGATCCTCTTCAACGGCCTGTTCTATTCGGACGAACGTTACGACCTGTCCGGCGTTGGCCGCATGAAGTTCAACCGCCGTCTGTCGCGTCAGGACGTGATCGAATACAAGGTGATGGTGCGTGGCCTGGCCTCCAAGGCTGAAGCCGCACTCAAGAACCTGTCTGAAGGCGCTGAACTGCCGCTCAACGCGATTTACGATCTGGTCAATGGTCTGTCCTACGGTGCGCGTGCACTGATGGAAAACATGACCCTGGCGGATGCTGAAGCGCTGGCTGGCAAGATCAAGCCGCTGGGTGCCCAGGCTGAGGTGCGTGAGCAACTGACCCTGTCGCCGCGCGACATCGTCGATGTCATCAAGATCCTGGTCGAACTGCGCAATGGCCGTGGCGAAATCGACGACATCGATCACCTCGGTAACCGTCGCGTCCGTTCCGTTGGCGAACTGGCCGAAAACCAGTTCCGTGCCGGCCTCGTCCGTGTCGAGCGCGCCGTCAAGGAGCGCCTGAGCCAAGCCGAGTCCGATAACCTGATGCCGCACGACCTGATCAATGCCAAGCCGATCAGCGCCGCCATCAAGGAATTCTTCGGTTCCAGCCAGTTGTCGCAGTTCATGGACCAGACCAACCCGCTGTCGGAAATTACCCACAAGCGCCGCGTTTCGGCCCTTGGCCCGGGTGGTCTGACCCGCGAACGCGCCGGCTTCGAAGTGCGTGACGTGCATCCGACCCATTACGGTCGTGTCTGCCCGATCGAAACGCCGGAAGGTCCGAACATCGGTCTGATCAACTCCCTGGCGCTGTTTGCCCGCGTTAACGACTATGGCTTCATCGAGACGGCCTACCGCAAGGTGATTGACGGCAAGGTAACCAACGAAATCGATTACCTGTCGGCCATCGAAGAAGGCAAGTACGTGGTTGCGCAGGCGAACGCGACGCTGGATGGCGAGCGTCTGGCTGACGAACTTGTGACCTGCCGTGAAAACGGTGAAACCATTCTGGCTGAGCCGTCCCGTGTCCAATACATGGACGTGGCGCCGGGTCAGATCGTTTCCGTGGCTGCTTCGCTGATTCCGTTCCTGGAACACGATGATGCGAACCGTGCGCTGATGGGCGCCAACATGCAGCGTCAGGCCGTGCCGTGTCTGCGTCCGGAAAAGCCGCTGGTGGGTACGGGTATCGAACGTACCGTGGCTGTTGACTCCGGCACTGCTGTCGTGGCCCGCCGTGGCGGCGTGGTCGACTACGTCGATGCCGGCCGCGTTGTGGTTCGTGTGAACGATGCCGAAGCCGTTGCCGGTGAAGTGGGCGTCGATATCTACAACCTCGTCAAGTACACCCGTTCCAACCAGAATACGAACATCAACCAGCGTCCGATGGTTAAGGTGGGCGACAAGATCGCCGCCGGTGACGTCGTGGCGGACGGTGCCTCGACCGATAAGGGCGAACTGGCGCTGGGTCAGAACATGCTGATCGCGTTCATGCCGTGGAACGGTTACAACTTCGAAGATTCGATCCTGATCTCCGAGCGTGTTGTAGCAGAAGACCGTTACACCTCGATCCATATCGAGGAACTGACCGTCGTCGCCCGTGACACCAAGCTGGGGCCTGAGGAAATCACCCGCGATATCGCATCGCTGGGCGAAGCACAACTGTCCCGCCTGGATGACTCCGGTATCGTCTATATCGGTGCCGAAGTCGAAGCCGGTGACGTGCTGGTCGGTAAGGTGACGCCGAAGGGCGAAACCCAGCTGACGCCGGAAGAAAAGCTGCTGCGCGCCATCTTCGGTGAGAAGGCCTCCGACGTGAAGGACACCTCGCTGCGCGTGCCGTCCGGTATCGCAGGGACCGTGATCGACGTTCAGGTCTTCACCCGTGAAGGGATTGAGCGTGACAAGCGTGCCCAGTCGATCATCGACGAGCACCTGCGTCATTACAAACTCGATCTGGCCGACCAGATGCGTATCGTCGAACGTGACGCGTTCGCCCGTGTCGAGCGCCTGATTCTGGGCAAGAAGGCCAACGGTGGTCCGAAGAAGCTGGCCAAGGGCAGCGAGATCACCAAGGAATACCTGGACGGTATGGATCCGCACCACTGGTTCGATATCCGTATCGCCGAGGATGACGTTGCGCTGCAACTCGAACAGGTCAAGGACAGCCTGGAGCAGGCTCGCAAGGACTTCGACCTGGCTTTCGAAGCCAAGCGCAAGAAGCTGACCCAGGGCGATGAACTGCCCCCGGGTGTGCAGAAGATGGTGAAGGTCTATGTGGCCGTCAAGCGTCGCCTGCAGCCGGGTGACAAGATGGCCGGTCGTCACGGTAACAAGGGTGTGGTTTCCCGCATCCTGCCGGTCGAAGACATGCCTTACATGGAAGATGGCTCGCCGGTCGACATCGTGCTGAACCCGCTGGGCGTGCCGTCACGGATGAACGTCGGTCAGATTCTTGAAGTCCACCTCGGCCTGGCGGCCAAGGGGCTGGGCCACAAGATCGGCGCCATGCTGCGCGCGCAGGCCACGACCAAGGAAGTCCGTGGTTACCTGGACCAGATCTACAACGCTTCCGGCAAGCAGGAAAATCTGGACGAGCTGACGGACGTTGAAGTCATGGAAATGGCTGAAAACCTGAAGGCCGGTGTGCCGTTTGCCACCCCGGTTTTCGATGGTGCCAAGGACGAGGAAATCAAGCAGATGCTGGATCTCGCTGGCATGCCGTCGTCGGGCCAGATGACCCTGTTCGATGGCCGCACTGGCGATGCCTTCGAGCGTCAGGTGACGGTGGGCTACATGCACTACCTGAAGCTGCATCACTTGGTCGATGACAAGATGCACGCCCGTTCGACCGGTCCGTACTCCCTGGTTACCCAGCAGCCGCTGGGTGGTAAGGCCCAGTTCGGTGGTCAGCGTTTCGGTGAAATGGAAGTTTGGGCACTGGAAGCCTACGGCGCATCGTATGTGCTGCAGGAAATGCTCACCGTCAAGTCCGATGACGTGAATGGCCGTACCAAGGTCTACGAAAACATCGTCAAGGGCGAGCACAAGATCGATGCCGGCATGCCGGAATCCTTCAATGTGCTGGTCAAGGAAATTCGTTCCCTGGCGATCGATATCGATCTGGAACGTTACTGATTCAGGGCTTAGGAGTTAAACAATGAAAGCATTGCTCGATCTGTTCAAGCAGGTAACCGCCGAAGAAGAATTCGACGCGATTACCATTGGCCTCGCTTCGCCCGAAAAGATCCGTTCCTGGTCCTATGGTGAAGTCAAGAAGCCGGAAACCATCAACTACCGTACCTTCAAGCCGGAGCGTGACGGTCTGTTCTGTGCCAAGATCTTTGGCCCGATCAAGGACTACGAGTGCTTGTGCGGCAAGTACAAGCGCCTGAAGCATCGTGGCGTGATCTGCGAGAAGTGCGGCGTCGAAGTCACGCTGGCCAAGGTTCGCCGTGACCGCATGGGTCACATCGAACTGGCCTCGCCGGTTGCCCACATCTGGTTCCTGAAGTCCCTGCCGTCCCGTCTGGGTATGGTGCTCGACATGACGCTGCGCGATATCGAACGCGTCCTGTACTTCGAAGCCTATGTCGTGACCGACCCGGGCATGGTGAGCAATCTGCAACGCGCTCAGCTGCTGACCGAAGAACAGTATCTCGACATGGTCGAAGAGCATGGCGATGACTTCCAGGCCCTGATGGGGGCGGAAGGCGTGCGCGAGCTGCTGCGCAGCCTCGAACTCGACAGCGAAGTCGAGTCCCTGCGTGCCGAACTGGATGTCACCGGCTCCGAAGCCAAGAACAAGAAGATCGCCAAGCGTCTGAAGGTGCTTGAGGCCTTCCAGAAATCCGGCATCAAGCCGGACTGGATGATCCTCGAAGTCCTGCCGGTGCTGCCGCCGGACCTGCGTCCGCTGGTGCCGCTGGATGGTGGCCGCTTCGCGACCTCAGATCTGAACGATCTGTACCGTCGCGTCATCAACCGTAACAACCGTCTGAAGCGCCTGCTGGAGCTGAAGGCCCCGGAAATCATCGTGCGCAACGAAAAGCGCATGCTGCAGGAAGCGGTTGATTCCCTGCTCGACAACGGTCGTCGTGGCAAGGCCATGACCGGCGCCAACAAGCGTCCGCTGAAGTCCCTGGCCGACATGATCAAGGGTAAGGGCGGTCGTTTCCGTCAGAACCTGCTGGGTAAGCGCGTTGACTACTCTGGCCGTTCGGTCATCGTGGTCGGCCCGCAACTGAAGCTGCACCAATGCGGTCTGCCCAAGCTGATGGCGCTGGAACTCTTCAAACCCTTCATCTTCCACAAGCTGGAAGTCGGCGGCTACGCCACCACCATCAAGCAAGCCAAGAAAATGGTGGATGGTCAGGAGCCGATCGTTTGGGACATGCTGGAAGACGTCATCCGCGAACATCCGGTCATGCTGAACCGTGCGCCGACCCTTCACCGTCTGGGTATCCAGGCATTTGAGCCGACCCTGATCGAAGGCAAGGCCATTCAGCTGCACCCGCTGGTTTGTGCCGCCTTCAACGCCGACTTCGACGGTGACCAGATGGCTGTTCACGTGCCGCTTTCTCTGGAAGCCCAGATGGAAGCCCGTACGCTGATGCTGGCCTCCAACAACGTGCTCTCGCCCGCCAACGGTCAGCCGATCATCGTGCCGTCCCAGGATATCGTTCTGGGTCTGTACTACGCGACCCGCGAAAAGATCAACGGCAAGGGTGAAGGCATGTACTTCGCCGACGTGGCCGAAGTCGAGCGTGCTCTGGCGGCCGGTCAAGTCGATATCCATTCGCGTATTTCCGTCCGCCTGAAGCAATTCGAAGCGGCTGCGGTCGACGGTGAATGGAACGAGAAAATCGTTCGTGTCGAAACCACGGTGGGTCGTTCCATCCTCTCCAAGATCCTGCCGAAGGGTCTGCCGTTCAAGGCCATTGATCGTGCGCTGAAGAAGAAGGAAATTTCCAAGCTGATCGACGAGTCCTTCCGCCGCTGCGGCCTGAAGGAAACGGTGGTCTTCGCCGACAAGCTGATGCAGAACGGTTATGCGCTGGCAACCCGTGCTGGTATTTCCTTCTGCTCGGACGACATGCGCGTGCCGGCCAAGAAATACGAAATCATCGCGGCAGCCGATGCTGAAGTGAAGGAAATCGAAGACCAGTACAAGAACGGTCTCGTGACTCAGGGCGAACGCTACAACAAAGTCGTCGATATCTGGGGCCGCACGGGTGACCAGGTAGCCAAGGTGATGATGGACGAACTCGGCCACGAGGAAGTCATCGACCGCCATGGCAAGAAGGTCAAGCAGGATTCCTTCAACTCCATCTACATGATGGCCGACTCCGGGGCGCGGGGTTCCGCTGCCCAGATCCGTCAGCTCGCCGGTATGCGCGGCCTGATGGCGAAGCCGGACGGTTCCATTATTGAAACCCCGATTACGACCAACTTCCGTGAAGGTCTGAACGTGCTTCAGTACTTCATCTCGACCCACGGTGCCCGTAAGGGTCTGGCCGATACGGCATTGAAGACGGCGAACTCCGGTTACCTGACGCGTCGTCTGGTCGACGTGACCCAGGATCTGGTGATCACCGAAGACGACTGCGGCACCGCCAACGGCTTCGTCGTCAAGGCGCTGGTCGAAGGGGGTGAGGTCATCGAGCCGCTGCGCGAGCGTATCCTCGGTCGCGTTACGGTCGACGATCTGGTTGACCCGGAAACCCAGGAAACCGTCATTTTCTCCGGCACCATGCTGGATGAAGACCTGGTTGATCTGATCGACAAGCTGGGTATTGATGAAGTCAAGGTCCGCACGCCGCTGACCTGTGACACCCGTTACGGCCTTTGCGCCCAGTGTTATGGCCGCGATCTGGGCCGTGGCACGATGGTCAACGCAGGTGAGTCCGTTGGTGTGATCGCTGCTCAGTCGATCGGTGAGCCGGGTACCCAGCTGACCATGCGTACCTTCCACGTGGGTGGTGCCGCGTCTCGTGCTGCCGTGGCCGACAAGGTCGAAGGTAAGTCGGCCGGTACGGTGCGTTACTCCGCGAACATGCGTTACGTCACCAGCGCCAAGGGCGACAAGGTGGTGATTTCCCGCTCCGGCGAAGTGTTGATCACGGATGATCATGGTCGCGAGCGCGAGCGTCACAAGGTGCCGTACGGCGCCATGCTTGAAGTGGATGAAGGCAAGGCTGTGAAGGCAGGTGCCAAGCTCGCTTCTTGGGATCCGCACACCCGTCCGATCATTACCGAATACGCCGGTACGGTGAAGTTCGAGAACGTCGAAGAAGGTGTCACTGTTGCCAAGCAGGTTGACGATGTGACCGGTCTCTCGACCCTGGTCGTGATCGACAACAAGCGCGCTGGCAAGGCCGCCAACAAGGGCGTTCGCCCGGCTGTGAAGCTGCTCGACGAAAATGGCCAGGAAGTGAAGATCCACGGTGGCGACCATGCCGTCTCGATCGCCTTCCAGGTCGGCTCCATTATTTCCGTGGTGGATGGCCAGCAGGTGGGTGTGGGTGATGTGTTGGCCCGTATGCCGCAGGAATCGGCAAAGACCCGCGACATTACCGGTGGTCTGCCGCGCGTGGCCGAGCTCTTCGAAGCCCGTACGCCGAAGGATGCCTCCGTGCTCGCCGAGTTCACCGGCACCATCAGTTTCGGTAAGGACACCAAGGGCAAGCAGCGCCTGATCATCACCGATCTCGACGGCCAAACCCATGAATACCTGATCCCGAAGGACAAGCACGTTCTGGTGCACGATGCACAAGTCGTGAACAAGGGTGAGAAGATCGTCGAAGGCGAGCCGGATCCGCACGATATCCTGCGTCTGCAGGGTGTTGAGGCGCTGGCACGCTACATCACCGATGAAGTTCAGGACGTTTATCGTCTGCAGGGCGTGAAGATCAACGACAAGCACATTGAGGTCATCGTGCGTCAGATGCTGCGTCGTCTGACCATTGTTGAGCCGGGTGACACCAAGTTCATCAAGTCCGAACAAGTCGAGCGCGCCGAACTGCTTGCCGAAAACGATCGCGTGATCGCCGAAGGCAAGATTCCGGCGACCTTCGAGCACATGCTGCTGGGTATCACGAAGGCTTCGCTGTCCACCGATTCGTTCATTTCCGCCGCTTCCTTCCAGGAAACCACGCGTGTTCTGACCGAAGCCGCCATCATGGGCAAGCGCGACGAACTGCGTGGTCTGAAGGAAAACGTCATCGTCGGTCGTCTCATTCCGGCCGGTACCGGTCTGGCCTATCACCGCAGCCGCAAGGCTCAGGCGGCAGGCGAAGATCTCGGTGCAGACCGTTTGGTCGACGAAGCGGTTTCGCAGAACGCCTCTCAGGAAGCCGAACAGGGTTCCTGATGGGATTACCAGCCCCCATGTTTCGTTGACATGGGGGTTGATCAACCATAGAATCTATGGTTTTTGTCGGCAGGGGCTAATCATTGTCCCTGCTTTGGATAACAAAATCGCCGTCGTGCCTTGCAACGCAAGGCCCGGCCGTTGAAGGAAGTTTGATATGCCGACCATCAACCAGCTCGTGCGCAAGCCGCGCGTCGCGGAAAAGGCCAAGAGCAAGGTTCCTGCTCTGGAAAAGTGCCCGCAGAAGCGTGGCGTTTGCACCCGCGTTTACACCACCACCCCGAAGAAGCCGAACTCCGCACTCCGTAAGGTTTGCAAGGTTCGTCTGACGAATGGCTTCGAAGTCATTTCGTACATCGGCGGTGAAGGCCACAACCTGCAGGAACACTCCGTGGTTCTGATCCGTGGTGGTCGTGTCAAGGATTTGCCGGGTGTGCGCTACCACACCGTTCGCGGCTCCCTGGATACGCAAGGCGTCAAAGATCGTAAGCAGGCCCGTTCCAAGTACGGTGCCAAGCGTCCGAAGGCTGCTTAATTCATTAAGTGGCTTAAGTAAGTGGCCGTTCTTATGGGCGGTCGAGAGAGCCGGGTGGGTGAAAACCCCTTCCCGGCTTTTCAACTGAATCGTGTTTTTTAGAGGTTAATATGCCCCGTCGTCGCGAAGTACCGAAACGTGACATTCTGCCGGACCCAAAGTTCGGCAATGTCGAAGTCTCCAAGTTCATCAACGCCATCATGCAAAGCGGCAAGAAGTCTGTTGCCGAGCGCATCGTTTATGGTGCTTTTGACATCATCACCACCAAGTCCGGTAAGGATCCGCTGGAAGTCTTCGGTTCTGCCATGGCCAACGTCAAGCCGATGGTTGAAGTGAAGTCCCGCCGTGTGGGCGGTGCGAACTACCAGGTTCCTGTTGAAGTTCGTCCGGCTCGTCGCGCTGCGCTCGCCATGCGCTGGCTGCGTGAGTCCGCTCGCAAGCGTTCCGAAAAGTCCATGGGTCAGCGTCTGGCTGCCGAAATGATGGAAGCGGCTGAAAACCGCGGCGGCGCTGTCAAGAAGCGCGACGAAGTTCACCGCATGGCCGAAGCCAACAAGGCCTTCGCTCACTTCCGCTTCTAATCCATCGAGGGCTACAACGTGGCACGTAAGACTCCTATCGAGCGCTACCGTAATATCGGTATTTCCGCTCACATTGACGCCGGCAAGACCACCACGACCGAGCGTATCCTCTACTACACCGGTGTTAACCACAAGATCGGTGAAGTGCACGACGGTGCTGCCACCATGGACTGGATGGAGCAGGAGCAGGAGCGTGGTATCACCATTACCTCCGCTGCAACGACCTGCTTCTGGAAGGGTATGGACAGTTCCTTCCCTGAGCACCGTTTCAACATCATCGACACCCCGGGACACGTTGACTTCACGATCGAAGTTGAGCGTTCCATGCGTGTTCTGGATGGTGCCTGCATGGTTTACTGCGCGGTCGGTGGCGTTCAGCCGCAGTCCGAAACCGTTTGGCGTCAAGCAACCAAGTACCAGGTGCCGCGTCTGGCCTTCGTGAACAAGATGGACCGTTCCGGTGCTAACTTCTTCAAGGTCGTTGACCAGATGAAGACCCGCCTGAAGGCCAATCCGGTGCCGATCGTGATCCCGATCGGTGCTGAAGATACCTTCGCTGGTGTGGTTGACCTGATCAAGATGAAGGCCATTTTCTGGGACGAAGCTTCCCAGGGTATGAAGTTCGATTACCGCGATATCCCGGCTGATCTGGTTGATACCGCTCAGGAATGGCGCGAACAGATGGTCGAAGCGGCTGCTGAAGCCTCTGAAGACCTGATGAACGAATACCTGGAAAACGGCGATCTGTCGGAAGAGAAGATCAAGCTGGGTCTGCGTCTGCGCACCCTGGCCTGCGAAATTCAGCCGATGCTGTGCGGTACTGCGTTCAAGAACAAGGGTGTTCAGCGCATGCTGGACGCCGTCATCGAACTGCTGCCGTCGCCGGTTGATATTCCGCCGGTTCAAGGTACGGACGAGCGCGAGCAGCCGGCTTCCCGCAAGGCTGACGACACCGAAAAGTTCTCCGCACTGGCATTCAAGCTGATGACCGACCCGTTCGTTGGTCAGCTGACCTTCATCCGTGTTTACTCGGGCGTGCTGAACTCCGGCGCAACCGTCTACAACTCGGTCAAGGGCAAGAAGGAGCGTATCGGCCGTATTCTGCAGATGCACGCCAACAACCGCGAAGAAATCAAGGAAGTTCTGGCTGGTGACATCGCCGCTTGCGTTGGTCTGAAGGAAGTCACCACGGGTGAAACCCTGTGTGATCCGGATGCCCCGATCATTCTCGAGCGCATGGTTTTCCCTGATCCGGTGATTCACGTCGCCGTCGAGCCGAAGACCAAGGGCGACCAGGAAAAGATGGGTCTGGCGCTGGGTCGTCTGGCTGCTGAAGATCCGTCCTTCCGCGTGCGTACTGATGAAGAATCCGGCCAGACCATCATTTCCGGTATGGGCGAATTGCACCTCGAAATCATCGTTGACCGCATGAAGCGCGAATTCAACGTTGAAGCCAACGTGGGTGCGCCGCAGGTTGCTTACCGCGAATGCATCAAGAAGGCTGTCGAACAGGAAGGCAAGTTCGTCAAGCAGTCTGGTGGTCGTGGTCAGTTCGGTCACGTTTGGCTCAAGATCGAGCCGAATGAGCCGGGTGCAGGTTACGCTTTTGTCGATGCGATCAAGGGTGGTGTGGTTCCGCGCGAATACATCCCGGCAGTCGACAAGGGTCTGCAGGACGCGATTTCCAATGGTGTGTTGGCCGGCTTCCCGGTTGTGGACATCAAGTTCACGCTGTTCGACGGTTCTTACCACGACGTTGACTCGAACGAAAACGCGTTCCGCATGGCAGCTTCCATGGCCTTCAAGGAAGGTATGAAGAAGGCCAGCCCGACGCTGCTCGAGCCGATGATGGCTGTGGTCGTCGAAACCCCGGAAGACTACATGGGTAACGTCATGGGCGACCTTTCTTCCCGTCGCGGTATCGTTCAGGGTATGGACGACCTGCCGGGTGGAACCAAGGAAGTGCGTGCAGAAGTGCCGCTGTCCGAAATGTTCGGTTATGCTACTTCGCTGCGCTCCCTGTCTCAGGGTCGTGCGACCTACACCATGGAATTCAAGCACTATGCTGAAGCGCCGAAGAACGTCGCTGAAGCTGTTATTAACAAGAAGTAATCAGTAATCGTATTTTGGAGATCCATTAAAAATGGCCAAGGAAAAATTTGAACGTACGAAGCCGCACGTCAACGTTGGTACGATTGGTCACGTTGACCACGGTAAGACCACGCTGACCGCTGCGATCACCACCGTGCTGGCTGCCAAGTTCGGCGGCGCTGCCAAGAAGTACGACGAAATCGATGCCGCTCCGGAAGAAAAGGCTCGCGGTATTACGATTAACACCGCCCACGTCGAGTACGAAACCGAAAACCGTCACTACGCTCACGTTGACTGCCCGGGTCACGCTGACTACGTGAAGAACATGATTACCGGTGCCGCCCAGATGGACGGCGCGATCCTGGTGTGTTCCGCTGCTGACGGCCCGATGCCGCAGACCCGCGAGCACATCCTGCTGGCCCGTCAGGTTGGTGTGCCGTACGTTCTGGTGTTCATGAACAAGTGCGACATGGTTGACGACGCCGAGCTGCTCGAGCTGGTCGAAATGGAACTGCGCGAGCTGCTGTCCAAGTACGACTTTCCGGGCGACGACACCCCGATCATCCACGGTTCCGCACTGAAGGCCCTGGAAGGCGATCAGTCCGAAATCGGTGAGCCGGCAATCTTCCGCCTGGCTGCTGCCCTGGACTCCTACATCCCGACCCCGGAGCGTGCTGTTGATATGCCGTTCCTGATGCCGGTTGAAGACGTCTTCTCGATCTCTGGTCGCGGTACCGTTGTGACCGGCCGTGTCGAACGCGGTATCGTCAAGGTTGGCGAAGAAATCGAAATCGTCGGTATCCGTGCTACCCAGAAGACCACCTGTACCGGTGTTGAAATGTTCCGCAAGCTGCTGGATCAGGGTCAGGCTGGTGACAACATCGGCGCGCTGCTGCGTGGTACCAAGCGTGAAGACGTCGAGCGTGGTCAGGTGCTGTGCAAGCCGGGTTCCATCACCCCGCACACCCACTTCACGGGCGAAGTGTACGTTCTGTCCAAGGACGAAGGTGGTCGTCACACCCCGTTCTTCAACAACTACCGTCCGCAGTTCTACTTCCGTACGACCGACGTGACCGGCGCGATCTCGCTGCCGGAAGGCGTTGAAATGGTTATGCCGGGTGACAACATCCAGATGACCGTCAAGCTGATCGCTCCGATCGCTATGGAAGAAGGTCTGCGCTTCGCAATCCGCGAAGGTGGTCGTACCGTCGGTGCTGGCGTCGTCGCCAAGATCATCGAGTAATCGTTCTTTACTAAAATCAGGGGCGGGTTTTTTCCCGCCCCATTGCTCTTTGGAAGCCAATCATGCAAAACCAAAAAATCCGTATCCGTCTGAAGGCCTTTGACTATCGTCTGATCGATCAATCCGCTCAGGAGATCGTCGAAACCGCCAAGCGCACCGGCGCTGTGGTGCGTGGCCCGGTCCCGCTGCCGACCCGCAAGCAGCGTTTTGACATCCTGCGCTCGCCGCACGTGAACAAGGCTTCCCGCGATCAGTTCGAGATCCGTACCCATCTGCGTCTGATGGATATCGTGGATCCGACCGACAAGACTGTCGATGCGCTGATGAAGCTGGATCTGCCGGCTGGTGTCGACGTCGAGATCAAGTTGCAGTAAAGATTGTTTTGCGGATATAATCCGCTGTTTTCGGGGGTGGTCGTTCGCGACTGCCCATTTGTTGTTTTACATCGACCGGCCAATCGCAGCCGGCGATGAGGAGAATAACCATGAGTCTAGGCCTTGTTGGTCGCAAGGTTGGCATGACTCGCATTTTCTCCGAGGATGGTGTTTCCATCCCGGTGACTGTGCTTGACGTGTCGAACAACCGCGTGACCCAAGTCAAAACGCCGGAGGTTGACGGCTATGCTGCCGTTCAAGTTACCTTCGGTACGCGCCGTGCCTCCCGTGTTTCCAAGCCCCTGGCTGGTCATATGGCCAAGGCGGGCGTCGAAGCCGGGCATACCCTCAAGGAATTCCATATTGATGCTGATCAGCTGGCTTCTCTGAAGGCCGGTGACCAGGTTGCTGTCACGATTTTCGCCGAAGGGCAGAAGGTTGACGTTACCGGTACCAGCATTGGTAAGGGCTTCCAGGGTGGTATCAAGCGCCACAATTTCAGCTCCAACCGTGCCACCCACGGTAACTCCATCTCCCATAACGCCCCGGGTTCCATTGGTATGGCGCAGGATCCGGGTCGTGTTTTCCCGGGTAAGCGCATGGCCGGTCATCTGGGTGCTGTTCAGGCAACCACGCAAGGTCTCACCGTTGTTCGCGTTGACGCTGAGCGTCAGCTGCTCTTGATCAAGGGTGCGGTTCCGGGTGCCAAGGGTTCCGACGTCGTTGTGCGTCCGGCAGTTAAGGCTTAAGGGGGCGAGATGGAACTGAAGGTTATTAACGAGCAGGGTCAGGAAGCAGCCAAGCTGCAGGCTTCCGATATTCTGTTCGCTCGCGAATTCAACGAATCGCTGGTTCATCAGCTGGTTGTTGCCTATCAGGCAAACGCTCGCTCCGCTGACTCCAAGCAGAAGGATCGTTCCGAAGTTCGTCACACCACGACCAAGCCGTGGCGTCAGAAGGGTACTGGTCGTGCTCGTTCCGGCTCCAATGGTTCCCCGTTGTGGCGTGGAGGCGGTCGGATTTTCCCGAATTCGCCGGATCAAAATTACTCCCAGAAGGTCAACAAGAAGATGTTCCGTGCCGGTATGGCCGCCATCCTCTCCGAGCTGGCTCGCCAGGATCGTCTGGTGGTCTGCGAAGACCTGTCTGTTGATGCGCCGAAGACCAAGCTGTTTGCCCAGAAGTTGAAGGGCATGGGCCTGGAAGGCAATCTGCTGGTCGTTACTGACGAACTCAGCGAAAACCTGTATCTCTCGTCGCGTAACCTGCCGAACGTGCTCGTTCTGGAAGCTCAAGAAGCTGATCCGGTTTCCCTGGTTCGCTTCAACAAGGTTCTGGTCACCAAGAGCGCCGTGGCTAAGTTCGAGGAGATGTGGGGATGAATCAAGAACGTTTGATGCAGGTGCTGTTGGCACCGCAAATCTCCGAAAAAGCGACTTACATTGCTGAAAAGAACGAGCAAGTCGTTTTCCGTGTTGCTTCTGATGCTACCAAGCCGGAAATCAAGGCTGCCGTTGAACTGCTGTTCAAGGTTCAGGTTGAGTCCGTTCAGGTTGCCAACGTAAAGGGCAAGGTAAAGCGTTTCCGCGGTGCTGTTGGTCAGCGCAAGGGCTGGAAAAAGGCTTACGTTAGCCTGAAGCCGGGTCAGGAGATCAACTTCGCTGAAGGGGGTAACGCCTAATGGCTCTCGTTAAAGTCAAGCCGACTTCCCCTGGCCGCCGCGGTGTTGTTCAGGTCGTTAATGCCGATCTGCACAAGGGTAAGCCGTTTGCCGGTCTGGTTGAGTCCAAGTCCAAGAAGTCCGGTCGTAACAACAATGGCCGTATCACCGTTCGTCATCAGGGCGGTGGTCACAAGCAGGCTTATCGTGTTATCGACTTCAAGCGTACCAAGGATGGCATCCCGGGTAAGGTTGAGCGTCTGGAATACGATCCGAACCGCACTGCCAATATCGCGCTGGTGCTGTATGCGGACGGTGAGCGTCGCTACATCATCGCCAACAAGGGTATGGTTGTCGGTCAGCAGATCATGAGCGGCTCGGAAGCGCCGATCAAGTCTGGTAATGCACTGCCGATCCGCAATATTCCGGTCGGTACGACCATTTGCCTGGTTGAGATGTTGCCGGGTAAGGGTGCTCAGATCGCCCGTTCTGCCGGTACCTCCGTCCAGCTGCTGGCCCGCGAAGGCACCTACGCTCAGATCCGTTTGCGCTCTGGTGAAGTTCGTCGTGTCCACGTTGAGTGTCGTGCCACCGTTGGTGAAATCGGCAACGAGGAAAACAACCTGCGCAAGATCGGTAAGGCCGGTGCTCAGCGTTGGCGTGGTATTCGCCCGACCGTCCGTGGTACTGCGATGAACCCGATCGATCACCCGCACGGTGGTGGTGAAGGTAAGACCGGTGAAGGCCGTGTCCCGGTTAACCCGTGGGGTCAGCCGACTAAGGGTTATCGCACCCGCAGCAACAAGCGCACGAACAGCATGATCGTTCAGCGCCGTCATAAGCGTTAAGGGGTAGGAAATGGGACGTTCTCTCAAAAAGGGCCCGTTTGTTGATTCGCATCTGATCGCCAAGGTCGAAGCAGTGCGCGCCACCAACGACAAGCGCCCGATCAAGACCTGGTCGCGTCGTTCGACGATCCTCCCCGAGTTCATCGGCCTGACGATTGCGGTCCACAACGGCAAGCAGCATATTCCGGTTTTCGTGACCGAGAATATGGTCGGTCACAAGCTCGGCGAGTTCTCGCTGACCCGTACGTTCAAGGGTCACACCGCCGGCAAGAAGGCCAAGAAGTAAGGAGCTGATATGGAAACTCGTGCAAGTCTGCGGGGCGTACGCCTCTCTGCGCAAAAGGGTCGCCTGGTTGCTGACCTGGTGCGCGGCAAGCCGGTTGCTCAGGCTCTGAACATCCTGGCGTTCTGCCCGAAAAAGGGTGCTGGTATCGTCAAGAAGGTTCTGGAGTCGGCAATCGCCAACGCCGAACATAATGACGGTGCTGATATCGACGAACTGAAGGTTACGACCATCTACGTCGAAAAAGGCATGGTGCTGAAGCGCTTTACCGCGCGCGCCAAGGGTCGTGGCAATCGGATCAGCAAGCCGACGTGCCATATTTATCTGACCGTTGGTAACTAAGGAAGAGCCATGGGACAGAAAATTCATCCGACTGGCTTCCGTCTGGCCGTCACCAAAAACTGGAGTTCCCGCTGGTACGCTAACAGCAAAGATTTCCCGGGTATGCTCCAGGAAGACGTCAAGGTTCGTGAGTACCTGAAGCGTAAGCTGGCACACGCATCCGTGGGTCGCATCCTGATCGAGCGTCCTGCCAAGAACGCCCGCGTCACCGTTTACTCCGCCCGTCCGGGTGTGGTGATCGGTAAAAAGGGTGAGGACATCGAGGCGCTGCGCACCGATCTTCAGCGCATCATGGGCGTGCCCGTCCATGTTTCGATTGAAGAAATCCGCAAGCCGGAAATCGATGCTCAGCTGATCGCTGATTCCATCGCCCAGCAGCTGGAGAAGCGCATCATGTTCCGTCGCGCCATGAAGCGTGCGATGCAGAACGCCATGCGCCTCGGTGCCCAGGGTATCAAGGTGATGAGTGCCGGTCGTCTGAACGGTGCAGAAATCGCTCGTAGCGAATGGTATCGTGAAGGCCGTGTGCCGCTGCACACCCTGCGCGCTGACATTGACTACGCGACTTCCGAAGCGCTGACCACCTACGGCATCATCGGTATCAAGGTTTGGGTCTACAAGGGCGACATGCTCGACCGCAACGAGCAGCCGGCGGCTGAAGAAGTTGCTGCCGAGGAGCGTCGTTCCCGTCGTGCTCCGGGTAAGCCGGAAGGCGATAAGCCCCGTACCCGTACGGTCAAGAAGGCCGACGGCGAGGCTCCCGCCAAGCGCGTAAGAAAGGCAGGTGCATAACATGCTGCAACCTAATCGTCGCAAGTTCCGCAAGGAACACAAAGGGCGTAACGAAGGTCTCGCTACCCGCGGTACCAAAGTTTCGTTCGGCGAGTGGGGTCTCAAGGCAACGGGTCGTGGTCGTCTGACTGCTCGTCAGATCGAAGCGGCGCGTCGTGCGATGACCCGCCACATCAAGCGTGGTGGTCGCATCTGGATCCGTATTTTCCCGGACAAGCCGATTTCCAAGAAGCCGGCGGAAGTTCGTATGGGTAACGGTAAGGGTAACCCGGAGTACTGGGTTGCTGAGATCCAGCCGGGCAAGGTCCTGTACGAAATGGACGGTGTGAATGAAGCGCTGGCTCGCGAAGCGTTCGCGCTGGCTGCTGCCAAGCTGCCGATTTCCACGACCTTTGTCACTCGTCACCTGGGGTAATCATGAAAGCAAGTGAACTGAGAACCAAGAGTGTGGACGAGCTCAAGGCTGAGCTGCTCGAGTTGCTGAAGGCCCAGTTTGGTCTGCGCATGCAGCTGGCCACGCAGCAGCTGGGCAACACCAGCCAAATGTCCAAGGTGCGTCGCGATATCGCTCGCGTCCGCACGCTTATCCGTGAAAAGGCGGTGCAGCAATGAGCGAATCCACCAGCATCAAGCGTACGCTGATCGGCCGTGTCGTCAGCGACAAGATGGAAAAGACGGTTACCGTCCTCGTCGAACGTAAGGTCAAGCACCCGATGTACGGCAAGGTTATGGTCCGTTCCAAGAAGTACCATGCCCATAACGAAGGTAATGTGGCCAAGGCGGGTGATCTGGTTGAGATCGTCGAAACCCGTCCGGTGTCCCGTACCAAGACCTGGGCAGTGACGAGCGTTCTGGAAAAGGCTATTGTTGTTTAAATAGTCTTACAAAACGCTTGCGCAGTTGCGAAAGAAGCCGGTATAATCCGGCTTCTTTTTTGTTGGCTGCTGCAATGGTGGTCAGCAAATTGTTCGACCCGTACGGGTTCCAAGACTGACCGCATTGCGGATTAAGTTGGAGTTTAATTAAATGATTCAGATGCAGACGATTCTGGACGTCGCCGATAACACCGGTGCGCGTTCGGTAATGTGTATCAAAGTCCTCGGTGGTTCCAAGCGCCGCTATGCCGGCATTGGCGATATCGTCAAGGTCAGCATCAAGGACGCCGCTCCGCGTGGGCGCGTCAAGAAGGGTGACGTTTATAACGCCGTGGTGGTTCGTACCGCCAAGGGTGTTCGTCGTCCGGATGGTTCGCTGGTCCGTTTCGATGGCAATGCTGCTGTTCTCCTCAACAACAAACTTGAGCCGATTGGCACTCGTATCTTTGGCCCGGTGACCCGCGAACTGCGTACCGAGCGTTTCATGAAGATCGTGTCCCTGGCTCCTGAAGTGCTGTAAGGAAGGCGAGATGGAAAAGATTCGCAAGGGCGACGAAGTCGTCATTATTACCGGCAAGGACAAGGGCAAGCGCGGTACCGTGTTGCGCCGTGTTGATGCTGATCACGTCGTTGTCGAGGGTGTGAATCGTGCCAAGAAGCACGTGAAGCCGAACCCGGTCAAGGGCGTGGCCGGTGGCATTGTCGATAAAGACATGCCGATTCATATCTCTAATGTTGCGCTGTTCAATTCGGCGACCCAGAAAGCTGACCGTGTTGGCTTCAAGGCGCTGGAAGATGGTCGCAAGGTTCGCGTGTTCAAGTCGAACGGCGAACCGGTGAACGCTTAAGGGGTTGTCATGGCGCGTTTGCAACAGTTTTACAAGGACACCGTTGTTGCTGATCTGGTTAAGCAGTTCGGTTATAAGTCCGTGATGGAAGTGCCCCGTATCACCAAAATCACCCTGAACATGGGTGTGGGTGAAGCGGTTGCCGATAAGAAGGTTCTGGAAAACGCCGTTGGCGACATGCAGAAGATCGCCGGTCAGAAGCCGGTCACCACGAAGGCTCGCAAGTCGATCGCCGGCTTCAAGATTCGTGATGGTTACCCGATCGGTTGTATGGTTACCCTGCGCGGTCCGCGCATGTTTGAATTCCTGGATCGTCTGGTCACCATCGCTCTGCCGCGTGTTCGCGACTTCCGTGGTATCTCCGGCAAGGGTTTTGACGGCCAGGGTAACTACAACATGGGCGTCAAAGAACAGATCATCTTCCCGGAAATCGAATACGACAAGATCGATGCTCTGCGGGGTATGAACATCAGTATCACCACGACCGCCAAGAGCGACGCAGAAGCCAAGGCTCTGCTCCAGGCGTTCAAGTTCCCGTTCAAGAATTGAGGCAATCATGGCAAAACTTGCTCTGATCAACCGCGAAGAGAAGCGCCGCAAGCTGGTGGCACAGTACGCCAAGAAGCGTGCAGCCCTGGAGGCGATCATCAATGATGCGAGCCTCTCTGACCAGGAGCGTTACGACGCCCGTCTGAAGCTCCAGGCGCTGCCGCGCAATGCGAGCCCGAGCCGTCTGCGCAATCGTTGCCAGCTGACCGGTCGTCCGCGTGGTGTTTTCCGTAAATTCGGTCTGTGCCGTAACAAGATTCGTGAACTTGCCTTCAGCGGCGAGATTCCGGGTGTTGTTAAGGCCAGCTGGTAATCAGGAGATACAGAAATGGCTATGAGCGATCCGATCGCGGATATGCTGACCCGCATCCGCAACGCCCAGCTCGCCGAGAAGGCGTCTGTGTCCATGCCGTCCTCCAAGCTGAAGGTTGCTATCGCAGCTGTGCTGAAGGATGAAGGGTATATTGAAGAGTTTGCCGTCCGTCAAAACGAAGGCAAGGCATCCCTCGAAATCGGGCTGAAGTACTATGCTGGTCGTCCGGTTATTGAGCGCATCGAGCGTGTTTCCAAGCCCGGTCTGCGTATCTACAAGGGCTGCGAAGACATTCCCCGCGTCATGAACGGCCTGGGTGTCGCCATCGTGTCGACCCCGAAGGGTGTGATGACCGACCGCAAGGCTCGCGCCAACAAGGTTGGTGGCGAAGTGCTCTGCATCGTCGCCTAAGGGAGAAGCTAGATGTCTCGTATTGGTAAGAATCCCGTTGTGCTGCCGGCTGGTGTTGAAATCACCATCGCCGACCAGATCACGGTCAAGGGCCCGCTGGGTACCCTGAAGACCGCTGCTCACCCCGCCGTCAAGGTGGTTGTTGAAGGTCAAAACGTTGGTGTTTCCAAGGTTGAAGGTGCTGAAAATGCATCCGCCATGTGGGGCACGATGCGCGCAAACCTGAACAACATGGTGATCGGTGTTTCCAAGGGTTTTGAGCGCAAGCTGCAACTGGTTGGCGTGGGTTATCGTGCCCAGGCTGCCGGCGACACGCTGAACCTCTCCCTCGGTTTTTCGCATCCGGTTGCTCACAAGATGCCGGCTGGTGTGAAGGTTGAGTGCCCGACCCAGACCGAAATCGTTCTCAAGGGTGCCGACAAGCAGCAGGTTGGCCAGGTTGCCGCAGAAATTCGTGCGTATCGCAAGCCGGAGCCCTATAAGGGCAAGGGCGTTCGCTATTCGGACGAAGTTGTGGTTATCAAGGAAACCAAGAAGAAGTAAGGGTGGCATATGTTTAACAAGAAAGAAGCACGTCTGCGTCGTGCCCGCAAAACCCGGGCCAAAATCGCCGAGCTCAAGGCTGTGCGCTTGTGTGTCAATCGCACGAACTGCCACATTTACGCCCAGATCGTCTCGCCTTGCGGCGGGAAGGTCCTGGCTTCGGCTTCCACGCTGGACAAGGACGTTCGTACGAGCGTTCAGAACGGCGGTAACAAGGCTGCTGCAACCGCTATCGGCAAGCTGATTGCCGAGCGCGCCAAGGCTGCCGGTATTGAACAAGTTGCTTTTGACCGTTCCGGTCATCAGTACCATGGTCGTATTCAGGCGCTGGCTGAGGCTGCGCGTGAAGGCGGCCTGAAGTTCTAACCGACGGCGAAAGGACGAGGTTAAGAAATGGCTAAACCTGAAAGAAACAAGAAGCCGCAACAGGCTGAAGAGCGCGACGACGGTTTGCGCGAAAAGATGGTTGCGGTCAACCGCGTTACCAAGGTGGTTAAGGGCGGCCGTATTCTCGGCTTTGCAGCCCTGACGGTCGTTGGTGATGGCGATGGTGGCATCGGCATGGGCAAGGGCAAGTCCCGCGAAGTGCCGGTTGCTGTTCAAAAGGCTATGGATGAGGCACGTCGCAAGATGGCCAAGGTCAGCCTCAAGAACGGTACTGTTCACCACACCGTGATGGGCCGTCATGGTGCCACCACCGTGATGATTCAGCCGGCACCGGAAGGTACGGGCATCATCGCCGGCGGCGCTATGCGTGCAGTCTTCGAGGTCGTTGGCGTGACCAACGTCGTCGCCAAGGCTCACGGCTCCACCAATCCCTACAACATCGTGCGTGCCACCATCGACGGTCTGTCGAAGGTGAACACCCCGGCCGAGATCGCCGCCAAGCGTGGCCTGACGGTCGAGCAGATTCAGGGGTAATCATGGCTGACAAGAAAATCAAAGTGACGCTCGTCAAGAGCATCATCGGCACGAAGCAGGATCATCGTGCTACCGTTCGTGGCCTGGGTCTGCGCAAGCTGAACAGCTCTGCAGAACTCCTGGATACGCCGCAAGTTCGCGGCATGATCCAGAAGGTCCAGTATCTGGTCAAGGTTGAGGGTTAAGCCATGCGTCTGAATACCATCAAGCCGGGTGAAGGCTCCAAAAAGGCTGCCAAGCGTGTTGGCCGCGGGATTGGTTCCGGTCTCGGTAAAACCTGTGGTCGTGGCCACAAAGGTCAGAAGTCCCGTTCCGGCGGTTTCCACAAGGTCGGCTT
The DNA here is from genome assembly GCF_039649255.1 of Dechloromonas sp. ZS-1. NCBI lineage: Bacteria > Pseudomonadati > Pseudomonadota > Betaproteobacteria > Rhodocyclales > Azonexaceae > Dechloromonas > Dechloromonas sp. ZS-1. The sequence goes on along the minus strand of NZ_JBDIYD010000006.1, from coordinate 84,532 downwards.
TGAGGGCGGTCAAATGCCGCTGCAGCGCCGCCTGCCGAAGCGTGGCTTCAATTCGATGACCCGTGCTCGTAACTACGAAGTGCGCCTGACCGATCTGGACCGTCTGCCGGTCGACGAGATCGATCTGCTCGCGCTGCAAGTCGCTGGCATCGTGCCGGGTGACGCGCTCTCCGCCAAGGTTATCCTGGCTGGTGCCATTTCCCGTAAGGTTGTCCTGAAGGGTGTTGGCGCTACCAAGGGTGCCAAGGCTGCTATCGAAGCCGCTGGCGGCTCCGTTAGCGAGTAATTGATTAGGAAAGGTAAGAACGTTGGCTGCAAATCCCACCACCGTTGGCAAAGGCGGCAAATTCGGCGATCTGAAGCGCCGTCTTTGGTTCCTCGTTGGCGCCCTGGTTGTTTATCGCATCGGTGCGCATATTCCGGTACCGGGTATTGATCCCAACGTTCTTTCCGATCTCTTCAATTCGCAGAAGGGCGGCATTCTGGGCATGTTCAACATGTTCTCCGGTGGCGCCCTCTCTCGCTTCACCATCTTTGCCTTGGGGATCATGCCGTACATCTCAGCCTCGATCATCATGCAATTGATGAGCGTTGCCAGCCCCCAACTTGAGGCACTCAAGAAGGAAGGCGAGGCTGGGCGGCGCAAGATTACACAGTACACCCGTTATGGCACGGTTGCACTCGCACTGTTCCAGGGCTTGGGTATCGCTGTGGCACTGGAGGCTCAGCCGGGCCTGGTTCTGGATCCGGGTTTCATGTTCCGTCTGACGACCGTGACGACCCTGGTCACCGGGACCATGTTCCTCATGTGGCTGGGTGAACAGATCACCGAGCGCGGTCTGGGCAACGGTATCTCCATCATTATTTTTGGTGGTATTGCAGCCGGTTTGCCGAACGCGATTGGCGGACTGCTCGAATTGGTGCGTACCGGGGCAATGCATCCGCTGACTGCCCTCGTGATTTGTGTCCTGGTCGTGCTGGTGACTGCCTTTGTTGTGTTCGTAGAGCGCGGTCAACGAAAAATTTTGGTTAATTACGCCAAACGCCAGGTAGGCAACAAGGTTTATGGCGGGCAGAGTTCTCATCTGCCGCTCAAATTGAACATGGCCGGTGTGATTCCGCCGATTTTCGCCTCCTCCATCATCCTGTTCCCGGCGACCGTTGCAGGTTGGTTTGGCTCTGGCGATTCCATGCGCTGGTTGAAGGATGTCGCAGGGACGCTGTCGCCGGGTCAGCCGATCTATGTGATGCTCTACGCTGCCGCAATCGTTTTCTTTTGCTTCTTCTATACCGCTCTGGTGTTTAACTCCAAGGAAACCGCGGATAATTTGAAGAAGAGTGGTGCGTTCGTTCCCGGTATTCGCCCGGGGGAACAGACCGCCCGTTATATCGACAAGATTTTGATGCGTCTGACCCTGATCGGCGCAGCCTATATCACCGTGGTTTGTCTGTTGCCAGAGTTCCTGATTCTGAAGTGGAACGTGCCGTTCTATTTCGGTGGAACGTCGCTGTTGATCATCGTGGTTGTCACGATGGACTTCATGGCCCAGGTTCAGGCCTACGTCATGTCCCACCAATATGAAAGCCTTTTGAAGAAAGCAAACTTCAAAGGTAGTCCGATGATCAAGTAAGCGTCCATGGCAAAGGAAGATTACATTGAAATGCAGGGCGAGGTTATTGAAAACCTGCCCAATGCAACCTTCAAGGTGAAGCTGGAAAACGGGCACGTGGTGCACGGATTCATTTCCGGGAAGATGCGCATGCACTACATCCGTATCCTTCCGGGCGATAAGGTCACTGTCCAGCTGACCCCCTACGATTTAACCAAGGCGCGGATTGTTTTCCGCTCCAAGTAAACAGTTCTCTACGCAATAACCGCAGGGCAAGGAAGACGGCTGCTTCCAAGCTCAGCAGACGAGGAGTTACCATGAAAGTTCAACCTTCAGTGAAGTGCATCTGCCGCAATTGCAAGGTGATCCGTCGCAAAGGCGTCGTGCGCATCATTTGCAAGGACCCGCGTCACAAGCAGCGCCAGGGTTAATCCCTGACGAGTCCGGCATTCGTTAATTTTCGAAATATTGGAGTGAAAGAATGGCCCGTATTGCAGGGGTAAACATTCCGAACCATCAGCATGCTGAAATCGCCCTTACCGCGATCTACGGCATCGGTCGTACCCGCGCACAGAAGATCTGTGACGCGGCCGGCATTGGTCGTACCACCAAAATGAAGGACCTGTCCGATGCGGACATGGACCGTTTGCGTGATGAAGTGGGCAAGTTCACCGTTGAAGGTGATCTGCGTCGTGAAGTCACCATGAGCATCAAGCGCCTGATGGACCTGGGTTGCTACCGTGGTATGCGTCACCGCAAGGGCTTGCCTTGCCGTGGCCAGCGTACCCGTACCAACGCCCGTACCCGCAAGGGTCCGCGCAAGGCCATCGCCGGCAAGAAGTAATAGGGACAGAACATGGCTAAGACTGCTACCAAAGTTCGCAAGAAGGTCAAGAAGAACGTTGCTGAGGGTATCGCCCACATTCACGCTTCGTTCAACAACACCATCATTACCATTACCGATCGTCAGGGCAACGCCCTGTCGTGGGCTACTTCCGGTGGTGCCGGCTTCCGCGGTTCGCGTAAGTCCACTCCGTTTGCAGCTCAGGTCGCTGCTGAAGCGGCTGGCAAGGTTGCCCAGGAATGTGGCGTTAAGAACCTTGAAGTCCGCATCAAGGGCCCTGGTCCGGGTCGTGAGTCTTCCGTCCGCGCACTGAACGCGCTGGGTATGAAGATCACTGCCATTTCCGACGTGACGCCGGTGCCGCACAACGGCTGCCGCCCGCCCAAGAAGCGCCGTATCTAAGGAGAATCACACGTGGCTCGTAATCTCGATCCCAAGTGCCGTCAGTGCCGCCGTGAAGGCGAGAAGCTCTTCCTGAAGGGCGAAAAGTGCTACACCGACAAGTGCGCCATCGAACGTCGCTCGTATGCGCCGGGTCAGCATGGCCAAAAGTCGGGCGCTCGTCTGTCCGACTACGGCGTTCACCTGCGCGCCAAGCAGAAGATCCGTCGCGTTTACGGTGTTCTGGAAGGCCAGTTCCGCAAGACCTTCGCCGAAGCTGAGCGCCGTAAGGGCCAGACCGGTGAAAACCTGCTGCAGCTTCTCGAAGCACGCCTGGACTCCGTCGCCTATCGCATGGGCTTCGGTGCTTCCCGCTCCGAGTCCCGCCAAGTGGTTCGCCACAACGGCGTGCTGGTGAACGGCAAGCGCGTCAACATCCCGTCCTACATCGTGAAGCCGGGTGACGTTGTTCAGCTGACCGACCGTGCACGCGCTTCTCTGCGTTGCAAGGCCGCTCTCGAAGCTGCTGAGTCCCGCGGCTTCCCGGAGTGGATCTCCGTGGATGTCAAGGAAGGCAAGGGCACGTTCAAGGCCATGCCGCAGCGCGCTGAGCTGCCGTCGACCCTGAACGAAGGTCTCGTCATCGAACTTTACTCGAAGTAAGCACTGAGCAGAGGAATTTAGCCCATGCAAAGCAGTGGACTTCTGAAACCCCGCATTATCGACGTGCAGAGCGTCTCGCCGGTGCAAGCCAAGGTTGTCATGGAGCCGTTTGAACGCGGCTACGGACACACTCTGGGTAATGCCCTGCGTCGCATCCTGCTGTCGTCCATGCCGGGCTATGCGCCGACCGAAGTAAGCATTGACGGCGTGCTTCATGAATACTCCACCGTTGATGGTGTGCAGGAGGATGTCGTGGACATCCTTCTCAACCTCAAGGGTATCGTGTTCAAGCTGCACAACCGCGATGTGGTTACGCTGAACCTGGTCAAGGAAGGTGAAGGTCCCGTTCGTGCAGCTGACATCGAGCTGCCGCACGACGTGGAAATCATCAATCCGGAACACGTCATTGCTCACCTTTCCGCCGGCGGCAAGCTCGCCATGGAAATCAAGGTCGAGAAGGGGCGTGGCTATGTGCCGGGTAACGTCCGTAACCTGGGCGATTCCAAGACCATCGGCAAGCTCGTGCTGGATGCCTCTTTCAGCCCGATCCGTCGTGTTGCCTACGCTGTCGAAAGCGCCCGCGTTGAGCAACGTACCGACCTGGACAAGCTGATCGTTGATATCGAAACCAATGGCGTTGTCGAGCCGGAAGAAGCCATCCGCTACGCTGCCCGCGTGCTGATGGAACAACTTTCCGTCTTCGCCGATCTGGAAGGGACTGCCCCGGTTGCAGAAGCCTCCAAGCCGGCGCAAGTTGATCCGGTCCTCCTCCGTCCGGTGGATGATCTCGAACTGACGGTTCGCTCTGCGAACTGCCTCAAGGCTGAGAACATCTATTACATCGGCGATCTGATTCAGCGTACCGAGAACGAACTTCTCAAGACCCCGAACCTGGGTCGCAAGTCGCTGAACGAGATCAAGGAAGTGCTGGCCTCGCGTGGTCTCACGCTGGGTATGAAACTCGAGAACTGGCCGCCCGCCGGTCTGGAAAAGGCGTAAGCCTTTTTCGGATCAGGGCAGTCAAGGGACGCCTGCAGAACATAGAAAGGATTAACCATGCGTCACCGCAATGGACTTCGCAAACTGAACCGCACCAGCAGCCATCGCCTCGCGATGCTGCGCAACATGACCGTTTCCCTGCTCAAGCACGAGGCCATCAAGACCACGCTGCCGAAAGCCAAGGAACTGCGTCGTGTCGCCGAGCGTATGATCACCCTCGGCAAGACCCCGACCCTGGCCAACAAGCGTCTGGCTTTCGACCGTCTGCGCGACCGCGAGATCGTCGTCAAGCTGTTCGCTGAAATCGGTCCGCGTTACGCCAATCGTCCGGGTGGCTACCTGCGCATCCTGAAGTGCGGCTTCCGCGTTGGCGACAATGCCCCGATGGCTTTCGTCGAGCTGGTTGACCGCCCGGAAACGACCGAGGCTGTTGAAGTTGAGGACGCTGCTGAGTAATTTGCTCAGAGTGGTCACAAAAAACCCGCTGCCTAGGTAGCGGGTTTTTTTATGGCCGTTTTACGGCCTTTTCGCGTTTGGCAGGCGCGCTACGGCAGGAACTGGAGGTCGAGAGGCAGCGCCTTGGCGGCCTCAGGGGCAGTCAATGACCATCAGGGAGACATCATCGGCGGCTTGCATGCCGGCGAGATGGGTTTCGAGGGCTTGATCGATACAGGCAAAGCGCGCGCCGGCTGGGACACTGGCCGCGGCACGCAGAAGCGTATCGACGCCAAATTGCTCCCCTTGCGGATTGGTTGCTTCGCTGAGCCCGTCCGAATGCAGGATGAGCTGAGCGCCCTTGTGCCACGTAAATGCAGTGGGTGTGCCGTCGAATCCCTCGTTGGGGATAATCCCGAGCGGCAGCCCGGTCGAGGGAAAGGTGGCCGCAACGCTGCCATCGGTTTCCAGCAAATACGCCTGTGGCGTACCGCCGACCCAAATTTCGCCCGAAAGACTCACTTCGTCCAGGCAGAGTACGGTTGCCGCCACAAAGCGGCCGAGCGGCATGGATTCCTTGAGCTGCTGATTGAGTTCAAGGATCAGATCCTTGAGCGCATGATTGGTCCTCGCCAGACGATAGAAGATGGCCATGACCGGCAGGGCAGAGATCGCTGCGGTCAGGCCGTGTCCGGTGGCATCTGCCAGCAGGATGTAGAAGCGGCCTTCCGGAGAGCGGGCGGCCGCGACGATATCGCCACTGAAATTTTCGGCAGGCAGGACTTTGTAGCGTAAGCGGGGGTCTGACAAGCCGGGACGATGCAATTGCTTTTCCATGAGGTGCATCGCCAGTTGCTGTTCCGACTGGGTTCGGTCGTAATAGGAACGGAGCTCCTCCGCGTTTTCACGCAGGGTTCGTTCGGTTTCCTTCTGTCGGGTGATATCCCGAACCACCCCGATGAACATGGGTTGGTTGTCGAGCGCGATCTGCGTGATACCCAGGGTGATTGGGAACTGATGACCATCCTTGTGGCGGGCTTCCAGTTCTCGTTCCTGGCCGATGATCCGGGGCGCGCCGCCATCGCGATAGCGCTGCAGATAGTTGTCGTGCTGGCTGTGGTACGGCTCGCCCATCAGCATATTCACATTCTTGCCCAGCATCTCGTGCGGGGGATAGCCGAAAATCCGCTCTGTTGAGGGGTTGACCGTCTGAATAGTGCCGAATTGATCGATTGTGATGATCGCATCGAGCACGTTGTCCGAAATGGCCTTGACCCTGCGCAAGGAATCGATGGCCGCCTGTTGCAGGCCCAGCGAACGTTGTACGGAGCGTAGCTTTGCTTCCAGGACGACGAAATTGATCGGCTTCGTGAGATAGTCGTCGGCCCCGGCATCCAGGCCTTCCACCAGATTTTCGTCGCGATTCAGCGCTGACAGGAAAATCACGGGGGTCCAGCGTTCAGCACGTATTGCCTTGATGCGCCGGGCCGCTTCGAAACCATCCATGATCGGCATCATGATGTCGAGGAGGACAAGGTCGGGCGACTCTGCTTCGAATCGACGCAACGCCTCTTCGCCGTTTTCGGCAAGAATGACGTCGTGGCCGAGTTTCTTCAGGAAGACCTGAAGGATGTGAAGATTGGTGCGGTTGTCGTCAACCGCGAGGACCTTCATCTTTTGGATGGGCTGGGTCATGGATGAGCAGTAAGGCTGCGCGGATTTCCTAGGCGATCTATCCTACCACTTAGAAGTGATATGCGCGCCAAACCTTAAACTAAAGTAATAGGTTTTAGCGGTTTTCGGCCTGTTTTTCATCTTGTTGCAGTGCCCAGAGCCCCGCATACATGCCGCCGCATGCGACAAGTTCGCTGTGCCGTCCGGTTTCCATGACGCGCCCTTCCTGAAGGACGACGATCTTGTCTGCATTCATGATCGTCGAGAGCCGATGCGCAATGATCAGCGTGGTTCGCCCGCGCGCCACCTGTTCCAGCTGGGCCGAGATGGCCCGTTCGGTCCCGGAGTCGAGTGCGGAGGTTGCTTCGTCGAAAATCAGGATGGGCGGGTTCTTGAGCAAGGCACGCGCAATCGCGACACGCTGCTTTTCGCCGCCCGAGAGCTTGAGGCCGCGCTCGCCGACACGTGTCTCGTAGCCCAGGGGCAATGCCGCAATGAATTCGTCGAGTTGGGCCGCCTTGGCTGCAGCCAGGACGGCTTCGCGGCTGGCATCGGGGCGCCCGTACTGGATGTTGTAGAAAATACTGTCGTTAAACAGCACCGTATCCTGCGGAACGATCCCGATGGCCTGGCGCAGGCTGCTTTGCCGGTATGCCCGCAAATCGCGGCCATTGATCCGGATGGCACCTCCGGTGACATCGTAGAAGCGGAAGAGGAGGCGGGAGAGGGTCGATTTGCCCGCGCCCGAGTGGCCCACGACAGCAACGGTTTGGCCCGGTTCGATGGTCAGGTCGATATGATGCAGGATGGGCCGTGCGGCTTCATAAGCGAAGTCGACACCGTCGAAATGCACGTCCAGAGGGCCCGGAGGCAGTTCGATGGCATTCGGAGCATCGGCAATTTCGCGATTTTCTTTCAGCAGGCCGAACATGCGCTCAATGTCGGTCAGGGCCTGGCGGATTTCCCGATACACCACTCCGAGGAAATTCAGCGGGATATAGAGCTGAATCAGAAAAGCATTGACCAGGACCAGATCGCCGATGCTCATGCGCCCATCAACCACGCCCTGGGCGGCGCGCCACATCATGGCCGTGACACCCAGTGCAATGATGGCCTGCTGGCCCAGATTGAGCATCGCCAGGGTTTTCTGGCTGCGGACAGAGGCCGCTTCCCACTGCCGCAAATGGGTGTCGTAACGTTCGGCTTCCCAGGCTTCGTTATTGAAGTATTTGACGGTTTCGTAGTTCAGCAGGCTGTCGACCGCCCGGGTGTTGGCGGCCGAGTCGTTTTCGTTCACGGCGCGCCGGATGTCGATGCGCCAGTTGCTGACCATGATGGTGAACAGGATGTAACTGCTCAGGGATATCAACGTGATCACGACAAAGCCCGCATCGTACTGGACGAACAGGATGCCGATGACCAAACCCACTTCGACCAGCGTGGGCAGGATCGAATACAGCGAATAGGAAATCAGGCTGGAAATGGCGCGGGTGCCACGCTCGATGTCCCGCGAAATGCCGCCGGTCTGGCGCTCAAGATGAAAGCGCAGGGAGAGCGCATGCAGATGCCGGAAGACCTCCAGCGCGACGTGGCGCACTGCCTGTTGGGTGACGCGGGCAAACAGGATTTCGCGCATTTCCTGAAAGAGCGCCGTCGAGAAGCGCAGTACGCCGTAGAGTCCAAGCAACAGGGCGGGAAGGGCAAGTGCCTGTTGCCCGGGGCTGAGCGTATCGATCATCTCCTTGAAAACCATCGGGACGGCCACGTTGGCGAGCTTGGCGCCGATCAGGCAGCTCATGGCGGCGACGACGCGCACGCGGTAACGCCACAAATAGGGAAACAGGGTTTTCAGGGTGAGCCAGGTGTGGGGCGTGGCCAGCGGTTGGCCGGCGGGAGGGCGTTCGTGAGCGGAGCGGCGCATGAGTCTGAGTCCGGAGAATCACGCGAGTATATGAAATCCAACGACTTGGGTGTTGGCGGCCAAGCCTTCGTCGCTCGAAACGCTTGCGGGGCAAGGGGTTTTGACGATGTGACGGTCGATGTAATAAAGCCCTTCCGTGCTGTCTGGTTCATTTCTGGTTCAGACTCGAGTCGGGCGCCTTATGCTTTACGACGTGTCCCGACGAATGGCAGGAGCATTTGCAATCTGCTATTGGGGCAATTCACACTGGTTGGCTTTATGTTGAGGTCCCCTGAGGCCGAGATGGCGCCTGTTGCCATTAGCATCAGGCTGGTGATCGGTCTTAGCTGCCGGTGGGAGATCGGGCTGTGTCGGGCCGCAGTCTGTCGGTAAGCTGACCGTCAACTGCGAAGGTCTCAAACGTCAGCTTGCGGCAGTCTCTTTGAGAGAGAGCCAGCGAAGTAGCAATTGATAAAGGACTGCTGGCTCAGTAGGCTTCGTGATGAAATCGTTCATGCCTGCAGCTAGGCAGGCCTCTCGGTCTTCGTTGAAAGCATTGGCTGTCATGGCCAAGACCGGTACGTCCTTGTATCCCGGAAGTCCTCGTATTGCACGGGTAGCATCCACGCCATTCATAACAGGCATCTGCATGTCCATGAGGATGAGGTCGTAGCGAATTTCCCCGGTAAGTCGCAGCGCTTCGGCACCGTTATCCGCTGTATCGACCAGGAGTTGAACATCCCGCAGTACTTCTCGAGCGATTTCCTGGTTAATTGGCTCGTCCTCGACCAATAGAATTCGCTTATTTGCATGGTTTTGGCGAAGGGTGGCTTCGGCATCGATTACCGGCGCATCGTTTAGCTGATGAATTTTAGAATTTGTCTTTCTGAACTTCGCTGTCAGCCAGAACGTCGAGCCATGACCTTCAACAGTGTCGACGCCAACCGCGCCGCCCATAAGCGGGTCCGCTTCTTCTCGACGGTCGATCTGGTCAATGCCTTGGAACAGGAGAAGCAGGCCGGCAAGCAAGGCCAGATTGCCAACCGCTTGGTGCATGCCGATCTCGTGATCCTGGACGAACTGGGCTATCTGCCGTTCAGTCAGAACGGTGGCGCTTTGCTATTCCATCTGATGAGCAAGCTCTACGAGAAGACTAGTCTGATCATCACGACGAATCTGAGTTTCTCCGAATGGGCCAGTATCTTTGGCGATCCGAAGATGACCACTGCGTTGCTCGATCGTCTGACGCATCACTGCCATATCGTCGAAACCGGCAACGAAAGTTACCGTTTCAGAAACAGCTCAACCAAGAACAGCAAGGAGGTGAAAACGAGAAATTCAGCTGTGACCTGAGCCATACTGCGGCTCATCGGGTGGGTCAGATTTCAGTGCAAATCCCGGGTCAGTTTTACGTGCAACTCAACACCCCCATAACACTGGCAATTGGCTGATGTTGGTTGGAAGGCTTTTTTGCTCGCCAATTTTCTTATTAGGACAAATCCTTCACTTCATTTAAGGTTAGCACGAATTTGAGAAATTTAGCATCACTAGTAAATTCCCGTCCGCAATACGTGTGAAAGGATTTCCTTGCTGATAAAGCAGCCATATCAATGTCCGCTTTACATCAACCGTAACCGTGTGGGTCACGGCGATACCTCCTAGCGTCAATGTCGATGTCTGTATTTTTATAGCAACGCTCGAGCGCCAATTGGAAATACCGATTTACCGAAACGAAAAGCCTATGTCCAAGAGTAGCCGATGACAGCTAATTGACGAATTGCAGCCTGATTAACCGGATGAGCCAAACGTCCACTGCGGGCCGACAGCTCGCGTACGTCACCCTGCCGGTTAGCCGACAAAGACCGCTATTGAGCGCCATCAGTACTGAGCAGCAGCTAACCTGTCCTTAAGTTGGGAAGAGTGCCGTCTAGACTGCTCTTCATGCCATTTTTGAAATATCCATCAAAATTTGCAACGCGCGATCAAAGTCGTACCTATTGAGAAGCCTTGCAAACGAGCCCGCTTCGTTTCCAAGATAGCGGTTCAACTCAAGCTGATGTTCCTGATAAAAACTAACTGAACCAAAATCCGAGCCTGCCAGCATGTCCTCGATTGTTGATACGAGTTGGCTATCGATCGGTTTTGGCGATTCGGCAATTTCTGCCCCCATATCTGTCGCATTGCATTGGCCCAATTCAGCCCTGATGGCAGTGGCGAGTTCAGCAAATTTCCTTTCAGCAGCCATTGCAGCTGCAACCAGATCAAAGCTCGGATCGAGCTGTTGTCGGCCACGGATTTCAGCATCGATGGCAGCCACTTGAGCATAGAGAACGGAAGCCCCCATTGTTCCCGCTAGACCCTTCAACGAATGGACTGCACGTTGTGCACCGATGAGGTCGTTTTCGCGAGCAGCACTCAGGAGGATTGAAGCACTGCTGTTTTCAGAAAATTGCAGGAGTATTTTTCGATACAGATCCATATTTCCACCGACGCAATGCAATCCGGCGGAGGTATCGAGATCAGGTATTTCAAAGCCAACGGCACCTTCGTTCGCTCCTGAATTCAGGCTGATTCCGGGCTTCCGCGATGTCGCACCTTCGGAGGGGGAAGTCTTTGGCTGCTGCCTTGCGGGTAGCCAGCGTTCCAGTGCCGCATAAAGCAATTCCGGCGCAACCGGCTTGGCAATATGGTCGTTCATGCCTGCGGCCAGGCTGGTTTCGCGAGACTTATCAAAGGCATTTGCGGTCATAGCGAGAATTGGAATCTCTTCCCGGCCTGGTATCGCCCGTATCTGACGTGTTGCGTTGATTCCGTCCAAAACCGGCATGTCCACGTCCATCAGGATCAACTCGTAATCCCGTTTCTGTACCTTGGCTACGGCAATTTCGCCGTTATCGGCGACATCCGGTTGAATGTTGATACTGCGCAGGAGATCAATGGCTACCTCCTGATTGATAAGATTATCTTCGACGAGCAGGATGTCGGCACCCCCCCGATTTCTCAGCGTGATCTCTGCGCTAGTGGGGAGGAGGTTGCGCGCTGGCCTGCGCTTTCCCGTTAAGGCATCCTGTATTGGGTCATAAAGTGTCGATAGCGCCAGTGGCTTGACCAGGTTGTCGAAATACCCCGCTGCATCCAGACTGGCGCGTGATGGATCCTCGCCGTAGACCGTCAGCAATAGGCGGACGGGTTGATGCGACAACGGTATGCTGGACAACTCGATTCCTAAATGCAGACCATCGATGTCAGGAAGACGGGAATCGATTAGTAGCAGATCGAACGGATTCCCCCCCATTTCGGCATGCTGTATGCAATTCAATGCTGCCGCGCCGGAGTTCGCAAGTGTGACCTGCATGCCAAGCATCTCCAGCATGTCGCGTAATGCCTCACGGGTTTCTGGCTGAGCTTCAGCCAGCAGAATCGTCAGCCCCACCGTTTCAATGGATTCCCTTCGTTCGCGGAGGATCGTCTCGCCAAATCCTAACGGAACCTCGATCCAAAAGGTGCTGCCTCGTCCTGGCTCGCTCTCCACGCCGATTCGACCGCCCATCATGTCGATTAGCCGTTGACTAATAGCTAGCCCGAGCCCCGTTCCCCCGAACTTTCGACTGGTTGAAACGTCTGCCTGAACGAAAGGCTTGAACAGCAGCTTGCGTTGATCTTTCGTTAGCCCGATGCCTGTATCGATGACCTCGAAGCGGACAGTCAGTCCCTCATCGGATGCGCTTATCACCCAGGCACGCACCATGATGCTGCCTTCGGTTGTGAACTTCGCTGCATTGCTCATCAGGTTGAGCAGTACCTGCCCCAGGCGATGGCCGTCACCAACGAGGGTGGCCGGCAGGGCATGTAGGTCAGCTATGAGTTCGATCGCTCTTGAACCGATTTTTTCATGCAGGATGTTGCAAAGGTTCAGCACGACAAATTCCGGATCGAACTCTGTCTTCTCGATTCCGAGCTTACCTGCCTCAATCTTCGACATGTCGAGAATGTCATTGATCACGGAGAGGAGATGCTCTGCGGCACCGTCGATCTTGCTAAGGCGTTCGGACTGGTCGGGACGTGGGGCGTTTCTACGCAGCATGTGCGTCAGGCCAATGATGGCGTTCATTGGCGTCCGAATCTCATGACTCATGTTTGCGAGAAAGGCGCTCTTCGCCCGGCTGGCGGCTTCTGCGGCATCCTTTGCTGCTTCCAGTTCAGTAGTACGCTTCGTCACCTCCTGTTCCAGGGTCTGGCGATGAAGTTGCAACGCCTTTCGCAACTGCTCCCGCTCGATCAGGTTGCCAATCCTCTGTGCCGCGATGTCCACGTTGATCGGCTTGAGCAGGTAATCCGCAGCCCCGAGACGAAGGCCATCAAGTTCCGAACCGGAATCCGGCAGGGCCGTAATGAATACAACAGGAATTTCCGCCAACGAGGGGTCTGCCTTGATTCGCCGACAGGTCTCGAAACCGTCCATCACGGGCATCATCACGTCGAGCAGGATCAGGTCGGGATGGTGCATCCGTGCCATGATTAAGCCGTCTTCGCCGGTGGTGGCCAATTGGAACGAATATCTGTTGCTCATCGTTCTCGCTAGCACCATCAGATTCGCCGGTGTATCGTCAATCGCAAGAATCCGTGGCTTATGCTCAAAATTCACGCCACGCTCCGTTCCTGTAGGAGTGATGACCATCCCTCGCGCGTGGCCAATGCGCGCAATTTCCTTGCTGCCGCATCGAAATCGAGTATTACGAGGTCGTTCGATATACTTTCAGTAAGCCCTTCAGACGATGTTCCCGCCAGCATCTTCCGAAGCGCCTCAAACTCAGCAATTGCATCAAATAGATGCATCTCAATCAGGGGAATCAAAGACGCGACCATCTCCGCGACCAGCGCCACATCAACAAGCCGGAGCGACGGATGTTCTTCGTTTGCCGACGCCGGAGTGACATCAGCTTTGCCCAGCCATTTTCCGATCACCCGCTCCAGTTCACCCATGTTCACTGGTTTGACCAGAAAGTCATCCATTCCTGCATCCAGGCATCGCTGACGGTCTTCATCATACGCATTGGCCGTGAAGGCAATAATCGGGCAGTGCCTCAGCGATGCTTCTAGCTGCGCCTGGCGAATTCGCGCGGTCGCCTCAAATCCGTCCATTTCCGGCATGCAGACATCCATCAGGATGAGATCAATGTCAGATTGACTGGAGAAATGTTGGACAGCTTCGTGACCATTCTCGGCTTCGATCACGTTCAGCCCCTTTTTCGTGAGGGCGACCTGAATAACCCTGCGGTTGAACAGGTTGTCGTCGGCAACCAGAATCGTTCCGGAAAAATTTGCGTACTTGTCTCGCTGTAATGAACGTTCCGCTGCAGAGATCGGAGATTGTTCCGCCATTCTCGTTGCGCGGATACTGAACCAGAAGCGGGATCCCTTACCTGGCAGCGACTCGACGCCGGTATTTCCTCCCATCAACAGGGCGAGCTTGCGAACGATGCTCAATCCCAAGCCTGTACCTCCAAACTGCCTCGCCGTAGAGGAGTCTGCCTGAGTAAATGGCTCGAATAGAGAGGATAACTTGTCTTGGTCGATCCCGATCCCGGTATCACGCACTGAAAATTCTAGTTCTGCATGGTCGCCATGGGTCGCAATCTGAGTCAGAGAAACCTCGATTTCACCCCGCTGTGTGAATTTCACCGCATTGCCGATCAGGTTGCCCAGCATTTGCCGCAAGCGATCACTGTCTGCCTTAATGAACACCCTTTCGGGCAGGTTCGATCTGACGACGAGATCGATTTGTTTGCTTCGCGCAGCTTCGGAATACAAGCGGGCACATCCGTCCAGCAGTAACGCCGGACTGCACTCTACCAATCGCAATTCCAGCTTGCCGGCCTCTACCTTGGACAGGTCGAGAATGTCGTTTAGCAGGGTAAGCAGGGTGTTGCCGGAATCGTTGATGATCCGAATGCAATCGCGACGCTCAGACTCTGGCATTTCATGCGCGTTCAGCAATTGCGCCATGCCGAGAATTCCGTTCATAGGCGTCCTGATTTCGTGGCTCATCATCGCCAGAAAGTCGGACTTCGCCCTGCTTGCCTCTTCGGCCTTGCGGACATTCAGCTGCAAATCTTCGGTCAGCGACTGAAGTTTCTGATAGTTGATTTGAAGTTCATCTTCCAGTCGCTTGCGGCGGGCAATTTCATCGGCCAGGAGTTGATTGTTCGTTTGAAGTGCCAGGCTTCTATTGCGTTGACGATGGAGCGCAATGGTGGCAGTCAGCAGCAGGAGAGGAAAGACAACCAGCGTAATCAGGATAAATCGGGAATCCAGCGCCCCATCCAGATCCTCTTTTGGAATCAGTGTGATCAATGAAAGTGGGGTTCCTCTGACTTCGCTGCGAATGGCCCATTGTGAGCCGTTCGATTCAACTTCTCCTTTCGCCAAGGATGGGATTGACATTACGGCGTTAAGGGGAAGGCTCGATAGCTCCACCGCGGAAGCTTCACTTGTCCATCGCCGACTGGTCGAATTTGCAAGGATGGCAGCGCGTCCATCGGTCAGGTACTCCTGAAATTTCCATTTGGCTGGCGAACCGAAAAGCAAGTAGCTGATATTCCCGAGGTCACTGATCGTTACCACAGCCCCTCGGTAGGCGCCCTTAAAGTTGACAGGTACTGCAATGATGACGTGCCTGCTGTGCATATCGAACTGCATCAGGACCTCATCCGCGTTCCCGGACAGCGGCAAAGGCAGGGGGGGGGATGGCGGAGCACCTTCAGTCAACGCAACGCCGCGCTCGTCATAAAGCACGATCTGATCAAAAATCGGAACGCCGAGAACTTTTCGTTGTGCTTTTTTTCGTGCGAAGTAATCATCAATCGCCACGAGATTGGAGAGCAGGCCATAGCGCTGCGACATGCCCAATGCCGCGTTGATGAAATAAGCCTCGATCTCGTAACGTTCGACAATCTCCCTGACTTCATTGCGACGATCGTCGATGTAGGCCGTCAAGGTGTCGGCTCGTCGCTGACTTTCCATGAGCACTCGTTCATCCATCGACTGGCGCAGGCTGTTCTGCGCCGAGTCCGCGTACCAGAGCAAAACAAACGAGTAGCAGCAGAACAGCACTGCGATCCACGGTAGCCAGCGCGTGATCTCCAGTTTGTTCGGTTCTTGCGACATAAACGTGTGCGGTTTTCAGTTCCGACGGGAAAAAAAGTCGGGGAAATAGCGCCGGATCCCTGGGTAGTACTTATCGACAAGGCGGTCATAGGTCCCGTCGGCTTTTATTTGCTGCAGATAGGTATTGAATTCCTTGCGCAGTTCTGGCGCATCCTTGGGAAAGGCAGCCGCGAGATCCTGATACTCTGAGATCGGACCGATAACCTTGATTTTTCCAGCCCATTTTTTCAAGTCGATAATGGCATCGGGAACGTCAAGCAGCGTCAGTTCAGCCTCCTTGTTGATCAGCGCCGGCACCATTTCGCTGAGATTGGAACTCCGGTTGTATGCCTTGAGGTCGATTCCGGATGCCCTCAGGCCGTAATTGGAGGGGTCAAGACACGTACGCTCCATGACCAGCAGGCTCTGTTTTCCAATCAGCGCTTTGGTTGAAGCGATGTCTTGGGCGAGACTCTTTGACTCTTTGATAGGTTGCAGCTTGGAGTCGTGTCGGGCAACCAGCAGGACTTGCGATGGAAAAGTTGGCTTCGAGTACAGCAAGACCGCCTCTCGCCAAGGCAGTACCGTGAATCCGGTGGCAATCATGTCGCCCTTCACAGGGTAGTTGCCCGTCAATGACACCTCATCACCCTTGCGCACCGGATCTTTGCCAAGGAGGTCGCGAATGACATTGTAGAAGTCGGAGACAACCAAAGAATAACGAACCCCGATATGCTTGGCGAACCCTTGGACCAACTCGACATCGAAACCATCACCCGATCCCGTCACGAAGTTGGCGTATGGGATTCCAAGGTGACGTAATTCTCCACGGGCTTGTATTTCCTTGAGATCTGCTGCCGATGCCAAGTTTCCCGACCATAGTCCTAGACATAAAGCTAACTTGAGAATCAAGTTCATTTTATTACTCCCTGTTGCAGTTATCGTTTTCATGAGTACGCGCCATTTGGGCGGCCTTCCCTGGGCTTCGACGTAGTTTGGTGATCGTTCTTGTCATTGATCGGTAAGTGTTCGTGAAATGACTAGAGGGGAAGTTGCCCAGGAAAATTAGGGCGGGCGGATTTGCATTCGACGGCCGATTTCAAGGGTTTCAAATGGTGCCCATGGACAGATCCCTTCTTTTTGCGTGGGAATCCTGCACCCCATGCCTGCCAAGATCAAACGCTGGCAAAATATGAAACCACGGTTTCATATTTTTGATGCTGCTGTCACGGAGATGCCATGGATAGGACCAAGAACTACTACACCACGCGCGAGGCAGCAAAGCTGCTCGCCATATCGGTCCGTACGGCGCAACAGTGGGTTGATCGAAAGATTCTCGAGGGGTGGAAGACCGAAGGCGGGCATCGCCGGATATCAGCAATGTCGGTCGATCGGCTGCGCCACAAGAGTGGGCAGGTTAGTGACGGAAGCTTTCCCGCTCCATCGCTTCGCGTACTAATCATCGAAGACAACCAGTCGATGTTGCGGCTTTACCGGATCAATTTTTCACAGTGGCCGTTTCCGGCCGAAATCTTCTCTGCCCCCAATGGCTTCGAGGGACTGGTGATGGTTGGCGAAATCGCGCCGCACTTGCTGATTTGTGACTTGCGCCTGCCCGGCGTAAATGGGTTTCAAATTGTTCGGTCACTTCGCGAAATGCCTCGCTACCGAGATCTGTTTATTGTTGTTGTGAGTGGGATGGAACTAACCGAAATTGATGCACACGGCGGACTGGATAATTCGATAGATTTTTTGGAAAAGCCAGTTAGCTTCAAACGATTGAAATTCATTGCCGAAAATGTATTCAACACAACCGCAGCATCTCGCACCGGCATGAAATCAGAAAAACCGTGAAAACACCAAAAAAATACAACATGAAGGCCCGACATCCCCCCGTTTTCAGTAGCAGTGGGCTTTACAGTCAGTGGGCGTCGCCACGTTCATGGATGCCTGCTT
Source organism: Dechloromonas sp. ZS-1 (assembly GCF_039649255.1). Classification (NCBI taxonomy): domain Bacteria; kingdom Pseudomonadati; phylum Pseudomonadota; class Betaproteobacteria; order Rhodocyclales; family Azonexaceae; genus Dechloromonas; species Dechloromonas sp. ZS-1. The sequence continues at coordinate 66,924 of NZ_JBDIYD010000006.1, read as the reverse complement.
CTCCAAGCCACCAACTGCCGCTCTGGGTGGCAAGCGGATGAAGCAGGTAGTACCAAAGCCGTCATTGGTATCGTTAGAGCACAAATGGCCGGTCTGTCTTTAGAACCGGACATTTGCTTTTAGAAGCCCACCGTCGGCTATGGCCGAGATGCCGCCCTCGGTTATGCCGATATACGCTCCTGTCTGACGCGCTGAGAAAAACCCCGGGAAGTTACCCCCGGGATTTTCTCGACATCAATCACGCCTCCGCACAGTAGGCAATCACGTCCTCCGCAGAGAGTTCGAAGCAATATCCCGCCTCGGCCATGTTCAGGAAGGGATTAACGATCATGAACCCTCCGAGATTGGCGATGCCGCCAACACCCTTGCGAGACTTGATCGCCGTCAGACCAATGCTCTTTGCCATACGGCGCGCGCGTTGTTCCAAGGCCTTCACTGCGCGTTCTTGTTGATTCAACATCATGGTGATCTCCAAAACAATGAAGAGAGGACTGGAGGCGCCCGGGGTATCCATCCCTGCTTCAGTTCGGTATAGACGGGATTGTCCAAACCGCAGCTGAATCACCTTGCCACAATCAGTACCGGTAAGCCGGCACAGCCCAAGCGTTCCGCAAAGAATACGCTCGGCTCGATAAGAGCTCAAGGCTGCAAGACGTAAGAGCATGTTTGCTCAAACAGATTTCATTCTCCTGACCCCGGTCGCTGCAAGGCGCCCGGGGTTTTCCTTTTCTGACTAGGAGAATTCCAATGCTTTCACCTCCCCCTATCCGGGCGATGCCGACGCCCGCCTTGCTGGCTTTGCTACTCGGCGAAGAAGCCGCCGCGCGCTTGGCCGGCCGATCCTTGATCGAAATCTTCGCACTCCACGCTGGCCGTACCCTGCTTAACGAGGTTCATGCCGGTTATGGCCCTGAGCGCACGCTGGAGGCCTGCAAGGAATTGATGGCACGGGCGCTCGCCGAGACCATGCGCTTGGGCGATTGCCTGAGTGATCCTGCCACCATCCGCGATTACCTGCGCCTGACCGCCGCCGGTCTGCCCCATGAGGTCTTCACTGTGTTGCTGCTCGACGCCCAGAACCGCCTGATCGACTGCGTCGAGCTATTCCGAGGCACGCTGACGCAGACCTCGGTCTATCCCCGTGAAGTGGTCAAGCTGGCCCTTGAGCGCAATGCAGCCGCCGTCGTGCTCGCCCACAACCATCCCTCGGGTGTCGCTGAGCCGAGCGCAGCCGATAAAATGCTCACCCGCTCGCTGAAAAGCGCGCTGGCCTTGGTCGATGTCCGCGTTCTCGATCACTTCATCGTGGCCGGCACGACGACGCCGGTGTCCTTCGCCGAACGTGGCTTGCTCTGACCGTAATCACCGTCATGTCCTTCTATCACTCCTGAACGTGGAGCCTGCCATGCTTCCTTTACTGATCGGCCCGGTCGTCGAGGCCATCGTCATTGCCGCGGCCACCGCGGTCGTCAAACAACTGCTTGATGACGATCCGCGCCGCAAGTAGTACCTCTGACCCCAAGGCGGACTTGCCGCCTGCTGTTTCTCTCTCCTGTAACGCCGATGCCCTGCTGGGTATCGGCGTTTTCCATTTCTGACCTGCATTCCTTTACCGGAGACAACCATGACCACCCAGACCCCGCAGTACTTGAAACTGAAATCGGCCGAAGCGCAAAAGCTCGGCAGAAATGGCGGTTCGATCACCTACGTGATCCTGACCGATACCGATTTCCAGCAGTTGTATGTCAGCATCGTCGCCAACGACAGCGGTGGCTACTTCAGCACCGAAATCGCTCCTTTCGAAAAGATAGAGGCCTGCCTGCCGGCGGATCGCGCCCAGCCGTTTGCGGCCAAGGCCTTGATTCCGGCCTTTGTCAGTCGTAGCGCCAACCAGCCTTCTTTCTGCGCCGCATTGCTGCGTGCCGAAGGGTTGACCGCTGCCGTTGACGGCAAGCCGCACCTACATCAGATCGCCGGCGACTGGGCGGCCTGGAAAGCGGCAATGCTCGCCTTGCCGAGTGAGCCCTATGTTCCACCGGTCAAGGCCGCTGCCGCGACGAGCACGATGACCCGGCAGGAACTGCCCGGTGAAACTGAAGGTGGGGAGCATCCTGGCCGGCGTAAGAGCAAGAAGCTGCGTGTCGCGAAACCGGCCGAGGAGGTTGTGCATGCGCATCCTGCGTGATGAAGCAGCTATCGCTGCCTTGCCAGATGACGCCCTGCGCCGGCTGATCGAGAAACGCGTGGCCGAGATCAACGAGTGCTGTCCGTGGGATGCCGACGAGCTCGGCTACTTCATTGTGGTCGAGCCCGGCGACAGCACCGATGCACTGGAGGCTGAGATCGGGTTTCCAGTGATGCGCGGCCTGTTGGATGACATCCCATTCCCCGAGGAGGGGTTCTCGCCCAGCTTTGAGTGGGCGGAGACACATGTCGAGGGTTTCTACGAGCTGGTCTACATCGTCAACGACGGCGGCTATGGCTACGACATATTCATCGCTGACCAGCCCGGCGCTGACCCGGGCTTGCTCGCCATGTGCCAAGCCTACGCCACGCCTTCCGTCTAATCCGGCATCTACCGCTATTCCACTACAGGCGCCGTGAGCCTCGCGCTCATGGCGCCATTTTTACGTCTGGAGAATCTGCAATGACCTTCCTTTCCTTGATTACACCGCCATGGCCGATTCATGGGTGTGGCCGGCTGTCGATCACCGTCCTCTTGGCCCGGAGTGATTGAGCCATGAATGCGCAAATATGCGACCCCCTTCTGCGGCCGTTCGCTGGCAATGCGCTTTCCCGGCTCGATGAAGCCCAGGTCGAGCACATGATGGAGCGTAGCGCCATTCTGGCCAGTGAAGCCGGCGTCCAGCCGCCGGCACTCTGCGACGCGCTCGCCTTGCTGGAGGTGCTGCGCCTGTATCCAGCCGTACTCACGGGCCTAGCCGCGCTGGAAATCGAACTCGACGGCGCAACGCAGTGGCTGCTCACCACCGATCTCGACCTGGCTCGTGTCTACCTACGCGACATCGGCGGCACCGAGATTGCCGTTCTCGACCCCGCCGACGTCGTCCGGACGCAATACGGCGGCGTGGCCCTGCTTGGCACGCTCGGCTGAGCGGCACAAAACCTTCGTAAAAACCGGAAATGGACCGGACGTGTCGATAGCGCCTTGGCTGTGGCCGGGTGCCTTCGCACGTTCCCAAGTCCTTGTTCAACCCATGGACGACCCCGAAAAATGATCTCGTGTAACTCGAAGGATAGAGAAGACTCGACACTTTTTTCGGGGGCGTCTGAACCTCGCCGAGGAGATGCGATGAAGCGTCAAATTCGTTTTATCCGGAAAGTGCTCGATAGCCTTCCGCCGTGCCCGCCGGATCATGGCAGCAAAGAACTGGAATTCACGTCGCTCGAAGCGCCACCGGGATTGCGCTTCGTCGTCAGCAAGCGTGGCGTCAAAAGCTGGCTGTTTCGATATTCGATGCCGGAACCTACCGGCAGCGGCCGTAAGCGCGCCGTCAAGCTGGGTGCCTACCCCGGCCTGGAGCCCCCCGAGGCCATCAGTACCTGCCTCGAAATGCGCGGCCTGATTGCGAAAGGGATCGACCCGCAAGAGCAGCGCAAGCAAATCGAGCAGAAGGACATCACCCTTGATCGTTTCTTTCGGGAAGAGTACTTCCCGAATGCCCAGAATCTGCGCGACGTCAAAGGGATCGAGGGGCTATGGCGGATTCATCTCTCGCCGGTATTCGGTAAGTTGCGCTTTAGTGAGCTGAAAACCGCCGACATCGTCCGCTTTCATGATGCGAAACGAGTACAGCTTAGTGCAGCAACGGCTAATCGCATCCTGGGGATGCTCAAGCGTGTTGTGAACGTTGGAATGCTGCTTGAACGCTGCGATCGAAATCCCTGCCGGGGTATCAAGATGCATGCCGAGCAAAATGTGCGCATGCGGACATTGTCCGGTGACGAGCTGAAACGTTTCCTCGCCGCATTGGCCGAAGAGAAGTCCCGCGTCATGGCGGATGCCCTGCTGTTTGGCCTTGCTACCGCCGCTCGCCGCGAAGAATATCTTCAGTTGAAATGGTCCGAGCTTTCTGTCGAGGAACGTATCTGGCGCTTACCGGCCGCACGAGCCAAAAGTGGTAAGGCCCGCGTGATTCCGCTCAACGATATTGCGCTGAAGGTGCTGGCGACCCGGGCTGAAGCAGGGAAAGTGGAGTATGTCTTCCCGGGCCGGAAGGGGAAAGCTTTGGCAACCCCCGAGCTAGCCCTCAAAAGGGTGATCAAGCGCGCCGGCATTACCGATCTCAAAGTGCACGATCTTCGCCGATCCGCAGCCACTTTGGTTTTGAATGACGGTGGCAGCATGAGTCAGACCGGGGGGCTGTTGGGCCATGCGCCGGGAAGCACAGTCACGGCGACAAGGTATGCCTTCCTGGGTGATGAAAAGCTGTTTGATGCCAGCCGGCGTCTCAACAGCGTGATCACGGCCGCTTGCGAGACCTCATCGGAATAAGAAGAGGCAACGGCTGACGCCGTTGCCTCTTCTACCGCTTCATTTTTTTCCGAGCAGAATCCCCTCGACGTTCGTCACGTCACTTGAACATGGCTGGTTTCACTTTCTGCACGGGGGATATGTAGCAGTCAAAATGAAACCAGTGGTCGGCACATCCGGCCTGAGGCCCCCGCCATAAACAGCAGTAGTTGCTTGTCACGCCCCGCGCTTTTCCAAGCGCAACGGGATCGATGATCCCGCTTCGACCAAGGTAATCCGGAAAGATCGGCCTGGCAGCTTGGCAATTTTGATCAGGCCGGCGGCTTCAAGTCGATGCGCGGAATCCGCCGCTGCCCAGCGGGAGAGATTGACGCGGGCAGCCATGTTCCTGGATATTTGCACGGTCGGTGAACGACGGATCGTGACGAGCATCCAGAGCGCAATGCAGAAGTGCATCCCCTTGCCCGCCGGTAACGCGGCTGCAGCTTTCTCAAGCCAATCCATGCGGACCGGGCGTGGCTCGCTCGGATTGATGCGGATGCGCGGCAAATGGTGCGACTGGCTGGCTGACATAGGCGACTCGCGGAGGGTTCGGTTATCGTCTTGTTCGATGCCGACGAGCGACGGGTGGCCCGTCGTCACCACCCCGGGTGACGAGGGGTTACCACTTACCTCATTCGGACTTGGCGAGGTTGTCACCTAAGCCCTCACCATGGCCGGATTGCGTGACCTGCTGACGCAGCGAGGTCAGCGAAGACCACAGCGTATTGATCAACGTATCCTTCTGGTGATGGTTGAGCTTCGTCAAGTCAGGCAGGGCTGACATGTCCGCATTCAGCAAGGGGTCATCGACAACCGGCGGCAGCAGCAGATCGGCCAGGCTGACCTGCGCCAAGGGTCTGGACACTGAATGCTTGAACTTGAACTTGATGCGCAGAACGGGACCGTCCGTGCGTGATGCCGGCATGTCTTCGGCAACCAGGAACTGCTCGGCCTGTGACAGCACTGCACCTAGTCCGCTGCCTTTAGGGGCGTGCAGGATGATCGGTGTGTCCGCGTTGCCGCCCGTGGCCATCTGCCTGGCCCGCAGTTTTCCCCCGAAGTCTGTCCACTGGCCTGTTGTCAGCATGGCCGCCAACGACACTGACGTCTTGCCGCTTTGAGTAGCATAGCCTTGGCAGGGGTCGGTCAGCATCACGTGCAGCCAGCATTGCTCCAAGTGGTAAGCGACCAGCAGGACTTGCATTCGGCCATGATCCCGTGACTGTACTTTCTCGACCTGGACGGGAAGCGCGCGAAACGTGATGTGCTCGACATGGCCCGGCTTCAGGCCGAGTTGCTCGTCGATCTGGTGATAGGCCTCACCGCGCAACGCCAGCACCTGCTTGAGTAAGCGTTTCCGTTCCGCCGTTGTGGCAACGTCGGCCGATGCCTGCTTTCCTTGTGCACGCCGTGATAACCACTCGTCGTAGATTGACTTGGGCAGGACTTCGCGGAATCCGAGCGCTTTTCCATAGGCAAGCAGCACCTTGGCCAGGTCGCGATTCGACATGAGCGTTAGCGCCAGAAACTCCTGAATGACCAGGGACAGCATTCTGGCCCTGGATGGTGCGTTTTTACCCGTGAGTAACTCAAGCGAAAAGTATTCACGGTTTTTATCCATGGCATTCATCTAATCGGCCTATCCATAGTCATTTTGCGAGTGTAGATCACGAACGCTGTTCTTGCGATGCTCCTTGATGGCCTCCGCGGGGTGATGGCGGTTTTCGATGCGGTCCTCCGTGGGCGTAATGTCACATCGAAAATGTGCTAGCAACCCCGTTCGCGAAATTTATACGCAATAAAATCATCGGCTTACAAGCGAAAAAATTCAAAATCGCTGTTTTCGATGGAGGAGAAATCGGTCATCATGGCTGCCATCGATTCCTTCTTTTTTCTCCTCGATAGTCTTCATTCCTCGCCATGACATCAAGTAAACAGCTCAGCGACAGTGACGTGCTCCGCGTCGATAGCGTAAGCCGCCCTTCGGCCTCCGTGATCGATCTGGCGAGCTATCGCCAGGGGGAGAGCGGCCGTGGTGTCTCGGGCAATGCGAACACGGTTTCAGCAATGTCTCGCCGCCAACGTGCAAAGCAGCCGGCCAGCCTTCGGATCGAAAACGCGTTCCAGTACTTGAGCGAACTGCCCTCTACTGTCGCTGTTCAGCTCAGGGACTATCAGCGGTCGTGGGAGAGATTTGAATCGGGGTTGGGAGCGAGACCCCAACCCCAAGTCCAGATCAGCATTCCCGGCGCACCTGACTTGGCGATCCAGGCGTACTACACCGGCACGCTCAAGTGGCGAGTCCGCCACCCTGATCCGCTGACGGGCAACTGGACTTGCTCGATTCTCGATTCGCTTCCGGAAATGTCATTTGCTGGCGCTGCCGCTGCGCAAGCGAAATTGCTCGACGACGTTGCCATGGGCGTTCTGCCAGGCATCGGCAATCGGATGACTCTCGATCAAGCAGTCATCGAACATGTCTTCCCAAACAGCGAACGGAACGGCAAGAAGTCACTGCGCAATGACCGATATCGGTACCCCAAGCACGTGAAACGGCTGTGGGGGGCGATGTTGCTGAGCGCGTTGACCGAGCCTGTCATACGACGTGGTGTCGAGGAAATTCGCAGCCTGGAAACGCCGGCCAGCGCCGAGAAACATGTGGCCTTGATCAAGTTTATCTGCCGTGACTTGGAAGCTCTGCGCTTGATCGCCTACAACCCTGCAGCGCGCATCAAGATGCGCCGGGTTGAAAACCCCGTTCTCGTCATTCCGTCCGACGAGCAGTTGGCGAAGCTCGGCCGTGTGCTGATGTCAGGACCGCCGACCATCAACAGCGATTTTTTCCTGGTCCAAGCGCTCACCGGTACGCGCAGCCGGGAACTCCAGTACGCCCTGGTCAGCGACCTTGATGTCAACCGGAAAGTGTTGATCGTTCGTGAAACGAAAAGCGGCCGGATCGAAGAAGTGCACCTGTGTGATGCCGCCTTGACAGTGCTGATCCGGCGCAAGTCGCTGGCAACCGGGCGCTATCTGTTTGGCTCAAAGCGTGGTGATCGCCCGATCGGGTACCCCCGGCATGCCTTTCTCAAGCTGTGCGGGCAGGCCGGTGTTACCGGCATCACGTCGCATGCATTTCGCAGGGGTTTCGCTACCGCCGTTGTTCAAGCGCCGGGCGGAACCAGTCATGACGCTAGCAAGCTGCTCCGGCATTCCAACGTGCGGACGACGGAAAAGTTCTATCTGGTGGCAACCGACAGCCGCTTGCAACAGGCTGCCAACGCGGCAGGGCAGGCCATTGCGCATCGCCTTGGCCTCGACCCGAAAGGGCGGCCCTACCTCCGTCCTTCCGTGCGCAGTCTGGTGGTACCGGATCATATTCGGCTGGTGGCGGCCTGATGCTTGCCACGCGCCCATTCAGTTTTTTCAACCCGATCTGTAGGAGATCACTGATGGACCAGGAACGCTACTTCGATGAGCGCGATTACGAGGCTGAACACATGGATTACAACGCCGTCATCGACGATGACGAGGAACAGGAGGTGTACGAGTACGACCACGAAAACAACTGACTCGCACTGATCACTCAGTTTGGTGTGGCAGGCAGCATCGGCAAGCTTCCCGGCAAGAACGGTGCCGCCGCCACGTTACAGCAAGCCATATCTTAAAGGAGATTCACCATGGCTAAACATATCCGCAGCCTGATGCTGCCCAACTACTCTTCCCTGCTCGTCATGCTGATGGCGCGTATCGCCATCTACGAAGATGGCATCGGGATTCAAAACGCCGGCGGCAAGACCATCGGGTGGATCGACATCTTGGCCGAAGATGAAGCCGTCCGTACCGATCATTTCATGCGTACTGCAACGATCCTGAACGACATCATCAACGATCCCAAGCATGCCGTTCAGCCGGACTGGAGCTACCTGGACCCGGCCCAATCCGTTGAACCGGCAGCAACGGCAACGCAGCCTACCCGCTCGATGAAGAAGGTCGATGCGGGCGGCGAGGTGAAGTCGGCCTGATCCCCTCCTGCTGATGTAAACAAGAGCCGCCCCGTGCGGCTCTTTCTTTTTGTGATCTGGTTTCAATTCCTATACGGGGGATATGAAGCATGAAAAATGAAACCACCGTGGCTGATTCGGATAATCCGAAACGGGCCAGCGACGATGCGCTGCTGGCCTACTGCGACGGCTACTTTGCCGAGTTGATGGAAAACTCGCTGACTGACGAGGCCCGCCAAAAACGCGGCCTGGCGCCTAAACGGCCGAAACAGCTGACCGACAAAGAGCGCTATCTGAAGGCCCGCCAGACGGGCAAGTTCAACCTCAACCGCGCCATGCGCCGGCGCGTCGACCGCAAGCTGGGGCCAGAACGCGGCCTAGGGGCGCGGGTATTCATTGGCTTCGACGCCGAATGGACCCGCTCACGCAAGGGGCGCAATCGCATTCTAAGCGTCCAGTTCTACCTGATCGGCCCGACGGGTGAAGTCCTGACCCTGGTCATTCACATCGAAAACGGCGACATCCTGAGCCAGCGTCCGCGCCTGGGCGACGTCATCAACGAGCTGCTGGAAGCCGCCCTGGATGATGGCACCATCGAGGAATGGCCTGCCGAGGTGGTGCTGTGCGGGTTTTTCACGAGAGCGGACATCACCGTATTCTCAGACTTCAAGCACCTGCGCCCGCAGCTCGACGGCGTGGGCGGGACGCTGGTCACCGTCGGCAAGGCTGCCAAGTTCGAGTTGCCGATGTCGGCCACGCGGCGTGCTGTGTTGAAACAGCGTTACCAGTCCGTTGTCGGTGACGAATTCGAGCCGCATCTGCTGAGTCTGCGCCTGATCGACGCCAGCCGCCTGGCACCACCCGGCAAGTCGCTGGCCAATATTGGACACTGGTTGGGGATACCCAAGATCGACTTGCCGGCTGGCTATGACAAGTCGGACATGACCCGCTTTGAGCGTGAATGGCGCGAGGAATTCGAAGCCTACGGCCTGCGCGATGCTGAAATTGCCGTCATGTACGTGCTGTGGGTCATCTGGTTCTCGACGCGCCATCTTGGCCTCGACATGCGGCACCTCTCCGCCACGGCCAGTGGCTTGGCGGTACGCATCGGCGAAAGTTGCATCCGGCGAGATGGTGTGGCGCTCAACGTGGCCTTGAATTACGAGGTCAAGCAGATCACCCGCTGGGACAACACCCGCGGTGTTCCTTACTCCCAGAAAAAACGCATCCCGAAACAGGCCCGACGCTGGCTGGAGCCCTTCCTAGCCGATGTTTTTATTGGTGGCCACAATCAGTGTTTCGTCTATGGCCCGACGGACCGCCGGCGCTTCTACGATCCCGACCTTTCCGGCGCTTATCTGACGGCCTTGGCCTACCTGTTCGTGCTGGACTACGACGCCGTGCGCTGGACGACGGATATCGCCGATTTCATCGGCCATGTCGCCGGCTTTGCCTTGGTCGAATTCGAGTTCCCTGAAGATGTGGCTTACCCCTGTCTGCCGGTATCGACGGAAGATCGTGGCCTGCTGTTTCCTCGTCGCGGCCTATCGCTCTGCACCGCCCCTGAAATCGAATTGGCGAAAGCAATGGGGGCCACGAAGCTAATCATTAAGCACGGGCTGGTCATTCCCTGGATGGCGCGCGATAAGGTGTTTGCGCGTAGTGCAGCCGCACCCGGTAAGCATCGTTCTAAAACCAAAGAGACACCGGGTAACGACGCGCCACAGGACGGCCTGTTGGCGACCGACAAGCAGGCGTTTCCGCCCGAGCATTACGGTGACGAGGGCTATCGGCTGTTTGAAAGCTTTGCGATCTTCATCCGCGACATGCGTAGCCCGTATGCCCGTAAAACGCTGCCTTTCGAGTTCGTCAAGTTGCTCGGCAACAGCCTTTACGGCAAGACTGGCCAGGGCTTCAAGCGCAAACGCGCCTTCGGCGTTCGCGAAATGGATAGCGTTGTCGTCGGCACGTCGCGAGTGTCCGAAGCAGCTGTTGCCGCGCTGGTCTGTGGCTTCATCCGCGCCGTCATCGGTGAAATTCTATGGAAGCTCCCCAAGGGTGCGACATTAGTCAGCGCAACGACGGACGGTTTCCTCGTGGACTGCCCGATCGATCAACTGGACTTGACCGGGACGCTGTGCCGGCGCTTCCAGGCCTTGGTGGATCGCGTATCACCGGGATCGCACATGCTGGAAAACAAGCATCAGGTGATGCAACTGTTTGCCGGCCGGACGCGCCTGCAATTCACGGTCGAAGCCGATGGCGATCACAAGACGGTCACCGCCAAGGGCGGCATCAAGCCCGGGCCGGACGTGAAGGACGAAAACGCCTTCATGCTCGACCTGACCCTCAATCGCCAGCCCGGCCAGAAGCTGACCTACGAGTCGTTCATGTCGATGCGCGACCAACTGCCGCTGGAACTCGATCTGCAAACGGAAACGCGGGAAACCCGGATCAACCTTGAGTACGATTTCAAGCGTCGGCCGATTCCCAGTAGCGCGCGCATGATCCCCATGGCCGGAACCGGTCAAAGCCATCTGGCATTCGATACGGAACCCTGGAACACCGTCGACGAGGCGCTGGCGACCCGCCTGATCTTCGATGCCTGGCGGGACGATCACTGCCTGAAAACCCTCGAAGACTTCCAGACCTGGGAGTACTACCGGGCGTTCAAGATGGCGAACCTGAAGGGGGCCAAACCGGCGGCGCCGAGTACTGCTGAATCGGGGCCCCGGACGGGGCGGAAGAACCTGACGAAGGGGGGTTACCTGGCCGTCGCCAAGCAGTTTTTCCTGGGCGCATACCAGAAGAAGCTGTGGGGGCTGGACGGTGCTGACCTCAGCCAGCGCAAACTGGCTGAATGGCTGACGTTGCAGGGCTATAAGACGTCCGTTTCGGCAGTGAAGAACGGGACGCGGGAACAGCCGGTCGAGCATCTGGTGCCGGCGACAGATGAGGTTGTCGCCTTCCTGGCCAAGATGAAGGAGCGTTTCCCGGGGCTGGAAACCGCGAAATTCTTGATCCGCTAAACCTGTCAAGGATGGCTATGCGCACGTGTGCATAGCCATAAATCCTGCATTCCTCTGGTCCATTTCCGGTTCTTTTGCGGCTCCATTTCACTATATGGTGCTTATCTGGTCAGCAGGAATGTCGAATTTTTGAAAGAATAATCTGTGGCAAGTTGCTGATTATGCTCAGCTTGCAGGGGTGATGTAGTCGCCAAAAAGTTTCCTTTCTGTAGGATATGAAAAGCCCACGCTTTCCGGGAGAATGTCTGCCCGGATTTCATTTTGAGCCCATCATGACCGTTGACCGTCTGACCCTGCCCGATCGCCAGCCTGCCTTGCGTGTGGTGCCCATGCCTGCCGACCTGAATCAGAACGGGGATGTGTTCGGCGGCTGGGTGATGGCCCAGGTCGATGTGGCGGGTGCGATTCCCGCCATGCGCCGTGCGCGCGGCCGTGTGGCCACGGTCTCGGTCAATTCCTTCCTGTTCAAGCAGCCCGTCTCGGTGGGCGATATCGTCAGTCTTTTTGCTGAAATCGTCCGTGTCGGGAATACCTCGGTGACGGTCCGGGTGGAGGTCTTTGCCGAGCGCAACTACGCCCATCCTGTCGTCGTAAAAGTGACGGAAGCCGAGCTGACCTATGTGGCCATCGACGATCACGGCGGGAAGCGCACATTGCCGGCGCAATAAATCGAGCTAAATGTAATAAAATCCGAACGTTAACCATTCCAGCCCGCTTTGGGGAGAGAACTTCATGCACAAGAATACCCTGCGCACGCTGCCGGCCCTGCTGGCACTGGCCTTCGCCGGCTCTGCTTCGGCTGCGGCCTTCCAGCTCTGGGAGCAGAACGCAAGCGGTCTGGGCACAGCCTATGCCGGCTCGGCAGCCGTCGCGGATAACGCCAGCGCCAATTTCTTCAATCCGGCCAGCCTGACCCAGTTGTCGGGGATCAATATTTCTGCCGGTGTCACGGGCGTTGGCCCGAGCTACCAATACCGCGATAACGCAGGCGCCAGTAATACCGGTGGCGATGCCGGCGGTTGGGCGGCCGTGCCGAACGCCCATATGTCGGCGCAATTGTCGCCGGCCTGGACGGTCGGTTTTTCGGTCAGCGCCCCTTTCGGCCTGGCAACGGAATACAACAGCGGCTGGGTGGGGCAAACTCAATCGCTGAAGTCTGAAATCAAGACGGTCAATTTTAATCCGTCCGTGGCCTACAAGCTCAACGACAAGGTCTCCCTGGGCTTTGGTCTGAACTATCAGACCATTGATGGCGAATTGACGCGTTACAGTGGCAGCCCGGTAATCGGTAACGTGGTCCTCAAGGGCGATGATCATTCCTGGGGTTGGAATGCCGGTGCGTTGTTCACGCTGTCACCCTCGATGCGTGTTGGGGTTTCATACCGCTCCGCCGTGAAGCATGTCCTTGAAGGGAATGTGACGACCCAGACCAGCACGACACCGGTGCGTGCCGATGTGAAGTTGCCGGATACCTTCATCCTGTCGGTGTGGCAGCAGGTTTCCGACCGTTGGGAAGCCATGGGCGATCTGTCCTACACCCGTTGGGAGTCGATGCAGGCCCTGAATGTGATCAACCGGAACAGCGGTACGCTGGTTTCCTCCGAGCGCTTCAACTACGGTAATTCCTGGCGGATCGCCTGGGGCGCTGCTTACAAGGCGACGGATGCCGTGAAGTACAAATTCGGGATCGCGTATGACCGTACGCCGGTGCAGGATGGCGACCGTTCCCCGCGTGTGCCGGACAATGACCGTCTGTGGCTCTCGTTGGGCGCACAATGGAATGCCGGTAAGGCTGGCAAGGTCGATGTGGGTTACAGCTACCTGTACGTCAAGGACCCCAGCATCCAGCAGGGTAGCCTGAACGGTCGTTACGATGCCCATGCCCATATCGTCGGGTTGCAGTATTCCGTCGGGTTCTAAGGCTTGCACTGGACGATAGCCGGTATCGCCATCGGTATGCGCGAGGTCGTGGTCGGCCTCGTGCTGCTCTTGGCGGTGTATATCGTTTTTCTCCTGCTGCGCATGCGGAGGATCGGCGAGTCTGCGGTGGTGACGCCTGAGCCAGCACCGCTGCCCCCCGTCGAAACGCCCGCCCCGTCGCTGGACGCGCTGCTCGCTGAACCGCCCGAACCGCGTTACACCCCGCCGCCGCAGCCGGTGCCTTCCCCCGTCAACATGGCTGAGCGTGCCATGCACGCCAGCCTGGAACGGGAACTGCTGCAATTGCGGGAAGAGGTGGATGCCATGCGCGGTGAACTGGCCGCGCTGCGCGAGGACATGACCCGGGAACTGGCGCATGTGCGCGCCGGGCAGACCGTGGCGCCGATTTACGGTGATGCCATGCAGATGGCGGTGGCCGGATACGATGCCGCGATGATCGCCGAACGTTGTGGTATCGCACGGGCCGAGGCCGAGTTGGTGGTGGCGCTGGCCAAGAGCCAGGGATGATGGATCGACAGATGTCAGAACAAAAAACAGACCTGGAACCGGAAGAGGCCGGGCGTGACCTGCGCGGCAAGCTGATCGGACGACTGGCCGTGGCCGGGACCCTGGTTGCTGTCCTGCTGGGCGCGCTCGCTTTTTTCGATCACCTGGCGTCGCATGACGACGACGAGGATGCTGTCGTCTATTCCCGTCCCGTGCCGGTGGCCCCCAAAAAGCCGGTATCGCAGCCGGTGACCCCGACGGAAAACCTGCCGGAGCCGCCGGCTGAAAAAGCCGTTGAAGCGCCCGCCGCAGAGAAACCTGCCGAAAAACCGCCAGAGAAAGTGGCCGAAAAGCCCGTTGAGGCATCCCCGCCAGCCCCGGCGCCTGCTGCTCAGCCGGCCATGCCGCGCGAGGTGATGGCCGACCCACGGGGAACGCAACGTCCGGAAAAGCGTGCTGCCGCACCGGTGGCGCCGGTTGTCCAAAAGCCGGCACCTGCCGTGCAGCCGTCGGCCCCCCCCTCCGCCACGCCGAAAGTACCGCTGGACGAACGCGCCATTCACGAGACAGGCTCGGTTGCCCCGGCAACGCGTCAGCCAAGTGCACGGGTCATTGAAACCCGTCAGGCCCCGGTCATTCCGCCGAGCGGTTTGTCCCGCCTGTTCAACGGATTTGTGCTGCAGGCCGGCGTCTTCAACAGCCCGCAACGGGCGGAAGAATTGCACGCGAAACTCACGTTGAGCGGTGTTCCTTCCACCCTGGAAACCCGGGTTCAGGTCGGTCCGTTCAAGACCCGCCAGGAAGCGGAAACGGCACAGGCCAAGTTGCGCGAACTTGGCATTGATTCCGTACTGGTTGCGCCGCGCCGCTGAGGATCACCAACGGTGACCGTCGTGGTCGTGCCAGCGATGGCGCCCGTGACCATGGCGATGGCCGTCGTAAGCGGGGGGATACACGATCATCGGCGGCGGTGCGACACGGTAAACCGGCCGGGTTTCGACGTAGACCGTCGGCGGGCGATAGTACCCGCCCGACTGTGCCGGGACGACCGTACAGCCGCCGAGTAGCGTTCCCGTGACGACAAGGGTCAGCAGGGCAACGGATTTCAGGCGGGTTTTCATGGGATGACTCCAGTTGATCATGCCCGAATAACGTCTGAGTGCCCGTCGGCGCCGACCGCAGGATGTAAGCGCTTGTAAGCAGTTGTTACGACTGCCCTGCTTTTTGCAGACGTCGAATGAAAACGCCCATTTCCTTGCTGGCCTGAATATCGCCGCGCTGCTCGGCTGCAGCCAGACCTTGCGTGTAAGCGGCCAGCGCGCCGGCGAGATCGCCTGTCTCACTCAAGGCCTTGCCCAGGCCTTTCCAGGCAGCGGAATAGCCGGGGTCGCGCTCGACAGCAGCATGAAAGGCTTTGGCAGCCTCCTGCCAGGCGTTTTCCTTCATGAACTCATTCCCTAGGGAAAAGCGGAGCAGGGCCCCGTCGCGGGGGCCATTGAGCATTTTTTGCAGGGATTCGATGCGCGGGTTCATCTAGAATTCAGGTTTTCGTTTGTCAGTGAAAAGGATTGCTTCATGGCCAAGACCATCATCGCCACGCCGAATGCCCCGGCCGCCATCGGAACCTATTCGCAAGCCGTGCGCGTCGGCGACACCGTGTACCTCTCCGGGCAGATCGGCCTCGATCCGGCCTCCATGCAGATGGTAGACGGCATCGATGCACAAATCGTTCGCGTTTTCGACAATCTGAAGGCAGTGGCCGAGGCGGCCGGTGGCACGCTGGGCGACGTGGTCAAGCTCAATGTCTTCCTGACTGATCTGGCCAACTTCGGCAAGGTTAATGAAACCATGGCCCGCTACTTCAGCGAGCCCTTCCCGGCCCGCGCTGCCGTCGGCGTCAAGGAACTGCCGCGCGGCGCATTGGTCGAGGCCGATGCGGTGATGGTGATTGGCTGAGCCTCGCCCCCTGCGCGTCGGTGACGCGCTGAAGAAAAAGCTGGCCAAGCTCGGCCTCCACACGGAGGCCGACTTGCTCCTGCATTTGCCGCTGCGCTACGAGGACGAAACCCGGATTACCCCGGTCGGTCGTGCCTGGGGCGGTGTCGCGCTGCAGGTGGAAGTGGTGGTGCTGGACAATGAAGTGCAGTTCAGGCCGCGCCGGCAAATGATCGTCAAGGCCAGCGATGGCACGGGCGAGATCACCCTGCGCTTTTTCAGTTTTTATCCCAACCAGCAGGCGGCCCTGGCAACGGGGGCGCGCGTGCGGGCCTTTGGCGAGGTCCGCGGGGGCTTCTTCGGGCTGGAAATGGTGCATCCGCGCTTTCGCGTGGTGTCGGAAGACGAGCCCCTGCCGACGGAAATGACCCCGATTTACCCGTCGACCGCCGGATTGGCCAATTCGGCCCTGCAAAAGCTGATCAACCGTGCGCTGGCCGATGCTCCGCTCGAGGATACCTTGCCGGACGGCCTGCGCCAGTCGCTCAAACTGCCCGGCTTTGCCCGCAGTCTGCGCTATCTGCATCAGCCCCCGGCCGGTGCGGATGTGGCGCCGCTGGAGAGTCGCCAGCATCCGGCCTGGCAGCGCATGAAGTTTGATGAAGTGCTGGCACAACAGCTTTCCCTGCGGCGCGCCTATCTGGCACGCCGGGAGCAGGGGGCGCCGGTGCTGGTGGCGCGCGATGATCTCGGCGCACGCTTGCTGGACAGCCTGCCTTTCGGGCTGACGGGGGCCCAGTTGCGGGCCATGGCCGAGATCGCGGCCGACCTGGCCCAGCCCTATCCGATGCATCGCCTGCTGCAGGGCGATGTCGGCGCCGGCAAGACCATTGTCGCGGCTCTGGCGGCCTGCCAGGCAATCTCGGCAGGCTGGCAGGTCGCCTTCATGGCGCCGACGGAAATTCTGGCCGAGCAGCATTACCTGAAACTCTCCGCCTGGCTCGAGCCGCTGGGCGTCAAGGTGGCCTGGCTCTCCGGCAGCTTGAAGAGCAAGACAAAGCGCGAGCAGTTGGCGGCGGCCGCGGCGGATGCGCAGCTCGTGGTCGGCACCCATGCCCTGATCCAGGATGGCGTGGATTTCGCCCGCCTGGGCTTGTCCATCGTCGATGAGCAGCATCGCTTCGGGGTCGCACAGCGTCTGGCCTTGCGCAAAAAAGGCAGCAACCCGCATCAGCTGATGATGTCCGCCACCCCCATTCCGCGCACCCTGGCGATGAGTTATTACGCCGATCTCGACGTGACCGTGCTCGACGAATTGCCGCCGGGCCGGACGCCGATCAAGACGCGGCTGGTGGCCGACACGCGGCGCGACGATGTGGTCGATTTCGTCAAAAAGCAGGTTGAGGAAGGGCGCCAGGCGTATTGGGTCTGCCCTTTGATTGAGGAGTCCGAAGCCCTGCAGTTGCAGACGGCGGAAGACACCTTTACCCAACTCTCGGCCGATTTGCCCGCGCTCACGGTGGGCCTCGTGCATGGCCGGATGAAGGCGGACGAGAAGCAGGCCACGATGGCCGCCTTTGCGGCCGGCGAGATCGATGTGCTGGTCGCCACCACGGTGATCGAGGTGGGCGTGGATGTGCCGAACGCGAGCCTGATGGTGATCGAGCATGCCGAGCGTTTCGGTCTCTCGCAATTGCATCAGCTGCGGGGGCGGGTCGGGCGCGGGCAGTATGAATCGAGTTGCGTGCTGATCTATGCCGGCCCCTTGGGCGAGGTGGCGCGGCAGCGTCTGAAGATCATCTTTGAAAACACGGACGGCTTCGAGATCGCCCGCCAGGACCTGCAGCTACGCGGGCCGGGCGAGTTTGTCGGGGCGCGTCAGAGCGGCGTGCCGCTGCTGCGCTATGCCGATCTGGAACTCGATGCCGGGCTGGTCGAGCAGGCGCGCGGGGTGGCTGAAACCTTGCTGAAAGACCATCCCGAGGCGGCCGAGCGGCATCTGCAGCGCTGGTTGGGCTCGCGCGAGGAACTGCTCAAGTCCTGATGCCGCCGGGCTGCCGGGTTTTAGCCTCAGTCCGACGGTCGACCGTCGGACAGCCGGCAAAATGCCCCGGTGGCCGGTTCAGGGGAAAAACCCCTCGATCAGTTCGGCGCATGCTTCCGGCTGATCGTGGTGCAGCATGTGGTCGGCCTGCTCGATCCAGCGTTCGGTCAGATCGGCAAAACAGGCCTGACGGCGCTCCCAGTCGCCCGGGCGTTCGTTGAAATCCCGCACGATCCAGGATTCGCGACCGGCGACCCAGAGCACCGGGCAGCGGATCTCTTTCCAGATGGCCATCGATTCTTCCAGGCGGAAGAGGTAGGGCGAAAAATTCTTGTGCCAGGGGTCGCCATTCCAGACCACGCCGTGGCGCAACTGTCCGGCTTTGTTCTGGCCTTCGCCAATCTTGGCGAGATGCCGGGAGAGGAACTCGGCGCGTTCGGCGCTCAGAAAGCGGTCGGTTTTCATCAGCCGGCGGGCAAAGGCGGCGCGATCCGGATACACATGCAGACGCGGCGTGTCCCGCGTCTGGTCCAGCCACTGCCGATAACGGGCCGGCGCCATGTCCGGCGTGGTCGGCGCAATGCCAAAACCGTCCAGGGTGACCAGGCGCTCGACGCGCTCCGGGCGGATGCCGGCATACAGACAGCTCAAAATCCCGCCCATGCTGTGGCCGACCAGGCGGACTGCGCCTTCGGGCGCGTAATGGTCGAGAATGGCCTCGAGATCGGCAATGTGCTCGGCGAAGTAATACGGCCGGTTCAGCCATTGGGATGGCCCGAATCCCCGCCAGTCGGGCGCGATGATGTTCCAGTCGCGTTTGAGGGCGTCCACCACGAACTGATAGGAGGCCGAGACATCCATCCAGCCATGCAGCAGGAAAAGCGTGGGCGCGTCCGGGTTACCCCAGCGCCGGATGTGCAGACGGATATCGGGAAGGTCGAGGTATTCGGAACGGGAGGCGTGCATGGAAACGACAGGGCAGTCTTGCAGGGGAAGGAGTCGGACTATAGCGCATGCATGCGGCCCTGTATCATCGTATGTCGATATAGCGCTCTGTGTGATTTGTCACTAAAGTGATAAATGTGTCCCTTATCGACCAGCAAGGAGTCATCGTGGCAGGCAGAAGTCTCATGCGCCGCATCGCGATCCTGGCGATTGTCTGCCTGCTGTTGCGTGTGCCGTGCCTGGCGAAGGGCGAGCAACTGACGTTGTTTACCGAAGAATATCCGCCGATCAATTACAGCGAGGCGGGGCGTGCCAGCGGCCTGGGCAGCGCAATTGTCTCGGAAATCATGCGGCGGGCCGGTATCCAGGCGAGCATCGAAGTGGTGCCTTGGGCCCGGGGTTATCGCACCGTGCTCACGACACCGAACACGGGCCTGTTTGTGACCGCCCGTACACCGCAACGGGAAGCGGCATTCCGTTGGGTCGGGCCACTGGTGCGGACCCAGGGCATGCTTTACGGACGCCGGGGCGACTTTCCGTTGATCAGCGTGCTGGAGGATGCGGCCAAGGTCGATAAGTTGGCCGTGCCGCGCGACTGGTACCTGCAGCAGATTCTGGAAAACGCGGGCTTCAAGAACCTCCATTTTGTGGTCACCCCGCTCAAGGCGCTGCAGTTGCTGCATTTGGGACGGGTCGCGTTGGTGGCCATCGACGATGTCAATCTGGAGGTGACTGCCCGAGAGCTGAGTGTTGATGCCTCGGAGTTCGTGCCCCTCTACCGGGTGGCTGAGAGTCATCATTATCTGGCGCTCTCCCTGGGTACACCCGAACCGGTTGTGCAGGCCTGCCGCAAAGCATTGGAGACGATGAAGGCAGACGGTACACTGGCGCAGTTGTATCGACGCTGGTTGCCTGGCGTGGCCCCACCCTGATTGATTTCTCAAGGGCAACGCCAAAGTCATGCCCAAACGTTTCATTGCGCCGGAAGGCGGTGTCAGGATGGATTCATGCAGACGATGCTTGCCCGATTTTCGATGCGTTGGCCACGCCTCCGGCCACCCATGCTGGTTGTGCTCTGGGGCCTCTATGTGCTGGGCGTGCTGGCCTGGTTCGGCTTTCAAGATGCCCTGATGGGGATGCTCTGTCGCGTACCGGGGTGAGCGCATGCTGATCCGGCACATCTTTGAACGGGAAGCCAGCTACGACGCTTTGCTGCAAGCCTACCGCTCCCGGGCTGACCGCGTCATGGTCGGGATGAATCTGTTTTTGCTGCTGGTTTGTGTTGCGTTGGCGCCCTATCGAGACAGCTATGTGGCGGTCCTGGCGATCGGCCTCCCCACCGTGCTGCTTGCCCTCTGGCTGGCCCGTCGGCAGCCCGGTGCCTTGCTGACCCGCGTGTACATGGGCTGTGCGTTCATGGCGTTTACCGGCTTGATCATTCATCAGAGCGGTGGCGACATTGAGGCGCATTTTTCAGCCTTTGGGCTGATCGGCGTGCTGCTTTATTACCGCGACTGGCGAACGATCGGCGCCGCCACCCTCTTTATCTATCTGCACCATCTTGTTCTCGGTTATGCGCAAAGCCAGGGGGCGCCGATCTATGTCTTCGATGAAGCGAGATTCTGGACCCTGTTCGGCTTGCATGTGGCGTATTTCCTGCCTTTTGTCGGAATGATGTCCTATCTGGCGATCTGGCTGCGCCGAGAGGGGTTTGAAGCGCAGCATGTGATTGCACTCGCGCAGTCGATCGTGCAGGGAGGGCGCCCGGCCGCCGCCGATGATCTGTCTGATGCTGCGCGCATGCCGCTCATCGCTTCGGTCCTGCATATGAAAAATGCCCTGCTTGAGCATCAGACCCGGCTCGAGGCGCTGGTCGAGGCCCGCACGCAGGATCTGCTTTTGGCCAAAGATGCTGCAGAAGCCGCCAATCGCGCAAAAACGGCCTTTCTGGCGAATATGAGCCATGAACTGCGGACGCCGATGAATGGCGTGATGGGGATGATTGAACTGGCCCGGCGTCGCATCGATGATGGACACAGCCAAGCCCTCCTGGACAAGGCATGGCACGCCGCGGACCATTTGCTCGCCATCCTGAACGACATCCTCGATATCTCCCGGATTGAGGCTGATCGAATGGTTATCGAGACCGTTCCGCTGGATTTGCGCGGCATCCTGGATCAGATGGAGGCCGCGCTCGGGCACACGGCAACAGCCAAGGGGATTGCCCTGGCGGTCAATCTGCCAGACGCGCTGGCGGTGATGCCGCTGCGTGGTGATCCCTTGCGCCTGAGTCAGGTATTGCTCAACCTTGTGACGAATGCGATCAAGTTTACGCAGGCCGGCGAAGTCTCGGTCGCGCTTCGGTTGGTTGAGGAAAATGCGGATCGGGTGCGGGTGGCGTTTGCGGTGACGGACAGCGGGGTCGGGATTGCGCCGGATGTGTTGCCTCGCTTGTTTCGGCCCTTCGAGCAGGCCGACAACAGCATGACCCGGCGCTACGGGGGGACAGGGCTGGGCCTGGCCATCAGCAAGCGACTGGTGCATCTGATGGGGGGCGAGATCCATGTCGAAAGTGCGTTAGGGAAGGGGAGTTGCTTCCGCTTTGAACTGCCGCTTGTCCGTCGGTTCGAGACGGTGGCGCCCGTGCCTGCGCCAGCCCGGAGGGTTGCGCCGGAACGGGCTTTACGCGAAGCCCATGCGGGTACGCGCGTGCTCCTGGTCGAGGATGAGCCGATTACCCAAGAGGTTATGCGCGTTTTGCTGGAGGATGCCGG
The DNA here is from genome assembly GCF_039649255.1 of Dechloromonas sp. ZS-1. Classification (NCBI taxonomy): domain Bacteria; kingdom Pseudomonadati; phylum Pseudomonadota; class Betaproteobacteria; order Rhodocyclales; family Azonexaceae; genus Dechloromonas; species Dechloromonas sp. ZS-1. Next base: position 45,232 of record NZ_JBDIYD010000006.1, on the reverse strand, counting down.
CTTGTCGGTGGATCTGGCAGAGCATGGGCAACAGGCCTTGGACCTGTGCCGTGAGCAGCGCTATGCCTTGATTCTGATGGATATGCAGATGCCGGTCATGAACGGCCTGGATGCCGCCCGTGCCATCCGGGCAGACAGCCTCAATGCCGATGTTCCCATCGTCGCGGTGACGGCCAATGCCTTTGCCGAAGACCGGGCGGCTTGCCTGGCCGCCGGCATGGATGAACATCTCAGCAAGCCGGTCAGTCCGGAAGAGCTCTACGCGACCTTGCTTAACTGGTTGAAGCGCACCACTGCCTCGCATTGAGGCAGTGCTCGCCGGTGTGCCATCCGTTTGCTTGACAAAAACATATCGATATAACTAATATCATCGATATGAAATCCGACTACAAGCAAACCATCCCCCCCCAGTGGGCGGCGATGTCCAAGATTTTCCTCGCGTTGGGTGACGAACACCGTCAGCGCATCCTGCTGCTGTTCGAGCCGGGCGAGCGTCTGAATGTGGGCCAGGTGGCCGAGGTGTCGACGCTGGCGCGGTCGACCGTTTCGCATCATCTGAAGGTGCTGCATGAGGCGGGGGTGCTGGCCTCCGAGAAGATCGGCAAGGAGGTCTGGTTCTGGATCAACCGCGACGCCCTGACCGAGACCTTTACCCATGTGCTGGATTACGTGAAGGATCACACCTGATGCTGCGCCGTTGCTTACGCACCCTGTTGCGTCCCCTGCTGCGCGGGCTGGCCCGCGCCGTGTTCCGCGTCGAAGTCCGGTTTGCCCAGCGTGATTTCTCGGCGGATCGCCTGCTGGTCGTGGCCAACCACGAATCCTTCCTCGACGGCCTCTTGCTCGGCCTCTTTTTGCCCGTCGATCCGGTCTTCGTCGTGCATACCGGGATTGCCAACAATCTGTGGTTCCGTCTCCTGCTCTCGCAAGTCGACTACCTGGCCGTCGATCCGACCAGCCCGATGGCGATGAAGAAGGTGATCCGGCTGATCGAATCCGGGCGCCCGGTGGTGATTTTCCCGGAAGGGCGGATCACGCAAACCGGTTCGCTGATGAAGGTTTACGACGGCCCCGCGTTTGTGGCCGCGAAAACCGGGGCAACGGTGGTGCCGGTCCGCCTGGATGGCGCATCGCGTTCCTATTTTTCGCGCCTGTCGGGCAAATATCCGAAGGTGCTCTGCCCGAAAATCCGGCTGACCGTCCTGCCCGCCGCGCATTTCCCGATGCCGGCGGCGCCGACGGCCAAATTGCGGCGTCGCAAATCCGGCGAGCAGATGCGCAAGCTCATGCAGGCCATGATTTTTGCCTCCCGCCCGCAGCAGACCTTGTATGCCGCCCTGTGTGACGCGGCCGACATCTTCGGCATGGGGCGCCGCCTGGTCGAGGACATGAAGCAGATCGAGTATGCCTACAAAGATCTGCTCAAGATGGCGCTGATCCTCGGTCGTCAGGTCGAGCGCATGACGCAGCCTGGCGACAAGGTCGGCGTGCTGTTGCCCAATCTGGTGCCGACCATCGGTTTGATCTTCGGCCTGAGCGCGCGCCAGCGGGTGCCGGCCATGCTCAACTACACGGCGGGCACCGAGGCCATGCAGGCCGCGTGCACGGCGGCGCAAATCCGCGTCATCCTGACCTCGCGTGCCTTTGTCGAGCAGGCCAAGCTGGGCGAGAAACTGGCCGGCTTGCAGGGCATCGAATTGCACTATCTGGAGGACATCCGGGCGGGCATCGGGCTGGGTGACAAACTCTGGCTGATGCTTTGGGCGATCCACCGGCCACGTGCCTTCGAGCTGCCGACCTCGCCCGAAGCGCCGGCGGTGGTGTTGTTCACCTCGGGCTCCGAAGGCAAGCCCAAGGGCGTCGTCCTGCCGCATCGGGCCGTGCTCGCCAACATTGCCCAGGTGCGTGCGGTGATCGATTTTTCGGTCGATGACAAGGTACTCAACGCGCTGCCCATCTTCCACAGTTTCGGTCTCACGGCCGGCGCGCTCCTGCCGGTGCTGACCGGCGCCAGCCTCTTCCTCTATCCCTCGCCGCTGCACTACCGCGTCATCCCGGTTCTTATCCCCAAACTGATACAACTATTTGGCGGATGTATCGACCCATTCAAGCGTCTACAGTCCAGCCACCTGCGCTTCGCATTAGGCTGAGTTTAATTCTCTCCCGATGAGGGAGTGCGGTCTCGTCAACTTATTCTCTCAATCGGTTTTCAAAATGAACTTAACCTGGGCTCGGGCCGGCGAAGCCGAACGAGCCAGGAGGCAAGCGAGCGTAGCGGAGCGCGGCAGGTACGGAGTGAGGACGCTTGAGTTTGCGTTGATGGTGGTGGAGGGTCGGAATACCTCTGCGCTCGTTCCACTCTGACTGACTTGAATCGACCCATTGCCGCCTGTCGCGGAAGGCGGCGACAACATCAGCTATCTGGGACATAGCAGACGCCAATGCTCGTCGACCTCTCGCCGCAAAACAAAAAGCCCTCCTGAGAACAAGAGGGCTTTTGGAGGACCGTGGCACTATTCGACGACGAAACGCACGGTTGCTACTTTCTTGGCAGGTAGGCTCACCACCGCAACAGCTTTAGCTCCTGCTGCAATGCTGAATGTTCCTTTGGCCTCAAGTACCTCGCCGTTTGGAGCCAGGTCGACTTCAGTTTTGCTGCCACCACTGAGTAGAGTGACCTTCGCGGAAGCACCCTTCATACTTAGCGGTTTGTCATGGTCACGAACATAGAGCTTGATGGTGTCCGGTTTGGCAACCAGTTCGAAATCGAGGTGATTAGCCTCTGCAACCACACCGCCCTGCAAACCTTTGTGTTCGTGAGCGTGGTTATGGCCGTCAGCAGCAAATGCAGCCCCAGTGAGTGCCAGGGAGACAGAGGTAAGCAGTTGAATCAGCTTCATTAGGGTTCCTTTCAGGAAATGGTTAAAAGGCTTCAGCATTGGTTTCGTCGAGGAGCCGTTCTGCATCTTTGCGACCGAACATCCAGAACATGAGCGGAGTCAGGAAGGTGTCGAGAAGGGTCGAGCTAACCAGCCCCGAGAAAATCACCACCGCCACCGGATTCAGGATTTCCGTACCCGGTCGCTCAGCCTCGAACAGCAGCGGTGCCAGCGCGAACGCCGTCACCAGCGCCGTCATCAGCACCGGGCTCAGACGCTCCATCGAACCACGCACAATCATCTCCGGCGTGAATCGTTCGCCTTCGATACGCATCAGGTTCAGGTAGTGGCTCACCTTCAGAATGCCGTTACGCACCGAGATGCCGGCCAGCGTGATGAAGCCAATCAAGGCTGCCACTGACAGCGGCTGGCCGGATAGCCACAGGCCAACTACCGCGCCAACCAGGGCCAGCGGGATATTTGCCATGATGAGTGCTGACAGGGTCACCGACTTGTAGCGGCTGTAGAGCACCACGAACATCAGCACTAGCGAGACGATGGCCAGCATGCCTACCAAGCGACTGGCTTCTTCCTGGGCTTGGAACTGGCCGCCCAAGGTTACGAAGTATCCTTCCGGCAGTTTCGTCTCCGCCACCACTTTTCGGATGTCAGTGACCACATCGGAGAGCGCCCGTCCTTGGGCATTGGCAGAGAGCACAATACGCCGCTTGCCGTCATCCCGACTGATTTGGTTGGGGCCGTCGCTATCCTCGATGGCCGCTAGCTTGGACAACGGCACACGCCCCTTGGGCGTCTCCAGAAGGATTTGCCCCAAACCTTCCAGAGACCGTGCAGTCTCGGGCAGGCGTACGACCAGCGCAAATCGGCGATTGCCTTCCACGATTTGTGTAACTTTCTCGCCTTCGACCAGACTCTGGAGGACCGACAAAATCTGCGGCGCAGGCACGCCGTACTGGGCGGCGGCCGCGTAGTTCACGTGTATCTTGATTTGCGGTGCCAGTACCTGCTTCTCGACCTCCAGGTCAGCCAGGCCGGGAATGCCGGCCAACTTGGCCCGCAACGCATCGGCCTGGCCGCGCAAGGTATCGAGGTCCTCGCCAAACAGCTTGATAGCGATTTGCGAGCGAACCCCAGACAGCATGTGGTCAATGCGGTGGGAAATCGGCTGGCCGATGGCGATGGCCGCCGGCAGATTGACCAGGCGTGCTCGGATGTCAGCCTGAACCTCGGCAACGCTGCGCTTCATTTCCGAAGCGGGGACCAGGCCGACGTCCAGTTCGCTGACGTGGACGCCTTCAGCGTGCTCATCCAGTTCTGCGCGCCCGCTACGCCGACCGACGTGGGTGACTTCAGGTACTTGGCGTACCAGCACTTCCGCCTGGCGAGCCAAGGTGGCCGATTCAGCCAGGGTTACACCCGGGTTCAGGCGCATACCGATAAGGAAGGTGCCTTCGTTGAAGGGCGGGAGGAAGGTTGTCGGAAAGAACGGCACGGCGATAGCCGCCAGGACAACCGCCACCATACCAGCGGCCAGCACGGGCTTGGGACGTCGCAGCACTTGCTGAAGCTTGCCTTGGTATCCCGCTTTTAGCCACGCCAGAAATCGTGTATCCCCGTGTTCCAACGACTTCATTCTGGGCAGCAGGTAGAAGGCCAGCACAGGGGTGACGGTAACTGACACCACCAGCGAAGCCAGTGTAGAGACGATGAAGGCAACGCCCAACGGTACGAACAGACGACCTTCCATACCCGGCAAGGCGAATAGCGGCAGGAAGACGAGGACGATGATGATGGTGGCGTAGAGAATGGCTGAACGGACTTCCAGGGTCGCCGCCTTGACAAGTTCCAGCGGATGCAGACGGCTTTGCGGATGTTTCTCGCGGTCCACCTTCAGACGCCGCAGGACGTTCTCGATGCCGACGACCGCGTCATCCACCAAGCCACCGATGGCAATAGCCAAGCCGCCCAGCGTCATCGTATTGATGGACATTCCGAAATAGCGGAAAACCAATGCCGTGATGAAGATGGAGACCGGAATCGCGGTCAGGGCAATGATGGTCGGGCGCAAGGTCCCGAGGAAAGCGAACAGGATGACCGCCACAAACACTGAGGCGCCAATCAACTTCCCTTGCAGGGTCGAAATGGAGGCTTCGATGAAGCTCGCCTGCCGGAAAGTTACCTGCGGCTCGTCCATACCGGCCGGAAGGGACTTCTTCAGGTCACCGAGCGCCTCTTCAATCTTCCGGGTCAGGTTGATGGTGTCGGCTGTCGGCTGCTTCTGGATACCCAGTATGACCGCAGGCTTGCCCTCAAATCCCGCATCGCCGCGCTTAATGGCCGGTGCGAAGGTCACGTCGGCAATCTGGCGCAGTAGAATCGACTGGCCATCTTTGGCGGTCAGCGCAAGGTCCATCAGGTCATTCAGGCGCGAGGTGCGGCCGATGTTCCGGATGAGGTATTCGCGGCTGTTGAGCTCCAGGAATCCACCTGAGGTGTTAGAGGAGAAACCTTTGAGGGCGCTTTCTAGCTGGTCATGGCTGATGCCCAGCTCGGCCATACGCACCGTGTTCGGCTGCACCTGGAACTGACGAACCTCGCCACCGATGGGGATGACCTGTGCCACACCCGAAATAGCCATCATCCGAGGGCGCAGCACCCAGTCGGCGTATTCGCGGACGGCCATCGGCGAAATCTTCTGCACGTCGATGGGAATGGCGACCTGCATGATTTCGCCCATGATTGAACTGATGGGGCCCATGCGTGGCACCACGCCTTCTGGCAGCGCCTGTTCCATCGAGGAGAGCCGCTCAGAGACCATTTGCCGGGCCCGGAAAATGTCCGTACTCCAGTCGAAGGTTACGTAGATGAAGGACAGGCCGGCGCTGGAACTGGAGCGGACGCTATCCACACCGGGCAGACCGTTCATCGTGGTCTCCAGGGGGAAAGAGATGAGTTGCTCCACTTCTTCGGCCGCCATACCGCCGGATTCCGTCATGATGGTGACGGTTGGCCGGTTAAGGTCGGGGAAAACATCCACCGGTGCACGGGAAAGCGTGAAAGCGCCGTAAGCAACCAATACCAGGCTGGCGATAAGCACCAGCAAGCGGTTGGCCATACTGTTGTCGAGTAGCCACTTGAACATGTGCTGCTCCTTAGCGAACCTGGTTGATGAACGACGCACCCTGCGTCGCCACCCGTTCGCCAGCCTTGACGCCGGAAGTCACGGTCACCGAGGTGCCATCCAGAGATTCGTACGTCACCACGCGGGGCTCAAACATCTCCGGCGCTTCCTTGACCCAGACAATTGCTTGGTTGGCTGGATTTTTGAGGACAGAGCCAAGCGGTACCGGTATGCCCCTGATGCGCTGGGTGGTTTGGGCAAAGACCTTTACCGGTTGGCCGACCGCCAGGCTTGCGAGGGCGTCGGATTGCCCGGCAAAGGCAATCGGCAAGGCCTGGTCGCGCATGCTCTTCGCGGCACCGAGCAGTTTGAGAGGCACGCGCTCCGAGCCAATCGCAACGAAGGCGCTCGAAATACTCTGGGCCTGTGCGCTGTCGTAGGCCAAGGCTTCAATGTGCAGACGTGATGGGTCGACGACCTCATAGACCTGTTCGCGTGCCTCCAGCACCTGGCCGGCCACTGCGTTGGCGGATGCAATGACGCCCGAAACCGGCGCCACGAGCGCGTCACGGTTGGACAGACCAGCAGCAACAGCCTGAAGGCGTCCGCTCAGGCTAGCCAATTCGCTCTCGGCGGCTTCAATGTCCTTGCGCGGGACGGTATCTGAAAGCTCTTTGAGGCGCGCCAGTCGCTTTTCAGCCAAGGAGCGCGCCGCCTGCAACTCGGCTTGTTGCGCGACTTGATTTGAGCGTTCGATGGCCCCTGAGGTCGGAATCACGTAAGCCAGGATGTCCCCTTTACGCACTCTTTGACCGAGCACCGGCAGTCCTTGCGGACCAGCCGCCAAGCGCCCAGCCAGGGCGGCCTGAACCTTGCCGCCAGCATTAGGGTCCATGGTGACCTTGCCGGACAGTTCGAAAACCTTGGGTTGTTCGGACTCAGTTACCGTCAGTGTCCGTATCCCCAGCTGGTGCTGAGCCGGTTTGGGCAGGAAGACGCGACCGTCCGGCTGGCGTTTTGGGCCATTGCCGCTGACTGCTGCCGGGGCATCCCCGTGGTCGTGACCGTCACCGGCGAAGCTTGCCGGAGCGGACAATGCCAAGCCCAAAGCGGCCAAGGTGATGCAAACACCTTGCTTGAGGGGGAAGAACTCCTTGTTCATGCTGCACCTCCCACAACGCGATTGCGCTTTATGCGCAGTGCTGCGCCAAGAGCCAGGAGGAGCGCCGCGCCGGCCGCGATAGGCTTCCACGGCAAGGCTCCCGCGTTTTTGTCCGCATGAGCCTCGGAGTGAATATCCAGGTTTGCGGCCAGCAGGTCTGAGTCGTTGCCTGCAACGATGGTCGCCGTAATGGGGAGTTCGCCTGGTTGCGGTTCCGTAGCTAGCGTGGCTTCGAATTCACCCTCGCCAATATTGTTCACGGCAACGGCTTTGCCACCGACTTCGAGTTCCAGCTTGGCGTCTTTGACCGGGCTGTTGTCGGCCGTGTGGTCCAGGTAAAGCGAGAGCTTCCGCTCGTTCAGGATGCCGACGAGTTCGTAGGTTTCCGATGTGGCGGAAAAGCGTGGGGATGCGACTCCCGCGGGCGTAGCGGGCGCTTCACCGTGGTCATGGCCATCCCCGGCGTGGGCGGGAAGAATTGTGGCGCCCAGGAGAAGCAGTCCTCCGAGCAACTGGGTCATGGTGTTCTTGTTCATGGTCGTTCTCAATTCGGAATTCGTGGATTTGTGCGAGCTCATTCGGGGAGCAGGCCCAGCGACTGGCGCAGTGAGGAAATTGCCGCGGCGACGTCGATACGGGCTCTGGCGAGCTGGCGTTCCGCTTCGGCCGCTTCCAACTCGATACGCAGCCGCGTCGGCAAATCGGTTTCTCCCAGACGGAAGGACTTTTCGAAGAAGCCCTGCGATTCCCGAGCAAAACGGGCGCGCTTTTCGGCGGCCGTGAGCCGCCCCTGGGCTGCCAGAACTTGGGCCTGCGCCGATTCGATACCGGCGACGATGCGGCTCCGTTCCAGGTCGGCCGAGGATTCGGCATCCAAGGCCTCGGCACGAGCCGTAGCACGCCGCGCTTCGGCACGGGGGCCGCCGCCGAAGGGAAAGCGAATGCCAAGGGTGTAGGTCTGGTCTGTCGCTGCGCCGGTTTCGGCACGAGTGCGGGTCGTGGCAATCAGAAGTTCGGGGTTCGCTCGGGTTCGAACACTCGCCAGTTCAGCCGCTCGCCAGGCAACCGTTGCCCGGTCCAGCAATTCGACCAGGGCCGGGTGATTCGCTGGCTCGTTCAAGGCTTGCGAATCTGGCATCGGCTCGAGGACAAGGGCCTGCACATCCGGGTTCAGCGATGTTTTACCCACCAGACCGCGCAAGGCGTTCAGGGCGACATCGCGGTTACCTTGCGCCTCCGCCATGGCGGCATCTGCCTGGGCCAGCAGGCCATCGGCTTGATGTTGGTCAGCCCGCGAAAGGTCGCCGGCCTTGAAGCGCCGTGCCACATCATCGGCCAGCTTGCGAGCATTTGCCTGGCGTTCATTGGCCAGGGCAAGTTCGGCCTCACCGCGGTAGTAGTTCCACCACCGTTCCCGCACAAGCTCGGTCACGCGCAATTTGGCTGCCAGAAAGCGGCTGTCCAGCGCCTTTGCCGCCGCCTCAGCGAGCTCGCCGGAGCGGCTTCTCTCACCAGGCAGCCACAGTGGGATGGCGAGGCCCACTTCATACTCGCGGCTGCCATTGTTGGAGCCCATCCGGTCGGATTTGCCGAGGAGTTCCAGGGCTGGGGACTCGACGGTCCAGCTCGAAGCCGCAGAGCGAGCGGCACTCACAGCCTCTTGGCGGACATCTTGCGAACGGGCTTCAGGTTGCCTGCTCCAGGCAAGCTCAAAAGCTTCTCTGAGAGTCAGTTGCCGCGCCTGGGGCTGGGCTGCCGCAGAGGACATCTGCTTGTTTCCTGCCGGCGCCTGAGCCCAGACAGAAGGGGCGCCCATCAGCCAAGCAGTGGCGACGATGGGCAGTAGTTTTTTGAAATTGCTTCGGTACATCCGATTCTTCTCCAGTGAAACATGGGGATTGAATCGGCGAGGTGTCGACTGAAAATACCGCGCAAAGGCACGATAGCGCCCAGCAGATGCTCAGTCGGAGAGTGGGATGCCTAGACCCGCCTCGCCGTTAGGCGAAGCGGTTCCAATTGGGGCGTTCGGGCTGCGTTTGCGGTGGGGTTGGGAGTGCAAACACTGGAGCCACCGCAGGTGGAGGCGCGAGAGCGATGGGCTCGGTACGCGTGGCCTCGCTGTACAAGGCGCTACAGAAAGCATGGCAGGCTTGGCAGTCGCTATCGTCGAGGCCCGGCAACTGATTGTCGGAGCCGTCAGCGTTGCTCACCCCATGGTGGTCATGGGTGTGATGGCCGATATGGAAGGTCTTCGGTTCCTTTTCGTGCTGGCAATACGGCGCCGCCGCAGCCCAGACGGCTTGCAGCGGAAACAGCACCAGGAAGAAGATGGCAATCCAGCGACGCATAATTTCGGAGTATAGCCTAGAGTTTTATATTCATTACTTAGCGGAAGCTTAACGCCGGCCTTTGAGCAAGCGTAGCCCGTTGAAAACCACCAGCAAGCTGGCCCCCATGTCGGCGAACACCGCCATCCACATGGTGGCGTTGTCGAAGATGGCGAGCAGCAGGAAGACAAGCTTGATACCCAGCGCCAGGGTAATGTTCTGCCAGAGCACGGCATGCGTTTGCATGGACAGGCGGATGGTCTCCGGAACCCGCCGCAGGTCGTCGTTCATGATGACTACGTCGGCGGCCTCCATGGCGGTATGGGTGCCGGCGCTGCCCATGGCGAAACCAATATCTGCTGTTGCAAGGGCTGGCGCATCGTTGATGCCGTCTCCGACCATGGCCACTTGGTGGCCGACACTGGCCAAAGCACGGATAGCGTCGAGTTTTTCCTGTGGCAGGAGATTGGCACGGACATCGGTAATGCCGGCCTGGGCTGCAATGCTGGCCGCAGTGGCAGGGTTGTCGCCGGTTAGCATGATGGGGGTCACGCCGAGTTTCAGCATCTCCCCGATGGCTTCCTGAGAGCTCGCCTTGATGGTGTCCGCGACCGCGAACATGGCGAGCACGGCCTCCTGGTTGGCCAACACGGCTACGGTGCGCCCCTGACGCTCGTGTTCGGACAGGAGTGCTTCTAATTCAGGGGAACACTGACCACGGTCGTGAATCCAGCGGTGGTTGCCCAGCACGTAGTTGTGGCCGGCCATCGTCCCGTAGACTCCGCGTCCGGCTTCGGCGCCGAAATCTTGAACATCCAATTGTTCAGTTAGCCCCAGTCCTGTTGCAACTGCCTTGGACACTGGATGGTCAGAGCGCCCTGACAAGGCGTAGGCGATGCGTAAAACATCAGACTCGGGAAGTGCCTGGGAAAGGATTACCTGCGCGACGAGCTTGGGGCGTCCCTCAGTTACCGTGCCCGTCTTGTCCAAGGCCACTGCCTTGAGCTTCCTGGCCTCTTCCAGATAGGCGCCACCCTTAATCAGGATGCCGCGTCGTGCCGCCGCTGCCAGGCCGCTGACCACGGTTACCGGCGTGGAAATGACGAGGGCACAGGGGCAGGCAATCACCAGCATGACCAGGGCCTTGTAGAGGCTGGCCATCCAGGTCCAGCCCAGGGCTAATGGACCGGCAAGGGCGACACCGAGCGCGAGGACAAAGACGCCTGGCGTGTAAATGGCAGCGAAACGGTCGACGAAGCGCTGGGTGGGGGCCCGCGAACCCTGGGCCTCCTCCACAGCATGAATGATGCGGGCCAGGACAGTATCACTCGCCGGTGCAGTGACCTCGAATTCCAAGGCGCCGCTTTGATTGATAGTGCCCGCAAATACCTCGTCGCCCGGTCCCTTTTCAATCGGCATGCTTTCGCCGGTCACGGGCGACTGGTCCACGGCACTATTGCCGGTGGTGACTTTGCCGTCCAGCGCAAAGCGCTCACCAGGACGGACACGGACTCTCTGACCAACCTTGATTTCCTTGGCCAGGACTTGAATCCATGACCCATTCGGTTGAAGCACTTCGGCCTGCTGGGGCGATAGCTCAAGAAGGCTCTTGATGGCGTTACGAGCACGGTCTACGGCGCGGGCCTCAATGAGTTCGGCAATCGCGTAGAGAGCCATCACCATTGCTGCTTCGGGCCATTGGCCAATCACGAAGGCCCCGGCCACAGCAACCGACATCAGGGCATTGATGTTCAACTGCCTGCGCAGGAGGGCGGCCAGCCCTTTCTTAAAGACCGAAAGCCCAGACAGCGCGATGGCCAGGCCCGCAATGCCCATTCCCCCCAGTTTCCACACCAGCGTTTCGGGCGCCACATACGCAACAGCCTCGGCGACAATGGCGACCAGGAGTGCGGCGATGGGCTGAAAAAACTGGTTTCGGAGCTGCTCAGCCGTATCCATGCTGGGGGGTTCGGAGAGGCGTTCCGAATCGAAACCTGCCTTCTTGATGGCTGACTGAATGTCCGGCCAGGCTTCGGTCGGTGCTTCGAGGCTTAGTGTTCGGGCTGCCAGGTCAAACGACAGGCGGCGGGCGGCGGGAAGATTCTCCAGTGCGCGCCGGATGAGTCCTTCTTCCGTCGGGCAATCCATCGCGGGAACACTCAGCAGGAGTTGCCCAGGCAGCGGCACGGCTTGTGGCTTATCAATCCCCACAGGTATTTTGCCCGAGACGTTGCAAGCATGGTTACAGCCGCAACTGTGGTCATTGGGCTGAGCAATTGAGTTGTTGGCTTCGTGAGGGGAAGACATCGGTACTCTCCAGTGGCAAGTCGCCAGTATAGATATGCGTAGTATAGATATGCGTATTAGAATCTCTGGAGTGACTACAGGGTCAAGCCTAGAATACAGCCAATTTCAGGCAGGAGAATGCAATGCGGATTGGCGAACTGGCCAAGGCCACCGGTGTGGATGTCGAAACCATCCGTTACTACGAGAAAGCGCAGCTACTGAGCGCTCCGACGCGCAGCGACAATGGCTACCGTGCCTACACCCAGGCCCATCTGGAGCGGCTCGCATTCATTCGCCACTGCCGAGCCCTCGACATTCCCTTGGCGGACGTGCGGCGTCTGCTGACCTTCGTCGATAGCCCGCATTCGGACTGTGGTGAAATTAACCACCTAGTTGATGCTCAATTGGCAAAAGTACGTGCACGGCTAGCGAGCATGCAAGCGTTAGAGCGCCAGTTGATGGCGCTGCGCGGGCTGTGTTTGGCTCCTCATGCGGCATCAGAGTGCGGCATCCTGCACGAACTCGTCGCGGCAGCACACGGCGAAGCCTGTGCCTGCCACCCGAGGAGCAAAGGAAGTGCAACCTTGAAATAATGCTGAGTAGTCATGCCATTGGCCGACTGATGCCAAGCGATTGGTAAATACGGTAATGGTGTTTGGTGTGGTGCCGTGAGACTCAATTTCCTTTGGTCAGATATTTCTCAAATTTGCAAAGTAATTTTATACCTACCCTATACTTTTAACTATTAAGTTGGTTAATATGCTCTGCAATACATGTCTAAGTTACCGTCTCCTCTTCGTACTGCGCATGCGATTGTCGATGTCCCAATCGAGGGGCGACTTGGAATTGCTTTACCCATCTTGCTGCTGGCAGCGGGAGAGGTATCCGTCTTCGCTGCCTCCTATCTCCGTAATATGTTGTTCAGGGGAGTGGAGCCAGCAACCTTAGCGAAGGTAGTTAAGTCCATCGGGCTGTTTTATGACTACTACGTTCTGGAGAAGAATGCGCCAACGCTTGATGAGCGAGGGATGGCGCGCTTGGTTGCGCAGTTCTATGAGGCTCGCCTCAAAGGTTGTTTGGGTCTTGGGTGGTCCCCCGTCAAGCAGACGACGGCCAACAATGATTTGAGGCACATAACCGATTTCTCAAGCTTTTGCGCGACCAACTTCGGGCATGTTGAAGCCAATCCTTCCGAAGAGGTGCTATTGCGCCAACTCTCTGGGCCACTCCTGCATCTCTGGATGGCAAGAGCGGCTGCCAGGAAACAATGGGACCTGCTGTTTCATGCCTATGAGGCTACAGAGGAGGGGCGAGGCAAAATTCAGGTGTCGGCTTTCAGCCCCAAGAAACGCAGGGGCAAAGGCGGTGCCGCTGTCAAATATTTCCCTCCCGACCAGGTGCTCAATTTCATCTCCCACGCTCACACGGTGCGCGACCGCATGTGTTGGCTGCTTCTGTTCTTTGGTGGTGTGCGCATCTCCGAGCTCATGCATATCTACACGCGTGACATCTCGCTGAACAAGGACGATGGCACGGCGCGGGTGGTACTCGCCCATCCACAGGAAGGAGAAATTGACTGGGTGGACGCTAGGGGAACGCGTCGGCGTAGTAGCCGTGCCGCCTTCCTTCTGGACAAGTACAACCGTATCCCCCGTAACGATTTGCCTGTGCGGCATCCACTTCATGCTGGCTGGAAAGGGATGTTGCTGGAAGACCCACGGCGAGCAGAGAGTGAGGTCTATTGGATTGACCCGAGCATTGGTCGCCTCTTCTGGGAACTCCATCGAGAGTACATGCGCACGGTTCGTCTTCGGGTCGGTGATGAGCACCCTTATTATTTTGTTTCACAGCGTGGCGAGAACTTTGGGGAGCCCCTGAAGCTTTCTGGTCTGACGAAACAGTTTTACCGATGTGCAGGCCGGGCAGATATTCCTGTTCCTTCGCCCGGAGCTCATCCCCATGGCGGCCGACATTTTTACGGCTATTACGCGGCAAGCTGGCTAAAGCTTTCCAAGGAGCGAGTGCAGAAGATGATGCACCACTCGAACGTCGCTTCTACCGAGGTGTACTACGCGCTAGACAGTGCTGTAGTCCGCTCCGAGCTGGCCCAGGCACATCAGCGTATGACCGAGAGCATGCCGGCGTTTCTCCAGAACAAACAGCTCTTGCTATCAGATGAGAGTGGCGCCGATGAATGATGCCGGCCTGAAGTATTTCTACTCCCCGGTGACCAAACGCAGGGTTGCCCTCAATCCGCATCCGGCAGATTTCGCGTGGCTGCACCTTCCGACCAAGGCGGAGTTCGAGGCCGTGCTTCGTGAGCACGAGCGTATTCGCATCCAGGAGACTTGGAAGGAGTGGTCTGAGCAGGATGGCGAGTCGTGGATTAAGGGCTTCCGCGATGGCCCTAATTCTTCCCTTCGGGTTCTGGCGGCGAGGGCCGTGGCCGAGCGCCTGGGTCTCGAGAAATTTCGAGGGGTGGGCGATGAGCTGCGGAAGCTCCCGCTTGATGAACAACGGAAACTGCTCAATCAGTGCATGCCCACCTGTTACGAAGAGCTTAGGGGACTCCTAAGCCCGGCGGGCTTGAACCACGCCTATGGTCAGGACATCAGGCAAGAATTTCTTGCCGTTGGCGACGTGCGCGAGTTTGTGCGGCAGATGTGCGCTTATCGACCAGAGCAGAGTGATGACCGGCGGATGGCCGGGCGCTACTCGGAGATTCTCCTCATGCTGCGTGCAAGAGGATGGCTTCTGTTCTCGACCGCTTTCGTCCATTGGAGCGCGTCCAGCAAGTGGCGGGCAGCCTTCAACCCGGCATACGCCGGGAGCGTTGCCCAACTGTTGCGTGAAGTCAGCGGTCATTTGGATGACGAGCGCCGTGACCACATGAGTCCGGTTGAGCGGTTTGGTTGTGGAGCGGTACTCATCAGTTCAATGACCGAAATCAGCGACATGTCGGAGCCGTTCATCAGCGAGCTTGAGTCACTGTGTGAGCAGTGGACAAAAACTGCCGGGCGGGACGGTGGTCAGTTGGCTGGTGATGGCCGATGGGAATTAAAGCTGGGCAGAGCATTGCGTTCCATCTGGAATCACGTACATCCAACCCATCAGATAGCCAACAAACCCCACCATAACAAGAAGACCGTCCTCAAAACCGACGGTACTTTCGAATGGCTCGTCCAGGTGAGGCCGGACCTTCATGTCTGGGCAACGACAATGGCAAGCTTTGTCAGTCAGCGTACGTTGTCGAATTCCAAGGTGGCGCTCATTGCAGGATTGAATTTCTTCTGCGACTACCTCCTTTCACTTCCATCTCCGCCCCTGTCGCCAGAGCTGGTGGACCGTCGGCAGCACATTCATGACGTAACCTTACGCAACAAGGTTACCTACATGCAGGCCCTCTCAGTCTGGGATAGCGCAGCCAGAAGGAAAAACCTGTTTCTGGGCTACCTCCGCGAGTTCTTCGATTGGGTACGTGACTGGCTTCATGCAACGGGTAGGTCAGCCGCGGCTAGCAGCTATGTAAATCCCATCTCGACCCAGGATTACTTCGACACCAGCGGACGCCCCGGCCAGAGCTTCCGCACTGCGTTGCCGTCCTGGCTATTGAAAGAGCTGCGAAATACCCTCACCGAAGACGACTTCGCGTTCTTCCGTGGCCACCCGCGACACGACTGGGTAACGGTCTATGACCGCGATGAAGGTAAGAGCGTTCGTCGATGGTGGCCGGGCACCGCAATCTGCTTATTGGTAATGCTGGAGCTCCCTCTGCGCAGCCACCAGGCACGATGGCTAGATTCTGGCGTCCTCGATGAACTGACAGTGGACCACAAAACGGGGCTGGCAACCAAGAACAGCCAAGTGGGTGCCATCGCTGGCCGCCGAGAGGGTTGCATCCGCACGCTTCATGACACGCTTCGGCAGGAGACGTGGTGTGGCCTGTTCGTAAACACGAATAAGACGGCCATGTACAACGCGGCTACCCGAGGATACGAAATCCCCTATCTTCCGCCTGATTTGGCGGATTACCTCATGCAGGTACGGGACTGGAGCCTCCGTTATTTGCCGCCGCTGGCCGAGCCCGTTCTGTACGCGGAGTCCGGCGTCGGCCGCCATACCTATTCCTCTGGCAAGGACATTAGCCAATCACCTCGCGTGGCGCCGTTGTTTCGGGACCCCACGACCATTGAGAAGACAAGCCCGGTAGCCTACAGCAGGCTTGCCCGCGCTTATGTCCGCCTCCTGGCCGAGACCGAACAACGGGTCAAGGCGAAGTATGGGGTAGACATCGCGCTCACCGAGCCAAAGGCCAATGGCAAAGGCTTGGCGTGGAAGTACGACCTGCACACCCTGCGGGTGAGCGGCATCAGCGCCATGATTGAGAACGGCGTACCTCTTGAAGTGGTTTCCCAGTTCGTGGCCGGGCACGCCTCCCTTGTCATGACGCTGTGGTATTTCAAGAACTCACCGGGCAAGCTGAGGGATTTCATTTCCAAAGCCCATGACAAGGCAGCGGCCGAGGGGGATTTCGTCGGCAGTAGCGAGTTCCTGGCTAACGTAGAGCAGTTCTCGTCCTTCTTGCTCTCAAAGGACGGTGACCAACGTCCCCTGGGTGGCGATGCTGCCTTCATGGCGATGAAGGAGCACACAGGACTGTGGACCATCTCGAGTGATGGCATCTGTCCTGGTACGTCGTGCTCGGAGGGCGGCGTGCTTGATACGACTGGCGACCATTATGGCCCGGTGCCGGGCGGCCGCCGGTGCGGCCTGTGCCGGTTCTGGCTGACGGGGCCTGCATTTATCCTTGGGCAGGTTGCCGAAGCAAACAACCTTATCTATCAGATTCGACGGAAAGGGCTGGAGCTGGGTGAGTCCCGCGACCTGCTCATTGAGCAAACAGATGCCGGCGCGAAATCGAAGGCAGCCCATACCCGCAATCGCATTGAAGCACTTGAGCGTGAATTGTCCCTCGACATTACCGAGTGGCAGGCCAGGTACGCCTTTGCCATGTCCTCGTCGAACCTGCTTGAAGAATACGCCGAGGCCCGCCAGAACTTGGCGCAAGACAGAAATCTGCCGGCGCCGCTGCTGACAGCCAGTTCTGCCGATGAGCTCAAGGTGACCTTGCAGGAAACCAACGAGTTCGTCCTTATCGACCACGTTACCCAGATGGTGGACTTCCTGCCGGGATTTAAGAATCGAGAAGCTGTGCATGAAAAGCACCTCATGCTTGCCAAGGTGCTGGAAGCAAATGACTTGCCTCAATTCATGCTGCAACTGGATGCAGACATGGCGGAGGAAGCTTCCAACCTACTGTCATCCATGCTTCTCCAGTACGTGAAAGCTCAGGACCTATCCAAGGTCTTGTCCGGCGAACTCAAGCTCGCCAGCCTCCCCACTCTTGAGGCAGGAGTCAAGGAACTGGCCTCGTTGGCGACAGGCTCCTTGCGGGAACTGACAGCGCGGCAACTCATCCCCGTCGTGGAGGATTAAACATGTCCAAACCTAAGCAGACTGACGACCTCTTCAAAAACCTGTCTGACGGCATCACAAACCCACGCTTGAAACAATCGCTTGAGCGGATAAAGGATGCGTGCGATTTCCTCGAGAACTCACGAGTAGCTATCACGCCGACGGCCGTCGGCAAGTATTGTGAGGACCGTTGGAAGGGGCCAAAAACGCAATCCATTCGAAATGCCCAAGATACGCTGTTCCGCTATCTACAGGCACGGCGCGCGCAGCAAGTGCTTCCGGTGGCGGTTCGGAAGGAGTCCTATGAGCCCGCCATTCAAGATGAAACCATCCGGGCCTATGTGACGCTGCTCAAGACAGAGCGAGATGAGGCAATTCGCCTCAAGAATCGCATCGTCGCCGGCCTTCGGAGCCTACCTGGCCTACCTATCGACGACCTGATTGCGTCAGGGTTCAAGTCCGTGCCCAACCAGAAGGAGGCGGAGAGGGTAAGCGTTGTCAGCGATGAGGTCCGAGGGGCCCTGTCGCGCCTCTTCTCCGAGGAGAACTTAGCCTCGGTGGGTCTGGAGCTCTATCGGCAAAGGCTTCGGCATATCACGACCAAGAAGGTGCTGCTCGAGAAGGGGGACGTTGAGGCTTTGCAGGGTCTCATTCAGGCGCAGACAGAAGCCTCCCGGACAGCATCGCTACCGTCTCCGGCCTCGGTCGTCTTGGACGATATTTAGAAAGCCGAGCCGTGCTTTGCCAAATAAACGATGCGAAAGCCACAAATAGTTACGCAACTATTCAGAACAGTTGTGATTTAGATGGTGTTTCGGAAATAGTTGCTTTTTTGGGGTCTTGGCTCCCGGAAGTGGCCTACGACCGCAACTGCACCGTACTCTTCGGGACCTCGACCTTCCTCGCCAACTACGCGAAGTTCGCGCATCCGTATGACTTCTACCGCCTGCGCTACGTGGTCGCCGGGGCGGAGAAACTGGCCGACAACGTGCGGATGCTCTGGTTCGAGAAATTCGGCATCCGCATTTTCGAAGGCTACGGTGCGACTGAAACGGCGCCGGTGCTGGCGGTCAACACGCCCATGGCCTACAAAACCGGCACGGTCGGCAACCTGCTGCCGGGCATCGAATACCGCTTGCAGCCGGTGCCGGGCATTCCGGCAGGCGGCATTCTGCATGTGCGCGGCCCCAATGTGATGGCGGGTTACCTCAAGGCGGAGCGGCCCGGCGTGCTGCAGGCGCCGTCCTCCGATCTGGGTGAAGGCTGGTACGAGACCGGCGACGTGGTCGAGATCGATGACGAAGGCTTCGTGAAGATCGTCGGGCGGGTCAAGCGCTTTGCCAAGATTGCCGGCGAGATGGTCAGCCTGGAAGTCGTCGAAAAGCTCGCCACGGCGACGTCGCCCTTGCTGGCGCATGCCGTATCGAGCCAGCCGGACGCCAGCAAGGGCGAAGCCCTGGTCTTGTTGACGACCGATGCCGCGCTGGCCCGCGAGGCCCTGGCCGCCAAGGCCCGCGAACTCGGCTTGCCGGAACTGGCCGTGCCGCGCAAGATCAAGGTGGTCGATGCCCTGCCGCTGCTCGGCACGGGGAAGATCGACTATGTGACCCTGAAAACCTGGGCAGTGGCGCTGTGATGCGCGGCACGCACCCGTCCGACGGTCAACCGTCTGCAACGCCGGAAAATGGGGTGAGTCAGCCCGACCCGATGCGGCGTCGCCTGCTGGCCGGACTGCTTGGCAGCGGCGCCTTGCTCGGGGGCGGTGCGGCGCTCGCCAAGCCCTTTGTCGTCAATCCCTGCCGTGCCGCCATTCCGCTCTCCCTGCTCGACAGCCCCTGGCTGCGCCAGGCCTGGGCCGGGATCGATCCGGCCCAGCTCTGGGATTGCCACGTGCATCTGGCCGGGCTGGGTGACGACGGCAGCGGCATCGAGATCGGGCCGCAGTTATCCACGCCCTTGCGCCCGTTTCAGTACGCGCAGCGTTTGTTCTACATGAATGCCGGGTGTGCCCACAACGCGCCGGGCAAGGTCGATGGTGCCTATGTGGCCCGCCTGCTCAACCTCTGCGATGCGCTGCCCGAGGGCTTCAAGGTCATGCTCTTTGCCTTCGAGCGTTTTCACGATCAGCACGGCGCGGCGCATCCCGAGCATTCCGCTTTTTATGTGCCGAATGCCTGGGCGGCCAAGCTGGCCCATACCTTTCCGCAGCGCTTCGAGTGGGTGGCCTCCTTGCATCCTTACCATCCGGCGGCGGTCGACCGTCTGGAAGCGGCCATTTCCGACGGCGCGCGTGCGGTCAAATGGCTGCCGGCGGCGATGGGCATGGACCCCGCATCGGCGCAGTGCGATGCCTTTTATCGCGTCCTGGCCGCGCGTGGCGTGCCGCTGATCGTCCATTGCGGTGAGGAAAAAGCCGTCAAGGGCAGCGATACCCAGGCCTTCGGCAATCCGCTCCGTCTACGGCGGGCGCTCGATGCCGGGGTCAAGGTCGTGGTCGCCCACTGCGCCAGCCTGGGGCACGACCTCGACGATGCCGGGCAGGTCCGACCCAGCTTCGATCTCTTTCTCGAACTGATGGCGGAGGCGCGGGCCAAGGATCGGCTCTACGGCGACATTTCCGCAATCACCCAGCGCAACCGCGATGTGCGTATCATGCGCAGCCTGCTCGAACGGGGCGACCTGCATCCGCGTCTGCTGCACGGTTCGGATTACCCGCTGCCCGGTATCCTGCCGCTCACCGCGCCGGCCAAGCTGGCGCAGGCGGGCCTGTTGCCGCATGAGGCAGTGCGCGATCTCGATACCCTGCGCCAGCACAACCCGCTGCTCTTTGATTTCACCCTCAAGCGCCTGCTCAGCTGGCAGGGCCATTCCTTCTCCCCGGCGGTCTTTCAGACCCGCCGCCTTTTTGCTGCGAGCCAAGCATGAGCGGACAATTCGGCCTTCTCAAACAAGCGCGCTTCGCGCCGTTTTTCGCCACCCAGTTTCTCGGGGCCTTCAACGACAACCTGTTCAAGAATGCGCTGGTCGTCCTGCTGACCTTCCAGGCGGCGCGCTGGACCACGCTGGCGCCCGAACTGCTGGCCAACCTGGCAGCCGGGGTGTTCATCCTGCCGTTTTTCCTGTTCTCGGCGACGGCCGGCCAACTGGCTGACAAATACGACAAGGCCATGCTGGCCCGCCTGGTGAAAGTGCTGGAAATGGCGATCATGGCGATTGCCGCCGTCGGCTTCGCGCTGACCAGCCTGCCGATTCTGATGCTGGCGCTGTTTCTGCTCGGCTGCCACTCGACGCTGTTCGGGCCGGTCAAATACGCCATCCTGCCGCAGCATCTGCATGCCGAGGAACTGGTCGGCGGCAATGCGCTGATCGAAGCCGGGACCTTCGTCGCCATCCTCATCGGCACCTTGGCCGGCGGCTTGCTGGCCGGCGCGGTGGCGCATCCGGCCTGGATTGCTGCGGGCGGCTTCGTGGTCGCGCTGGCCGGCTACCTGACCAGCCGGCGCGTACCGGCGGCACCGGCGCCGGTGCCGGATCTGACGGTCAACCTCAATCCCTTGTCCGAAACCTGGCGCAATATCGCCTTTGCCCGCCAGAACCGCACGGTCTTCCTGTCCATTCTCGGCATCTCGTGGTTCTGGCTCTATGGGGCGCTTTTCCTCGCCCAGTTTCCGGCGTATGCGAAAAACGTGCTTGGGGGCGGCGAGGCCGCGGTGACGCTGCTGCTGGCCACGTTTACGGTCGGCATTGGCATCGGCTCCATGCTCTGTGAGCGCATGTCGGGCCGCCATGTCGAAATCGGGCTGGTGCCCTTCGGCTCCATCGGCCTGACCCTGTTCGGGCTGGATCTGTACTTTGCCTCGCCGGACGCGCTGGCCGGGACCACGCCGCACGCACTGCTCGCCTTGCTCAGCTTGCCGGCCGTCTGGCGTGTGCTGTTCGACCTGATGATGCTGGGCGTGTTCGGCGGGTTTTTCATCGTGCCGCTGTATGCCCTGGTGCAGTTGCGCAGCGCGGAAGCGACGCGGGCCCGCATCATTGCCGCCAACAATATCCTGAACGCCTTGTTCATGGTGGTGGGGGCGCTGGGGGCGGCGGCCCTGCTCGGCGCCGGGATGAGCATCCCGCAATTGTTCGCGCTGGCTGCGGTGCTGAATGCGCTGGTGGCGATCTACATCTACGGACTGGTGCCGGAGTTCCTGCTGCGTTTCATTGCCTGGCTGCTGGTCAAGGCGGTGTATCGCCTGCGCAGCGAGGGCCTGGCGCACATTCCGCAGGATGGGCCGGCGCTGCTGGTGGCCAATCACGTGAGCTTTGCCGATGCGGTGATCCTGATGGGTGCTTCGCCCCGCCCGATCCGTTTCCTCATGGATCACCGGATTTTCAGGACGCCGGTCCTGGGCTTCATCTTCCGGCATTGCGGCGCGATCCCGATTGCGCCGGCCAAGGAAGATCCCGCGATGCTGGAAGCGGCCTTTGCCGAAGCCGCCAAAGCGCTGGCGGCGGCGGATCTGGTCGGGATCTTTCCCGAGGGCAGCATTACCCGCGATGGTGAATTGCAGCCCTTCCGTCCGGGCATCACGCGCATTCTGGCGCTCAATCCGGTGCCGGTGATTCCGATGGCCTTGTCCGGCTTGTGGGGCAGTTTCTTCTCGCGGATCGATGGCGCTGCCATGAGCACCCCGTTCCGGCGCGGCCTTTTTTCGGCCATCGATTTGCGCGTCGGGCCGGCATTGCCGCCGGAAGCCGCCACACCGGCTGCGCTGCAGGCCTGTGTGGCTGAACTGCGCGGGGCGCGCCGCTAGGCCGGGTTACTGGGCAGCAGCTTGACCTCGACACGGTTGCGGCCGCCCGCCTTGGCCGCATAGACCGCGTCGTCGGCTGCCTTGGCCAGGGTGGTGAAGTCGGTGACGCCGCCGCGCTCGATGCTGCCGATCCCGATGCTGGCCGTGACGGCGAGCCCGCCGGGGCGCAGCGCTTCGAGTTCGCTGCGCAGGGTTTCGGCAAAATAGCGGGCTTTGCCGGCGTCCCGGTTGATGAGCAGGAGCACGAACTCTTCCCCGCCGATGCGCGCGGCAATCTCGCCGCTCTGGCAGAGACGCTGGAGCAGGGCGCCGGTTTCAGTGAGGACAAGATCACCGACCGGATGCCCGTGGGTGTCGTTGATGTTCTTGAAATGGTCGAGGTCGAGCATCAGCACGCTGACCGGCAGGCCATGGCGGAAAGCCTCCGGGACGCGCTGGGCCGCGATGTCGCCGAGGTAGTAACGGTTGTAGAGGCCGGTCAGCGGGTCGGTCATGGCCATGCGGCGCAGTTGCTCGCGCTGGGCTTCGGCCTCCTGCAGCAGGTAAGCCAGGTGCAGCATGTTGCTGACGCGGGCGGCGAATTCTTCTTCATCCACCGGCTTGGAAATGAAATCGTTGGCCCCGTTGCGCAGCAGGGCGATCTTGCGTGCCTGTTCGTTCAGCCCCGAGACGGCCAGAATGGGCACGCGGGCGTTGCGGTGTTTCAGCTGGCGCACGGCCTGAACCAGTTCGAGGCCGCTCATGGCCCCGGCGAGCTGGACGTCCGTAACGAGCAGGCTGAGCGGGCGGCGCTGAATGAGCGTCAGGGCCTCTTCGGCGCGCGGGCAGGATTCTGCGGTCAATCCCAGGTGGCGCAGCATGCCTTCAAAGAGTTTGGCCACGGTCGGGCTGTCTTCGACGACCAGGGCATGGCCTTTCAGGTGGCGGCTGGCGAGGGCTTCTCCTTCGCGTTGCGCGATATGGTCAGCCAGGGCTTCGATGTCCCTTTTGGCAAAAACCTGCTGAATGCCGGCGTGCCGGGCTTCCTCGATCAGGGCATTGTCCGGGGAGGAGGTCAGGAGCAGGCAGGGCGGCGCCGGCAGGTCCGGCCGTTCGCGCAAGCGCTGGGGCAACTCAAGGCCGCGGCCATCGGGCAGGGTGCCTTCCAGGCAGATGAGGTCGATGTCGCCCTGCTGTATGCGTTTGAGCGCCGCTTCGAGCGAGCCGCAATAACTGGCCGGATAGGCGAGAAAGGCCAGGTGCCGCTGCAGGACCTGGCGGAAAAACTTGGAGGCGACGACCACGAGAACGCGCATGCGATGTCCTGTCTACAAAATAGCGGCTGCCCGGATGTTCAGACTAGCAGAAAATGGCGGCGGCGAGGGCTACGGTCGACCCGCATGGGCAGGGTAAAATTCCCGGATGAACTGGCATCGCATCACCGAAAAATTCGATCTCTATATCAAGCTGACGCGCCTCGACAAGCCGATCGGCATTCTGCTCCTGCTCTGGCCGACCCTGTGGGCGGTCTGGCTCTCGGCGGCAGGGCGGCCCGAACTGGCCGTGGTGGTCGTCTTCGTGCTCGGCACCGTGCTCATGCGCTCGGCCGGTTGCGTCATCAACGACTACGCCGACCGCGATTTCGACAAACATGTCGAACGCACCAAGGAACGTCCGCTGACCGCAGGCCGCGTCACGTCGCGCGAGGCGCTCGCCTTGTTTGCCGTGCTCTGCCTGCTGTCCTTTGCACTGGTGCTGGCGCTGGGCAAGCCGCTGGTCATCGCGCTCTCCGTCCCGGCGGTTTTTCTGGCGGCGAGCTACCCCTTTACCAAACGTTTTTTTGCCATCCCGCAAGCCTATCTCGGCATCGCCTTCGGTTTTGGCATTCCGATGGCTTACGCCGCCCATCTCGACAGCGTGCCTGCCGTCGCCTGGTGGCTGCTGCTGGCCAATGTGTTTTGGGCCGTGGCCTACGATACCGAGTACGCGATGGTCGACCGCAACGATGACCTGAAAATCGGCATCAAGACCTCGGCCATCACCTTTGGCCGTTTCGACGTGCTGGCCGTCATGCTCTGCTATGCCGCCACCCTGGCCATCCTGGCGGGCGTCGGCATGCATCTGCAACTGGGCTTCGCGTATTACGCCGGCCTGGTCGTCTCGGCGGGCATCATGGGCCTGCATTACACCTGGATTCGCGGCCGCGAGCGCATGGCGTGCTTCAAGGCCTTTTTACACAACAACTACGTCGGCATGGCGCTCTTTGCCGGCATCGTCCTCGACAGGCTGTTCCGATGAAATATCACGATCTGCGCGACTTCATGTCGCAACTGGAAAAAACCGGCAAATTGAAGCGGGTGACGGTCGACGTCGATACGCACCTCGAAATGACCGAGATCGGCGACCGCGTGCTGCGCGCCGGCGGGCCGGCCCTGTTGTTCGAAAAGCCGGTAACGGGCAGCCAGCGCCACAGCATTCCGGTACTGGCCAATCTGTTCGGCACGCCGAAGCGGGTGGCGCTCGGCATGGGCGAGGAGTCGGTGAGCGCCCTGCGCGAAGTCGGCAAGCTGCTCGCCTACCTGAAGGAGCCGGAGCCGCCCAAGGGCCTGAAGGATGCCTGGGACAAGCTGCCCATGCTGAAAAACGTGCTCAACATGGCGCCGAAAAAAGTCTCCTCTGCGCCGTGCCAGGAAATCGTCTGGGAGGGCAAGGATGTCGATCTGTCCCGCCTGCCGATCCAGCATTGCTGGCCAGGCGACATTGCGCCGCTGATCACCTGGGGCCTGGTCGTGACGCGCGGTCCGCACAAGAACCGCCAGAATCTCGGCATCTACCGCCAGCAGGTGCTCGGGCCGAACAAGGTGATCATGCGCTGGCTGGCCCATCGCGGTGGCGCGCTGGATTTTCGCGATCATCAGCTGGCCCATCCGGGCGAACCCTTCCCGGTGGCCGTGGTGCTCGGCTGCGATCCGGCGACCATCCTGGGCGCGGTGACGCCGGTGCCGGATTCGCTCTCCGAATACCAGTTTGCCGGGCTGTTGCGCGGCAGCAAGACCGAGCTCACGCAGTGCCTGGGATCGACGCTGCAGGTGCCGGCCTCGGCCGAAATCGTGCTCGAAGGCGTGATCCATCCCGGCGAGATGGCGCTGGAAGGGCCGTATGGCGACCACACCGGGTACTACAACGAGCAGGCCGAATTCCCGGTGTTCACGGTCGAGCGCATCACGATGCGCAAAAATCCGATCTATCACAGCACCTACACCGGCAAGCCGCCCGATGAGCCGGCCGTGCTCGGCGTGGCTTTGAACGAGGTCTTCGTCCCGCTCTTGCAGAAGCAATTTACCGAGATCGTCGATTTTTACCTGCCACCGGAGGGCTGTTCCTACCGCATGGCGATCGTCAGCATCCGCAAGCAGTATCCGGGACACGCCAAGCGTGTCATGTTCGGCATCTGGTCCTTCCTGCGCCAGTTCATGTACACCAAGACCATCATCGTGGTCGATGAGGACATCGACATCCGCGATTGGAAGGAAGTGGTGTGGGCGATGACCACGCGTTTCGATGCCGTGCGCGACACGACGCTCGTCGATAACACGCCGATCGATTACCTCGATTTCGCCAGCCCGGTGGCCGGCCTCGGTTCCAAGATGGGGATCGACGCGACCAACAAATGGCCGGGCGAGACGAATCGTGAATGGGGGCGGCCCATCGTCATGGATGACGCGGTGAAAGCGCGCGTCGACCAGCTCTGGGATCGCCTCGGTCTTTGATTTTGTGCCACTGAAGGCGGTCGACCGCCGGAAAGGAGCTGTCATGCAGGAACCGATCCCCGTCGTGCCCGATACGGGAGGCGTGCGCCCCTCGTTGATCCAGCTCACGCATGTGATCTATGCCTTGCATGCCTGCGCCGTTTTTGTCGGCGTCACCTCGTCGGTGGCGACCGTGGCGGGCGGCTTTGTCTTTGGCTTGCCGTCGCTGCTGGCCGTTTTTCTCAATTACCTGAAGCGCGGCGATGTGGCCGGGACCTGGCTGGAAAGCCACTTCACCTGGCAGATCCGCACCTTCTGGTTCACCGCGCTCTGGCTCTGCATTGCCTTCGTGCTGATGCTGACCCTGATTGGCATTCCGCTGGCGGCCTGGATCCTGATCCCGATTTTGGGCATCTGGGTCGGTTACCGCGTGGTGCGCGGCTGGCTGGCCCTGGCCGGAGTGCGGCCGGTCCAGTAAGTCCGTGCGGAGACCTCAGGTCCCCATGTAGCGCCCGGACTTGTGATTGACCGCGATCACCAGGTTGAGGGCGATGGCGCCGAGGATGGACAGCGCCACGCTCAAGGGATCGCGCACGAAGATGCCGGCGGCCAGGATGAGCACGTCGGCGGCCATCTGCAGTTTGCCGGCACGCCAGCCGCGCGTGTTCTGCAAATGGATCACGAGAATGCCCAGGCCGCCCAGGCTGGATTTGTGGCGGATCAGCATGAGGATGCTGATGCCGGCCAGAAAACCGCCCATGACCGCCGCGAACACGCGATCGATCGATTGCAGGCTGATCCAGTGCGGCAGCAGTTCCGCATAGACCGAGAGCAGGGCCACCGCGATGAACGTCTTGATCGTGAAGGTGCGGCCCATGGCTTTCATGGCCAGCAGGTAAAACGGCAGGTTGAGCACGAAGAGCACCGGCCCGATGGCCCAGCCGCTGAGGTAATGGATCAGGAAGGCAATGCCGATGGTGCCGCCCGTGAGCAGACCGGCCTCGCGGAAAAGCAGCACGGCAAAGGCGCAGAGCAGCGGGGCAACGAGCAGGCTCTGGGCATCTTCGAAGAGGGTGTGGCGGTGGGCGGCGGTCGACATCGTAAACAGGGCAAAAATGGGCGAGGGACAGGCGGGGGGCGTCAGTCGTTGACCAGCGCGGGCGGTGTTTCGTTGCTGCGTCGTTGCGCCACCCAGGTGATCAGCGCATCGATGGCCGGCCCGCCCAGCGCGGCGCGCGGATGGTTGATCAGGAAGGTGACCGCATGGCGGCGGCCCTGGGCATCGAGGGCGTAACCGGCGGCAGTCTTGACGCCGTCCAGCGTGCCGGTCTTGATGTGGGCGCGGCCGCTTGCCTCGCCGTTGGTCAGGCGCTTTTTCATGGTGCCGTCGATGCCGAC
This sequence comes from Dechloromonas sp. ZS-1, assembly GCF_039649255.1. Taxonomy (NCBI): domain Bacteria; kingdom Pseudomonadati; phylum Pseudomonadota; class Betaproteobacteria; order Rhodocyclales; family Azonexaceae; genus Dechloromonas; species Dechloromonas sp. ZS-1. The sequence continues at coordinate 18,033 of NZ_JBDIYD010000006.1, read as the reverse complement.
GATGGGCAGGCTGGCGATGAATTCCGGCATCACCGGATTTTTCCAGGCATCGAGCAGCAGCCGGTTGAGGCTGCCGGCGCTGATGCGCTCGCGGCGCGACAGGCCGGAACCGTTTTCGATCTCCAGCTCCGGGAAGCGCAGGCCGCGCCCGGTCAGCCATTGCCCAATGCGCTGGCGCGCCCGCTCCGGTTGGGCGGCGGTCAACTGCCCGTCGCGGCCGGATTCTGCCCCCAGCGTCAGGAAGACCTGCCGCGCCATGACGTTGTTGCTGAATTTGTTGATGTCGCGCACGGCATCGGCCAGCGGCGGCGATTCGTGCTGGGTGAACAGACGGGCGCCGAGCGGCACGTTGCCGGCGCGCACGCTGCCGGCCAGTTGGCCGCCCAGCTCCTGCCAGAGGGCGCGGATCAGGCCGTTGGCGTGTTCGTCGGCGGTCAGCGGGGCCATGTTCAGGCTGCGCTCGCCGCAGAGGGCGCTGTAAGTGCCGGTGAATTCGAGGCGGGCGCGCCCGTTTTCAGGGATCAGGCGGGTCTGGATGAGGTCTTTCCAGTTGCTCGCGCAGGCGCCGTCGCCGGCCTGCAGGCGATTATCGACACGCAGGCCCTCGCTGGGCGTTTCCATCAGGACGCGGGGGCGGCCATTGTCCGGCTGCAGTGTGAAGCGGATGGATTGGAAATTGAGGAGCAGGGCGTTCGGGCCGACGTTGTAGGGACGCATCGGCTTGTCGTCGAAGGCGCCGGGATCGATGCCGGGGATGTCGAAGGCGCTGCGGTCGAGCACGATGTCGCCGTTGATCTGGCGGATGCCGCGCGTGCGGGCCTGACGCAGGAGCGTGCTCAGGTGCTCGATGGCGAAGCGCGGGTCGCCGTTGCCGCGTAAGTACAGATTGCCATTCAAAATGCCGTCGACCGGCGCCGTGTCCAGCCAGAGTCCCGTGGTCCACGTCCAGGCCGGACCGAGCAGATCGAGCGCGGCATAGGTGGTGACCAGCTTCATGACCGAAGCGGGGTTCATCGCCCGGCTCGCCTGGTGGGCCACCAAGGGGGCCGCTGCCTCGACCGGTTGCACGACGACCGCCACCTGATTGGCCGGAATCTGCGCGGCTTTCAGGGCTTTCATGACCTCCGGGGGCAAGCCGTCGGCATGGGCGGTCGCGGCCAGCAGCGCGGTCAGGCCGGCAAGGCGACGCAGGGTCTGGTGAAACGAATGGAAGCGGGACATGAAATGAAACGGGGCGCCGGAAAAGCGCCCCATTTTAATGAAAGCCGGTCGGCTTGGGTCAGCGACGGTGCAGTTCGAAACTGGCGATCAGGGTATCCAGACTGCGGGCCGTGGCCAGCAATTCATCGGCCGCCTGACGGGCTGACTTGGCCGATTCGGTATTCTGTTCGATCAGGATGGTGATCTGCTGCATGCTGTTGGCCACGTCTTCGCTGGCCACCCCTTGCTGGCGGGCCGAGTCGGAAATGTGGCCGGCCATGTCGGTCACTTCGCGCGTGGCGGTGGTGATGCTTTCCAGGCCGGCGACGCTTTCCTGCAGCTTGCCGATGCCGGTCTGAACTTCCTGTGCGGCGCGGTCCATGCTGCTCACGGCCTGGGCGGTGACTTGCTGGATGGTCTGGACGGTCTGCGTGATGTCGGCGGTAGAGAGCGTGGTGCGTTCAGCCAGCTTGCGCACTTCGTCCGCCACCACGGCGAAGCCACGTCCGGCTTCGCCGGCACGGGCTGCTTCAATGGCGGCATTCAGGGCGAGCAGGTTGGTCTGGTTGGCGATCTCGGCAATCACATGCGTGATGTCACCAATCTTGACGATGGATTCCTTGAGTTCCCCGATGGTGCTGTTGGATTCGGTCACCGCGTCGACGACACGGGCGGTCGCCTGCATGCTCTGGCCGATATTGGCGTTGCTGTCGATCACGCGTTCCTGCGTCTGGCGTGCGGCTGCGGCGGCCTCGGCGGCGCTGGTGGCGACTTCCTGGACGGACTGGCTGAATTCTTCCGCGGTGGCGGCCACCCCTTCGACCCGCTGGTGCTGGTCTTCAGACTGGCGCGTCACCTGCTGCATGCGGCTTTCGAGCAGGCGGCAGCGCGTGTCGATATGGCGCGAGGCCTGCGCGATGTCATCCAGCATGGCCTTCAGCGTGGCCTGCATGGTGGCCAGGTTGCAGAGCAGGACGCCGGCTTCGTCGCGCCCGCCAATGTCGATCTCGTCGGTCAGCTTGCCTTCGGCGATGTGTTCGAAGGCGTGAACGGCCTGCTGGATCGGCTTCACGATACTGGCGATCAGCAGTGCGCCGCCGCCGAGCGCAGCGAGCACGGCCAGGGCCAGCAGGCCCAGGCTGATGGCGCGGATGCGCTGGTACTCCGCCTCGCCATGCTGGTGGCGCTCCTTGGCGCCGGTGCTCAGCGCCTCAATCAAGGCTTCGCCGGCTTTCTGCATTTCGCGGTACAAGGGATTGATCTGCAGCAGCAGGGTCGCGTTCGCTTCCGTGTATTTGCCGTCTTTCAGCAGGGTGCGGGCGACATTGACGCCCTCCTTCGAGAAGCGCTCGCGTGCGTCACCGAACTTGTCCAGCAGTGCTTTCTGCTGATCGGTGAGTGCGATCAGTTTCAACTGGTCGAGCAGGGCGTTGATTTCGGTGCGGTTCTTGAGCGTGGCATCGATGTGCATGTCCAGCGCGTGATCATGCAGTTTGGCATTCGGATTGGCCGGGTCGTGCTGCAGGCCGAGCATGACCTGGGATCGGTTGTCCGAAAGCAGGAACATCATCCGGTTGACCAGGTTGGACGGCAGCAGGTTATCCGAGTACATCGCCGTCATCTGGGCGTTCGAGTTGGCCATGCCGTTCAGGCCGATGAAACCGGTGACCGCCATGAGCGCCACCAGCAGGGCCAGCCCCGCCCACAGTCTCAGCTTGACGGAGAGGCTGCGTCGTCCCGTGCGGGGCAGGCTGCCATTCTGGCCGGCCGCCTTGTAGGCAGCTTCAGCCTGCGCGCGGCGATCGGCCGGGGCCGGCGTGCGCACCGACTGGTAGCCGATGATTTCGCCATTCTTGCGGATCGGCGTCACGAACGCCTCGACCCAGTAATGATCGCCGTTCTTGCAGCGGTTCTTGACGATGCCGCGCCAGGGCAGGCCGCTCTTCACCGTGGCCCACAAGTCTGCAAAGGCCGCTTCCGGCATGTCGGGGTGGCGGACGATGTTGTGACTCTTGCCCATCAGTTCATCGTGTGTGAAGCCACTGATCTCAACAAAGGCCTCGTTGGCCTGGATGATGATGCCTTTCAGATCGGTCCGGGACACCAGGTAGGTGTTGGGCGGAAACGGGACTTCGCGCTGGGTGATGGGCTGATTGTTTTTCATCGGTCGAGGAGGGCGCAACGAGGTCGAAGGGGCGGTCGGCGAACGCTGCTAAAAGCCGAGGCATGGATAGGGGCATTATGACTAAAGTCATGCTTTGCTGCCTAGTCTTATTTAAGCGGCAATAAAACAGATGCTTAGCGATGCCGGGTAGCAAAAGAAAATTGTCGAAGCACACTCTTGAAATCGATTTGGGGCGACCTTATTATTAGCACTCACCGGATGCGAGTGCTAATAAACGGCGTCGTGTCCGATCCCGGTGGCAGCCGGTCCAACCGATGCTGACCGGCCACATTCATCTTTTCTTGTAAGAGAACCAACAGGAGTAATCGTATGAACATCCGTCCTCTGCACGACCGTGTCATCGTCAAGCGCGTCGAAGCCGAGCGCACCACCGCTTCCGGCATCGTCCTTCCGGATTCCGCCGGCGAGAAGCCGGATCAAGGTGAAGTTCTGGCCGTCGGCCCGGGCAAGCGCGACGAGAACGGCAAACAGATCGCCCTCGACGTCAAGGTCGGCGATCGCGTCCTGTTCGGCAAGTACGCCGGCCAGGCCGTCAAGGTTGATGGTCAGGAAGTCCTGGTCATGCGCGAAGAAGACATCATGGGTGTCCTGCAGAAGTAATCTGCGGTCGACTGCCTCAACTGTACACATTTCAGGAGTTTTAAATGGCTGCTAAAGAAGTCAAATTCGGTGATTCCGCCCGCGCCCGCATGGTCGAAGGCATCAACATCCTGGCCGACGCGGTCAAGGTGACCCTGGGCCCGAAGGGCCGCAACGTGGTGCTCGATCGTTCCTTCGGCGGCCCGACCGTCACCAAGGACGGCGTGTCCGTTGCCAAGGAAATCGAACTGAAGGACAAGTTCGCCAACATGGGCGCCCAGATGGTCAAGGAAGTCGCTTCCAAGACCTCCGACATCGCCGGTGACGGCACCACCACCGCTACCGTGCTGGCCCAGGCCATCGTTCGCGAAGGCATGAAGTACGTGGCCGCCGGCATGAACCCGATGGACCTGAAGCGCGGTATCGACAAGGCTGTCGCCGCCACCATCGAAGAACTGAAGCAGATCTCCAAGCCGTGCACCACGACCAAGGAAATCGCTCAGGTTGGCTCCATCTCCGCCAACTCCGATTCCTCCATCGGTGACATCATCGCCGAAGCCATGGAAAAGGTCGGCAAGGAAGGCGTCATCACCGTTGAAGACGGCAAGTCCCTGGCCAACGAACTCGACGTCGTCGAAGGCATGCAGTTCGACCGCGGCTACCTGTCCCCGTACTTCATCAACAACCCGGACAAGCAGATCGCCCTGCTGGACAACCCGTTCGTCCTGCTCTTCGACAAGAAGATCTCCAACATCCGTGACCTGCTGCCGGTCCTGGAACAAGTCGCCAAGGCTTCCCGCCCGCTGCTGATCATCGCTGAAGACGTCGATGGCGAAGCGCTGGCCACCCTGGTTGTGAACAACATCCGTGGCATCCTGAAGACCGTTGCCGTCAAGGCCCCGGGCTTCGGCGACCGTCGCAAGGCCATGCTGGAAGACATCGCCATCCTGACCGGCGGTACCGTGATCTCCGAAGAGACCGGTCTGACCCTGGAAAAGGCCACCCTGAAGGATCTGGGCCAGGCCAAGCGTGTCGAAATCGCCAAGGAAAACACCACCATCATCGACGGCGCCGGTGACGAAGTCGCCATCCAGGCTCGCGTCAAGCAGATCCGCGTCCAGATCGAGGAAGCCACCTCCGATTACGACCGCGAAAAGCTGCAGGAGCGTGTTGCCAAGCTGGCTGGCGGCGTGGCCGTCATCAAGGTTGGCGCTGCCACCGAAGTCGAAATGAAGGAAAAGAAGGCCCGCGTCGAAGACGCGCTGCACGCCACCCGTGCTGCCGTTGAAGAAGGCATCGTCCCGGGCGGCGGCGTCGCACTGCTGCGTGCCCGTGCTGCCGTCAAGGGCCTGAAGGGTGACAACCACGATCAGGACGCCGGCATCAAGCTGATCCTGAAGGCCATCGAAGCCCCGCTGCGCGAAATCGTCGGCAACGCCGGTGACGAGCCGTCCGTGGTGGTCGACAAGGTCGTCCGCGGCAAGGGTAACTACGGTTACAACGCTGCTTCCGGCGAGTACGGCGACATGGTCGAAATGGGCGTGCTGGATCCGACCAAGGTCACCCGCACCGCACTGCAGAACGCCGCTTCCGTGGCCGGCCTGATGCTGACCACCGAGTGCATGGTTGCTGAACTGGCTGAAGACAAGCCGGCCGGCGGCATGCCGGATATGGGCGGCATGGGCGGTATGGGCGGCATGGGCATGGGTATGTAATACCCGCGCTGCTGCGCTTCGCTGCTTGTCCGGCGTACCGGCCTTCTGGCCGGCGTCGGACGAAACGCCGAAACAATGCCTGCCATCGAAAGATGGCGGGCATTGTTGCTTTTGCGGTGTGCACATGCGCGGGCGATTGCGGTGTCGGTATTCGCGCAAGACGGCGGCTCGAATCGCGACCGTGGGCATGAGGCATTGCACGCCCGCCATCCGAGATGTGCATGACCACCGAGAAGGCGATTCGGTGAGGGCGACATTGCCCTCCCTGACGGGGGTGTCAAGTCATTTTTTACACAGGCTGAACGGAATATTTTTTGTAAAACCCATTGACAGATGTGAAACTGGGCAAAGTTGTTGAATTTTGCTTAATTCGTTATAAATCAATGGCTTAACTGTTTTGCTGAAGTTTCGGGCAAGGTAAGAAAAACCCTTTTCAGACCGGTACTTAGCAAAACTTTACAGACGCTGTTCACAGACTTATCCACAGGTTTTGTGGATTGTTGATAACCCGCGAGCACGTCTTGCGGTTTTCCCGAGTGGAGTCACGGGGCGTCCTTCTTTATGATGGGCGTTTTCCTCGTATCCGGTCACCTGTCATGTCTTCGGCCTTTCGTTTTGCCCTGCTTGCCCTGCCTTTCAGTCTGCTCGCCGCTTGTGGCGGCGATGCACCGGAGGAAAAGGCCAAGCCGGCCGCCCGGGCTGCCCTGAGCGTGACCTTGGCCACGCCGCGCAGCGAGGCCTGGCCGCAGGTGCTGGCTGCGAACGGCAACGTGGTGGCCTGGCAGGAAGCGGTGATCGGGGCGGAGACCGGCAATCAGCGCCTGACCGACGTGCGGGTGCAGGTGGGCGATCGCGTCCGCAAGGGCGATGTGCTGGCCCGCATCGATGCGGAGACGGCGAGCGCCGAGGTGGCCGAGGCCAAAGCCAGCGTGGCTGAACTGGAGGCCGCGCTGGCCGAAGCAAAGGCCAACGCCGGCCGGGCGCGCGAGCTACGCGAAAAAGGCTTCTACAGTGCCCAGATGGCAACCCAGTATCAGACCGCGGAACAGGCTGGTCTGGCGCGTCTGGCTGCGGCCCGTGCGCGTCTGGATGCGGCGCAGCTGCGCCTGGCCCGGACCGCGATCCGCGCGCCCGACGAGGGCGTGATTTCGGCCCGGACGGCGGCCGTCGGTTCGCTGACGCAGGCCGGGCAGGAACTCTTCCGGCTGATCCGGGGCGGTCGACTCGAATGGCGGGCCGAAATTCCGGCTGCCGACCTCTTGCGCCTGAAGGCCGGCAGTACGGCCAGCCTGCGGGGGCCGAACGGCGAGCTGACCGAAGGCAAGGTGCGGATGGTGGCACCGAGCGTCGATCCGGCCACGCGCAACGGTCTGGTGTATGTCGATCTGCCGGCATCGACCGGGCTCAAGGCCGGGATGTTCGCACGTGGCGAATTTGCCCTCGGCGAGCAGCCGGCGCGGGTCGTGCCGCAAGCCGCCGTCGTGTTGCGCGAAGGGTTTGCCTACGTCTATCGCCTGGAAGGGGAAGACCGTGTGGCCCAGACCAAGGTGAAGACCGGGCGGCAACGCGGGGACGCGATCGAAATCCTCGATGGCCTGCCTGACGGGGCGCGCGTCGTCGCCAGCGGTGCCGGCTTCCTGGCCGACGGGGATCGTGTTCAGGTCGTGACGGGCGCGCAGTGATGAACGTTTCCGCCTGGTCCATCCGGAATCCGATTCCGGCGATTCTGCTCTTCGTCCTGCTCACCCTGGCCGGCCTGGTGGCCTTCAAGGCCATGAAGGTCCAGCAGTTCATGGACATCGACCTGCCCACCGTGACGGTGACGGCCAGCCTGCCCGGCGCCGCGCCGGCGCAGATGGAAACCGAGGTGGCCAAGAAGATCGAGAATTCGGTCGCTACCCTGCAGGGCATCAAGCATATCTATACCAAGGTGCAGGACGGCACGGCCACCGTGACCGTCGAGTTCCGTCTGGAAAAACCGACTCAGGAAGCGGTCGACGATGTGCGCGATGCGGTCTCGCGCATCCGTTCCGATCTGCCGGGCGACCTCAAGGACCCGGTGGTGAGCAAGGTCAATCTCTCCGGTGCGCCCATCCTGACCTACACGGTGGCGTCGTCGCGCATGGATGAGGAGGCGCTCTCCTGGTTTGTCGATAACACCGTGGCCAAGGCCTTGCTCAGCGTGCGCGGCGTCGGGGCGGTATCGCGCGTCGGCGGCGTGACGCGGGAAATCCGCATCGAGCTCGACCCGGCCCGCCTGCTTGCCCTGAACGCGAGCGCAGCCGATGTCTCGCGCCAGTTGCGCCGTATCCAGCAGGAAGCCTCCGGCGGCAAGGCCGATGTCGGCGGGGCGGAGCAATCGGTCCGCACGCTGGCCACGGTGCGCCAGGCGAGTGAACTGGCCGCGATGGACATCGTGCTCTCCGACGGTCGACATGTCCGCCTGGATCAAATTGCCCGGATCGAAGACACCATCGCCGAGCGGCGCACGACGGCGCTGCTCAACGGCAAGCCGGTGGTCGGCTTTGAAATTACGCGCAGCAAGGGCGCGGGCGAGGTCGAGGTGGCCGATGCCGTGCTCGCCGCGCTGGGCAAGCTGAAGGCTGAGCATCCGGATATCGAGATCACGGAAGCCTTCAATTTCGTCGATCCGGTGATCGAGAACTATGAAGGCTCGATGCGTCTGCTCATCGAAGGTGCGGCCCTGGCCGTGCTCGTCGTCTGGCTGTTCCTGCGCGATGGCCGGGCCACCTTTGTCTCGGCGGCCGCGCTGCCGTTGTCGGCCATTCCGACCTTTGCCGCGATGTACCTGATGGGCTTCACGCTCAATGTCGTGACCCTGCTCTCGATGTCGCTCGTGGTGGGCATTCTGGTCGATGATGCCATCGTCGAGATCGAAAACATCATGCGCCACCTGCGCATGGGCAAGACGCCCTACGAAGCAGCCATGGAGGCGGCGGACGAAATCGGCCTTGCCGTGATCGCCACCACCTTCACGCTGATTGCCGTCTTTTTGCCGACCGCCTTCATGAGCGGCGTGGCGGGCAAATTCTTTGTCCAGTTCGGGTGGACCGCCGCCATCGCCGTCTTTTTCTCCCTCGTCGTGGCGCGCATGCTGACGCCGATGATGGCCGCCTACATCCTGCGTCCGGTGGGTGCCGAACAGGCCCCGCCGCGCTGGCTGACTCTCTATGAAGGTTGGGCGGCCTGGTGCCTGAAGCACCGCCTGACCACGCTGCTCGGCGCAGCGGGCTTTTTCTTCGGCTCCTTCGCGCTGGTGCCTTATCTGCCGACCGGCTTCCTGCCACCGGACGATCTGTCGCAGACCCAGATCTATCTCTCCCTGCCCCCGGGCAGCCGCTTCGAGCAGACGCTGGCCGCAGCCGAACAGGCGCGCCGGATTGCCGAGGCGAACCCGCATGTGAAACTGGTCTACACCGCCGTCGGCGGCGGCAAGGCGGGCAGCGATCCCTTTGCCCCGGCGGGGGCGGCCGAGGTCCGCAAGGCCACGCTGACGCTCAATCTGACGCCGCGCAATGCTCGTCCCGGCGTCACCAAGCAGGATATCGAGCACGCCTTGCGCGAGGCGCTGGTGGCGATTCCCGGCGTGCAGCTGAAGGTCGGGCTGGGCTCCGCCAACGAAAAATACATCCTCGTGCTGGCCAGTGAAAACGGCCCGCTGCTGGCCGAGCATGCGCGTCAGGTTGAGCGCGAGCTGCGCAGCATTCCGGGCATCGGCAATGTGACCTCGACGGCCAGCCTGGTGCGGCCGGAAGTGGTCATTCGTCCCGATTTCGCCCGCATGGCCGATCTCGGTGTGACCTCGGCATCGATTGCCGACACCCTGCGCATCGCGACCGCGGGCGATTACGACCAGGGGCTGGCCAAGCTCAACCTGGCCCAGCGCCAGGTACCCATCGTCGTGCGTCTGCCGGCTTCGGCGCGCACCGATCTGGCCTTGCTCGAAAGCCTGCCGGTGCCCGGGGCCCGTGGGCCGGTGCGGCTGGGCAACGTGGCGCAGGTCAGCCTGGGGGGCGGCCCGGCCGAGATCGATCGCTACGATCGACTGCGCAACATCAACTTCGAGATCGAGCTCGGCGGTCAACCGCTCGGCGAGGTCGAAAAAGCGGCGCTCGCCCAGCCCAGCCTGCGCAACCTGCCGGCCGGCATTCTCCAGACCACGGTCGGTGACGCCGAGGCAATGGGCGAACTCTTCCAGAGCTTTGGCCTGGCCATGGCGACCGGGGTGCTCTGCATCTACATCGTGCTCGTGCTGCTCTTCAAGGATTTCGTCCAGCCGGTGACCATTCTGGCGGCCCTGGTGCTCTCCGTGCCGGGCGCCTTCCTGGCGCTGTTCGTCGCCCAGAAGGCCTTGTCGATGCCGTCGATGATCGGCCTGATCATGCTCATGGGGATCGCCACCAAGAACTCCATCCTGCTCATCGATTATGTCGTCCTGGCGCGGCGCGAGCACGGCCTGGACCGCTGGTCGGCGCTGCTCGATGCCTGCCGCAAGCGGGCGCGCCCGATCATCATGACGACGGTGGCGATGGGCGCCGGCATGATGCCGATCGCACTCGGCATCGGGGTCGATCCGAGCTTCCGTGCGCCGATGGCGATTGTCGTGATCGGCGGCCTGATCACCTCGACCTTCCTGAGCCTGCTCGTCATCCCCGTGGTCTTCACCTACGTCGATGACCTGATTTTGGGGCTAGCGCGCTGGCGTCGCCGCTGAGTCGCCCGTACGCTCCGGCCCGCCGAAACGCCGCGTCCAGAAAAGATCGACGGCGTTGTCGCTGCCGGCCCGCCCGATCAGGGTCAGGCGGCGGCCCAGACTGACGCTCAGCTTGACGATACTTTCCGCCTTGCCCAGCGCCTGTTCGTAGGAGAGCAGGGTATTGGCGGAAAGGCGCTTGCCGACACTGAAAATCTGCTGGCTGCTGTCGCTGCCGACGGTGCTGCCACCCGCCACGCGGCTGGTGGCGCGCCGCCCGCTGCTGTCGCCCAGCGTGCCCTGGCGCACGCCGAATTCATCGAAACCGAACTGCTTGCGCAGCTGTTGCAGCAGGCCGCCGGCATCGTTGCCGAGCAGCCCGCCGGCCGCGCTCAGGAGCAGGCTCGCATCGCCCGCGCCCATCTGCTCGGGGCCGTGACCCAAGACCAGCCAGGCGAGTTTTTCGGCATCGGGCAGGGCCGGTTCGGAAATCAGTTTGACGACCGGGCGTTGGGCCGTGCCGTTGACCTGGACGCCGGCTTCAACGGCCAGGCCTTTGCGCAGGGCGCGCACGTCGAGCGCCGGATTGTCGGGCAGCCCCTGGAAGTGCAGGATGCCGCGTTCCAGTTCGAGGGTCTGGCCGTAGGCTTCAAAGCGTCCGTCGCGCGTGCGTACCGTGCCGCTCGCGCGGGGCAAGTCGCGGCCGCTTGCCTTCAGGCGCAGGTCGCCATCGAGGCGGGCGCTGAGCCCCGCACCGCTGAACAGGAAGCGCGGCCCGAGATCGATGCCGAGGTCGAGGTCAAGGCGGGGGCGCAGGCCGCTCGCTGCCGTCTCGGGGCCGCGCCGAACGACCACATCGTCCGAGAGGCGCGGGGCCCCGCCCGGCGCCAGGGCCCAGTAGCCGGCATCGGCGGCCACCTGGCCCTGGATGCCGAGGGCGCCATCCTGCCAGTTGAGGCGGCCCTTGCCGGAGAGCAGCAGCCATTGTTCGGGCAGTTGCCAGGGACCGATGCGTTCGAGGCGCCAATCCAGCCAGCCGCGCTCGGCCCGACGGTCGACCTGCAATTCGCCCTGTAATTCGATGCGCCCCGGCTGGGCGGTCAGGCCGGCGAGCGTGGCCTCGTCCTTCAGGCGCAGGGCGCGGGGCGGCGTCTGCAGGCGGCTTTCGAAACTGGCCTGATCAAGGCGCAGCCGGTTGCGTTCGATGGCCAGGCGGAAGCGTCCCCGGTCCAGGTCCAGCCCTTGTTCCGGGCGGCTCAGGGCGAGCTGGCTGCCGCTCAGCTGGCCCTGCCATTGCGGTGCGTTCAGCGTACCGCCGAGGCGCAGATCGCCGTCGATCTGGCCGGCGCTGCGTACGCCGTCATCCAGCCACTCGCCCAGCCAGGCGAGGTCGCGCAGGGCGAGCTGGAGGCTGCCTTGCAGGGGCGCATCGGGGGCGGCTTGCCAGGGGGCGCCGAGCGGGATGTTCAGCTTGGCGGCAATCTGGCCGAGCCGGCTGCCGCTGGCCTGCAACGCCATCTCGGCGTGCCGGGCATCGCTCAGGGCGCTCAGTTCGGCCTGCCAGTCCAGCGTCTGTCCCCGCACCTGGAGCGGGCCCAGGCGGCCACCGGTGCGGGCCACTTCCAGGACGCTCGGGGCGCTCAGGGTGAATGCCCGGGCGGGCTGGCGGGCGGCAAGGTCAAGGCGGGTCAGCTGGCCTTGCCAGCGATCGAGCGCGGCAGACCAGCCACCCTGGGCCACGAGATTCAGGGTCTGCTGACGGTCGACCGTCGCCTGAAGGCGAATCTGGTGCGCGCTATTGCGCCCCGCCGCCTGTAGCGTGACATCACGGATTAATTCCGGCCAGTCCGGGAGGGCGGCGCGGCGCATGCCGAGTTCGAAGGTCAGGGCGGCATCGCCGCGCGGATCGAAGCGGCTGCTCAGGCTCAGTTGCTCGATCTGTCCCAGGCCGTTGCGCGCCAGCTGGCGGCTGTGGATGCGGGCCTCGACGGCGGGGGCGGTCAGTGCGCCGGTGAGGACGGCCTGGGCGTCCAGATCGCCCGTGAGACCAAAGGGGGCGAGCTGCGGCGCCGTCAGGTTCAGGACCAGACGGTCTTCTGCCTTGCCCAGGCCGCCATGGGCCTGCAGGCGATTGGCGCCGGCCTGCACATCGAGGTCGAGACGGAGGGCCGTGCTGCCCTGCCATTGCAGGCGGCCGCCGCCGTTCAGGGGCTGCCCGGCAAAGCGGCTGTTGTTCAGATGGAGCTGGCTGTCGAGTTGCGGCCCCCCGCGCTCGCCGAGGCAGCCCTGCACGTCGAAACGGGCATTGAGGTCGGCCGCCGGGAAGCGGCCAAAACGGGCCGGGTCGAAGTGGTTCAGCTGGCCGCTGGCCGACAGGCGCCGGGCCCCGTCGAGCTGCAGTTCGCCGTGTGCGCTCAGGCTGGCCGCGCCGCTGCTCAGGGTCAGTCGGGGCAGGTGGAGGCGTGCCGCCGCCAGGCGCCCCTCGGCATCGATCCGGAAGCGCGGGTCGCTGAGGGCGATCTGAAAGTGCTGTTCCGCGGCGGTGCGTTTGGCTGAAATGGGGCCGGCCAGGGCGGTCGACCGCAGGCTGCCATGGAGTTGGGCAAGGTCCAGGCGCATGGCACGCACGTTGAGTTCAGCCTGATCGGCCTGCCATTGCGCATCACCGCTCAGTGTGCCGCCGCCGGGGAGGGCGGCGCGCAGGTCGGTCAGATGCAGCTGGTGCGCTGTCTGGCGGAGCCGGGCCTTGAGCTGCGTCAGCGGCAGCCGCTGTTGATCCAGACGGCCGGGCTGACGATTGAGGAGGGCAAGCGGGCCGCTCAAGTGTCCCTCGGCATCGGCCCGGAGATCGAGGTCGATGCGCAGCTGCGCGCTGGGGGCATCGCCCTGCCAGGCGGCAGGGTCCACATGGTCGAGCGCGAGTCGGGCGGCTTGCAGGGGATGCGGCGCAAAGGCGTCCAGGGTGAGGGCGGCCTGACCGGTCCAGCCCTGTTCGGCCTGCAGGTCGAGCTGGAGCGCGTTCAGGGGGCCGTCGGCGCGCAGGCGGAGGACCAGGGGGCGCTCGGCCAGTTGGCCGGCGATCCGGGCTGTTGCCTGCAGGGCGAAGGGCGCATCGCCATTGAGCTGCCCCTGGGCGTTCAGATGGCTCTCGGCCAGTTGCAGGCTCAGCGCATCCAGTACGTGATCACGGCCATTGCTGTGAAAGCGGGCGCTCACATCGTGCAGGCCGGGCAGGCCGGTGAATTCAAGGGTGTCGACACGCAGCGAGGCGAGCGAGACTGCCAGCGGCAGGCGCAGGTTTTCCGGTGCGGGTGTCGGGGTGGGGCTGGCCGGCCACTTCACCTTCAGACTCCCGACATTCAGCTGCGCGACCTGCAATGCGCCCTGCAGCAAGGCCGCCGGTTGCCAGTCGAGTTCAAGGCGATCGGCTTGAACCTGTTTTTCCCCTTCTGCCCAGCGTAATTGCTCGACACGCAGCGGCCCGAGCCAGCGCCCGGTCGCGCCGTCGATGTGCAGTTCACCGGGGGCCAGCGGCGCCAGCCAGCGCAGGCTGGCCTGCAGGCCGCTTTCACTGCCGAGCAGCCAGACCAGGGTCAGTCCGACAACGAGACTGACGACGAGGCACAGGCTGCCGAGGGCGAGCGCAAAGCGAATCAGGGGGGGGCGGGGCAGGCGCATGTCAGAAGGGAATCGAGAGCGCGAAGTGCAGTTGTACTTTGCCGGTGCGTTCGCCATAGGCGAGATCAATGCCGAGCGGGCCGGCCGGGCTGCGCCAGCGGGCGCCGAGGCCGTAGCCGACGGCCAGACGGGCATCGCTCAGGCGGTCAACCGCATCGCCGGCATCGATAAAGGCAGCGATGCCCCATTGTTCGTCGAGCCAGTGGGTCAGTTCGGCGCTGCCGACGGCGAGGTAGCGCCCGCCAACCACGGCATTGCCTTCGCGGATGCCCAGACTCTGATACGCATAGCCGCGCACGCTGCCCGTGCCGCCGGTACGGAAAAGGTAGTCCTGCGGGATGTGCAGGCGGTTGTCCGCATAGGTGCGGCCCAGTTCGCCGCGCAGGGCGAGCACGGTGTGCGTGCCGAGCGAAAAATACTGCTGCACGCGTCCGTGCAGGCGCACGAAATTCTGGTCCGAACCGGCTGCCTTGCTGCCGCCGCCGAACTGCATTTGCAGCACCTGGCCCTGGCGGGGCTCGAGCAGGCTATCGACATGCCGCCACGTCCACATGGCATTGGGAACCAGGGCGCGGCTGATCACCATCTCAGCGTCGGCGGGTTCGCGCCGTTCGCGCTGCCATTGCAGCGAGAGGCGTTGTTCGATGCTGCCGCGCTGTTGAACCTGTTGCACGCCAAAGGCCAGGCGCTCGGTCTGCAGGTTCTGGATGTCGCTGCGTTCGCCCATCAGGCCGAGGCTGTGGCGCCGCTGTTTGGCATCCGGCGGCAGGAAGATGTCGCCGTAGGCGGTTTGCCGTTTCTGTTCCAGACGCAGGCCGGTATCGAGTTCCCAGGCCTGACCGAAGAGGTCGGCCGTGTGCACATTGCCTTCGACTCGGGCACCGGTATTGGAGCTGAAGCCGCCCCCCAGCGCCAGCCGGTGCGGCTGGCGTTCGCGCAGGCGGACGAGGACCGGGGCGCGCCGGGTGTCGGCATCGAGCGTTTCGCTCTCGGCGGTGAGCAGTTCGGCCTGTACGCTGGCGAAGTAGGGCGTGCCTTGCAAGGCCGTGAGCAGGTCGGCCAGGTCGCGTTCGCGATATGGGGCGTCGGGGGTGACGCTGCTGTTGTAGCGCGCAACCAGCGCCGGGTCGTAGCGCGTCAGCCCTTCGATGCGCAGCGGCCCGAAGCGGTAGCGTGGCCCGGCATCGTAGTGCGCGCGCAGGTGTGCCTGCTGCCGTTCGGCATCGATCTCCGCCTGGCTGTCGAGCAGGCGGGCATCGGCATGCTCCTCGGCGAGCAACTCGGCCAGGACCTGCTGCTTGGCGGCATTCCAGTCGGCCTGACGGAAGGGCTGGCCGACGGGCAGACGCCATTCGGCTTCGAGGGCCGCCCGGGTTTCCGGGCTCACGGGGCCGTCGACCGTCAGCGCCAGGCTGTCTATCCGCGTGCGCGGGCCGGGGTCGAGGGTGAGGCGGAGCGCGCCGTCCGTTTCTTCAAACTGGAAACGGGGCGAGAAATAGCCTTCGGTGGCCAGCATGTCCGAGGCCGCCGTTTGCAGGCGACGCGGCGAGGTGGCCTGGGCATCCAGCCAGGGCGTGAGGAGGGCGCGGATGTCCTCGGGGGCGTCGAGACGCAGTTCGCCGGCCGCCGCGCCGTGCAGACACAGGAGCAGGAGCAGTCCATGCAGGCGACGCAGGGGATGCGGCTGCATCAACGCGGATCGGCCGGCGGCAATAGGAAGCTGCGCGGTGCGGCGCGGAATCGTCGCCAGACGGCAGCGGCCAGCGGCCCCCAGTGCTCGAAGCGGATCTGGCGGGCATCCAGGGCCGTGCGCAGGGCGAGGGTGAAGCTCACCGCCAGGTTGATCAGGCCGATCAGGCCGACGCCCAGCACGGCCCAGAGCAGGGTCTTGAGTGGCAGGTCGAACTGGAAGGCGGTCAGCGCATAGCCGAGGTTGGCCGACGAGAAGGCGATATGGCGGATGTCGAGCGGCAGGCCGAGGATGGTGCCGATGACGCCGGTTGAGCCGAGCATGCAGCCGAACAGGAAATTCCCCATGATGCCGCCCAGGTGATCCTCGATGTACTGGCCGACCCGGCCCGCCCGTTCAGCACCGAGCAGGCGGCGCAGCCAGCGCAGTCGGGCGATGCGCCGGCCGACGTCGCGGTAGGCGGCGCGGTTGTCGAAATAGCCGGTGATCAGGCCGGACAGGAAGAGGTAAAAGCCGGCGATGGCCGCATGCGGCAGCGCCCAGGAAATGGGGTCGAGATCAGCCAGCAGATGGGCGCCCTTGCCCATGCCGACAGCCGGCTCGCCCAGCCAGTGGGTGAGCCCGATTCCGATGGCGATCGCCACCGGCAGCGCCACCATCACATTGCCCCCGATGGCCGCGAGCTGGCTGCGGCAGACCGCCGCGGCCACGTCGACCACGCGTTCGATGTCGGCGCTGCGTCGCGGCTTGATGTCGCCGAGCAGCCCGGCAAGGGTCTGCGCGGTCATGGCCGGCTGCTTGGTGGCCACCGTCATGCCGAGCAGGTAGATGAGGACAAAACCCAGGCCGTAGATCATGCTGAACAGGAAGGCTTCGACCGCCAGCGGTGCGTGCAGCGCCGCCGCCTTGATCTTGAGCAGGGCCATCGCGCCGATCAATACGCCGGCGCCGGCGGCCGAGCGCCACATGTGGCCGTAATCCGCCTTGCTCTCGCAGATGTAGTGTTCGCCGGAGCGCGCCGCGTTTTCCGTGACCCGGACGGCAAGCAGGCGCGACAGTTCGCCCAGGTAGGCGCGCAGGCTGTTGCGACGGTTTTCGGCGCGGAAAGTATCGTGGGCGAAATCGGCCCAGGCGATGACGGCCTCGTCGCCGGCGGTCGACGTCCGGGTGGCGCGCAAAATGGTGATCAGGTCGGCCAGGCGCTGCAGGCTCTGGTCGCCGCGCTTCAGGAGGTAGGAGAGGTGCAGGCTGGTGCCGATGCTCTGCGCGCGTTTACGTGTCCGGGTCAGCGCTTCGCGACACTGATCCGCGATGACCAGCAACTGGCTGCCGTCATCGGCGTTCAAGGCCGCATCGTCCAGGGCCGCCCGCTGGCTGTTGGCAAAGAGCAGGGCTTCGGCGGAGAGCGAGATGAAGCGGGGGCGGTCGGCATCGAGATCGGGCGAGGCACGCATCAGTTCGCCATCGACGCCGAGGCCGCTGACCCGGTGGGCGAGCAGCAGGATGGCGTCGAGCAGCTGTTCCTGGATCTGGCGCCAGTCGATGCGTTCGAGTTCACTGCCGGCCGTCATCAATTGCCAGAAGCGGCGGCTGGTTTCGGCCGGCATGTCTTCCTGCCAGCGCCAGTCGTCGCGGCGGTCGTAGATCAGGTGCAGGCAGTCCTTCAGCTGGCGTTCGTCGAGCGACTCCGGCAACAGGCGGTTGCCGAGGATGCGCCACCATTCGGAGAAAAAGCCGGTCCCCGGCAGGATGCCGCTGTTGGTAAAGAAGGTGAGCAGCTTGCGGGTGGCGATGAAATGGATGACATGGTGGCGAAAGGCGGCAAGCAGGTCCGGGTCGGCCTCGAGCAGCGCCAGCAGGTGGGCGTGACGGGCCGGTGCGTCATGGTCGCGTCGCCGGGCCGGGCGCAAGCGGGCGACCAGGTGGCGCAGCAATTCGAGCGAGTCGGCCTCCGGATTGCGGAAGGCGGCCAGCGCCTCGGCGATCGGGTCACGGGCAGGGGCCGGCTTGCCGAGCAGCCAGCGGAACAGGGAGCGAAATTGCATCATCATGGCGGCCATTGTCTCAAATCGCGTTGCCACAGCGGCTGGATTCGGGTGACAGCGTATGCATATTTGTTGACCGACTGGCCGAAACCCGCATCCTTCGGTTTAAAATAGCAGAGTCTCCATTTTAATTTTCAACAGGGAACACACATGATCAAGAATATCGCCAAGAAGTCCCTGGTGCTGGCCCTGCTGGCCGGTATCGGTTTCTCCGCCGTCGCTCAAGA